>NZ_JAWLID010000063.1:0-531 GCF_033042495.1 Vibrio sp. EA2 | reverse complement strand
CGTAAATATTGAAATGGATGATACTCTCGATTTATGCATGCAATTTCGACGAGATGCTCATGCAGTAAGCTTTGGGAATGATGCAGGTTTTAGTGTTGATGAAACTAAAGCGTGGTTTACAAAGCTAAGTACATTTGATGATTCTGGCTTTTACCATGTTCTCAAAAACAATGAGATCATCGGTCAAATAGAATTTCGAAATGGCTTGATGGATGATCAAGGTATAAGGTTTGGCTATATTAACTTGCTGTATTTGTTACCTGAATTTCGTAACAACGGTTTAGGTAAAAAACTAGTCGATTTCATATGTGCTAAGTTCAAAAACGAGCAATGTGCATATGCTCAGCTACGCTATATTCCTGAAAATTTGCAAGCCGTTAGTTTCTATCGCAAACATGGTTGGTTTGATGTCGGAGAGCTTGGTGAGCGTGGGCAATTGGCAGAAAAACGATTAACCTAACAAACGCTTCAAGGCGGATTCGCAACGCGTGGCATTTTTACTATGCGTTGATTTTAGTGATTAAGGTGGTA
>NZ_JAWLID010000062.1:0-532 GCF_033042495.1 Vibrio sp. EA2 | reverse complement strand
TAACGCCGCGTTAAGTGGTGAACAACGCGACCACCTTACCTAAAGCATTGCGCCGTAAACACTTAAGCTGAATCAAACTGAGAATGCCAAGCGTTGTGAATCCGTCTTAAACGCTTTGTTATGCCACTATGCTAAAGCCTACACCATCACTATCTACCGAGCGAAGCTCTACGTTAAAGGTATGGATAACAGAACTTGAAAACTTAACTTTTAGCTGCGTGTTGTTAAATTGTCCTTTGTGATTACGGCAATAATTGAGCAAGTTTTTTCTAATTTGTGCTTCGCGTACAACGATATCTGTGACTGATTCGATATGGCTAAGAAGCATAGCTATATCATCACGTTGGTTGCTACTTATTGGTTTTAGCTCAGTAGATACGACAAGGCTTCCATCTATCAATTCAGCACTAGTCAGAACTCCATTGATATCCTCACAGCCGAACTCATATTGAAACTCAAAACCTGTCCCGCTTTTTCTTAATGATGATTTCATACAACCCCATTTACAGATTTACTCTTGTGGCATAACGCC
>NZ_JAWLID010000061.1:0-605 GCF_033042495.1 Vibrio sp. EA2 | reverse complement strand
GGGCGTTATAACACAGTATCAAGTTCTTGCTCATAACTATTAGTTGAACTATTATTTGTACGTTACTTTGTACTAATTGAGGTTCAACATGAGTCGCATTCATTTCGATCAAGATATTCAGCCGCTATCTGAGTTTCGTGCCGGTGTAGCTTCTTACATCAAACAAATCAATGAGACTCGTCGTCCGTTGGTAATTACACAACGCGGTAAAGGTGTTGCTGTTGTTCTTGATGTTGCGGAATACGAAGCAATGCAAGAGAAAATAGAGTTATTGGAAGAAATGCGCACAGCAGAAGCTCAATTAGCTTCAGGTCTTGGTGTTTCAAATGAGGATGCGCGAGCTCAGGTGTTAGGGCGCATTAAGAAATGAAAGTAGTTTGGTCTCCCTTAGCTCTTCAAAAGCTCGGTGATGCGGCTGAGTTTATTTCGTTAGACAATCCGTCTGCTGCTGAAAAGTGGGTAAATGAGGTTTTCGATAAAACTGAGTTACTCAGCAGTATGCCTGAAATGGGGCGTTTCGTTCCTGAAATGCCCCATACAAACTATCGTGAAATCATTTTCGGTCACTATCGTATTATTTACAGTTTAAGCCACGAAATTCGTGT
>NZ_JAWLID010000060.1:0-665 GCF_033042495.1 Vibrio sp. EA2 | reverse complement strand
AGCGACACACGAGGTTCGAACTCGTGACCTCAACCTTGGCAAGGTTGCGCTCTACCAACTGAGCTAGTGTCGCATTTTGTCACTGTTAAGCACAATGAGAGCTATCAAATTGGAGCGACACACGAGGTTCGAACTCGTGACCTCAACCTTGGCAAGGTTGCGCTCTACCAACTGAGCTAGTGTCGCATGACTAACCGCTAGTGCGTTTAATCTTAATTTGGTTGCGGGAGCCGGATTTGAACCGACGACCTTCGGGTTATGAGCCCGACGAGCTACCAGGCTGCTCCATCCCGCGTCCGTATTCATTGTTAAGCACAATGAGAGCTATCACTCTCTATTTAAAAGAAAGTGGAGCGACACACGAGGTTCGAACTCGTGACCTCAACCTTGGCAAGGTTGCGCTCTACCAACTGAGCTAGTGTCGCATGACTAACCGCTAGTGCGTTTAATCTTAATTTGGTTGCGGGAGCCGGATTTGAACCGACGACCTTCGGGTTATGAGCCCGACGAGCTACCAGGCTGCTCCATCCCGCGTCCGTATTCATTGTTAAGCACAATGAGAGCTATCACTCTCTATTTAAAAGAAAGTGGAGCGACACACGAGGTTCGAACTCGTGACCTCAACCTTGGCAAGGTTGCGCTCTACCAACTGAGCTAGTGTCGCA
>NZ_JAWLID010000059.1:0-673 GCF_033042495.1 Vibrio sp. EA2 | reverse complement strand
TTGTGGTTCATGACTGGGGTGAAGTCGTAACAAGGTAGCGCTAGGGGAACCTGGCGCTGGATCACCTCCTTATACGATGATTATTGCGATGAGTGTTCACACAGATTGATACGGTTTATGTAAAAGAGACGATACTGGGTCTGTAGCTCAGGTGGTTAGAGCGTTCGCCTGATAAGCGAGAGGTCGGTGGTTCGAGTCCACTCAGACCCACCAATTCCCTTCCCAAGGAATTGGCATACAGTATCGACACACCTTGATGGGGCTATAGCTCAGCTGGGAGAGCGCCTGCCTTGCACGCAGGAGGTCAGCAGTTCGATCCTGCTTAGCTCCACCATCTTTAAGGGTTTTTCCTTAAGAATCTTTAAAAATGGTTTCGAAAGAAATCTAGCTCTTTAACAATTTGGAAAGCTGACAAAACAATCTTTATTCCTCGTGAATAATGAATTGTTTGTAAAGTTCTCAAAGTATTCTTAATTGAATACAACTAAAAACACATTCAAGTGTTCTTGGAATTTGAGTCCGGCAAAATCGAAATGTCTCTCGCTCATTCAAATAATGAGAGACAACTTTGGTTGTTTAACGTCAATTCGAAACTCCTTCGGGTTGTATGGTTAAGTGACTAAGCGTACACGGTGGATGCCTTGGCAGTCAGAGGCGATGAAGGACGTATTAA
>NZ_JAWLID010000058.1:0-713 GCF_033042495.1 Vibrio sp. EA2 | reverse complement strand
TACTTCAAGTTAAGTGTTTATGGCACAATACTTTAAGCTTGGGTGGTAGCGTTGCTCACCCCTTAATTGGGCGTTATGTGTTCGAACTATTAACCTGTGGAATTCTAAGTTAATGAAGACAGAAGAATATAGATCGATTTGTAGACAGAAAAATGCATTTAGGGTTTCCGAGTTGGAAGAAACGCTTAAAGTTTTACGGCAAGAAGAGGTTGCTGAAGCCTCTGTCGTCGCTACTGCATTGCTAAGTGGTATGGTTAAAACTCCAGAATTATATACAGGCCAGAGAAGTGAGCACTTTTGTTTAGTATTGTGCTCTTTTGAACAGGCGGATGTAATCGTTGATGTTCTTTTTGACGCAGAAGCTAGTTCAATACCTGCAACTGGAGAAGCAACTGCTGAAACAGATAAATTAGTAAACTTAGTAAATAAGTGGTCAATGTATAGGGAAACACTTTAGTGCGCATTAAACACATAACAAACGCTTTAAGACGGATTCGCAACGCTCGGCGGTTTTAGTTTGATTTAGCTTTAGTGTTTACGGTGTAATGGTTGAGTGTCGTGGCAACGTTGCTCACCACTTAAGCGGGCGTTAGGTTAATCTACTTAAAGTACGGAGTGTAAAATGGAATTTATTCGCGTAAATATTGAAATGGATGATACTCTCGATTTATGCATGCAATTTCGACGAGATGCTCATGCAGTAAGCTTTGGGA
>NZ_JAWLID010000006.1:0-228644 GCF_033042495.1 Vibrio sp. EA2 | reverse complement strand
ATAAGATATTGATCGATCACGGTGACATAGTGACGGCGGGCGGTATGATGTCGTGGCTGGATCTCGGGTTTGAACTGGTCTCTAAATATTCTTCTCCCAGGGTTGTTCGCCAACTTGGTAAAACACTTGTTATCGACACCGCGCAGAGAGAACAGAGCTATTATCAACAATTCAAACCATCGTTCGCTCATGGTGATATGGTGATTGTTTCGGTTCAACAAATAATGCATCAAGGTCATATGGAACCGTTATCGATACATCAGTTAGCGAAGCAAGTAAACCTTACTGAACGTACTATGCAAAGACGGTTCCTAAAGGCTACGGGTTACAATCCAAATCAGTATTTGCAGCGTCTCAGAATACAGAATGCATGTGACTACCTGGAAAGTACAAAACACTCATTTGAATGGATAGCCAACCAAGTTGGTTACGAAGATATCAGTGCATGTCGAAAGGCCTTTATCAATATTGTTGGATTAACACCACGCGAGTTTCGAAAGAGGTTTTCCTGATTCAGATTCTGACTGAATCGAATCTGCCCCATTATCATTTTGAGGTTAGTGACATTCACTGTTCCTTCTAGCCCTTTTCCATACCTGAAATTATGCGAAAACTTTTGGTAATCCACTGATATTTTTAAAATGCCACTTGTAATAAGCACAATGTGTTCACAATATAGACAGAGCAAGTTAATTGGTAAAAGTGTTTCAAAAAACAGTTATACGTAAAGGGAATTAATGAAATCTCAAGATTTATCAAGGATGGGATCTGCTCTCGTATCGCTAGAAGAATATGAGGGAGTGCGGTGCATTAAAAAGCAAAATGTCTCTCCCGTAGAAATGGGCTTTTATCAATTTGCAGCCAAGCAACTTGTAGGCGTGAAGACACCCAAGTTACTCAAAATAGATGGTAATAATTTGTTCATTGAATACATCCCCAATAAGATTACTTTAGATGAACTAAATAACAATATTGGGACACTTAAGCAATTAGCTCATATCCACCAATCCCACTATAGACCGTCGTTTTCCGTAAAAGGGCATTCATGGTCTTTAGATGCTACAGAATTGGCACTAGAGACGTTAAAGTTTCCTAAAGTGATTCAAGACTCCATTTTAAGTATTCAATCTCGTTCAGAAGAGTTGTTTGAACATTCGGGGTTGATTTCTGGTGATAGTAATGATGGAAATTGGGGAACAAGAAATAATGGCGAGCTTGTACTGTTCGATTGGGAGCGATTTGGTTTCGGTAGCCCTGCTATTGACTTAGCTCCATTAGTTCGAGGTCTGGGGAATTCTCACGACTATCAGTCAATTGCCGAGAAGTACGCTAGCTTTAACTCCAAATTTTCTTCCAAATTGCTAGAGAAACATTTGGTTATAGCCAAGACATGGATTCTTATTGAAGTGACAAACATTTTAACTAGTCGAAATAAACCAGACGCATCAATATACATGAACTGGTACAGAGCCAACGTACCAACGTGGATTGAATCTGTGGGAAAAACTCTATAACTACACTAGATCTCATACCTACGATCTTTGCAGCTCAGTTATGCCCCATTCGAACTTACACCTAATTGATTCACAGTATCACCGAGCCGTGATTTGACATACTTTTGCTCATTCAAAAAGTGGTTACTATATTGGTGGCTATTCAAATTCAAAAACAGCCAAGGTGCGTATTTTCTGTGAACGATGACAGGAGGTGCTCAATTCTTCTATTGGAGCTCTACTTGCTCTACCTTCCTAACTAACGATAACTTTCGCCTTATAGGTGTTTTACTTAATTTTAATAAGATCGGAGCGTTTAATACACAATATATAAGTTGTATATTGCCAACAATACAACATATTTGTTGTATTAAACTATGGGGACAATCAATATGTTGTATGCCCAACTTGATACAACTAATATGTTGTTTGAAATAAAATGTTGTGTGGTGGCTCAATGGACGACGATGTTAAAAAAATAGCTCTGTTTTTGTTGGAGCGGAGGAAGTATTTAAAGCTGGAACAAAAAGATATGTACATGCGGATAGGGATGAAGCAGCAGCAATATTCACGTATTGAGGCTGGTCATGATGTTAGATTAAGCACATTGCTCAGAGTAATTGAGGGGCTGGGTCTAGAAATGAGTATACAACCAAAATCCCAAAGAGTGGGTTTTGGCGCGAATAGTGTAGTACAAATTGGAAACCAAGAACCTAGTTACGAAGATGATACGGATGATTTAGATTTTTGGTTTGACTCAAATGGTGAGAGTTAAAATACGACAGAGTCGCTTGGTGATCACAAGTGCTCACCACTGACTCGTTCATGCCCCAAAGTGTGCCAGCCTAAAATTTGGGACACATTTCTTTTGCCATCATTTGACCTACTTTTCTAATAACTAAATATGTAGTTAGTTTTGTATGGGATGTTATAGCGCCCCCTGTCTTCATATTTAATAGAGTGAGATCTATAGCGTTTAATTTTTGCTATAGATCTCAATATTGTGCATGGATAAAAAACTACTTGGCGGTACAGTTCGATTGCCAGAACGTTTTTCCTTCGGTAGTAATGGCAAACACCATTGTATGTTTATCTATTACACTGTCTTTTTTGAGATATCCATGATCACATAACTCGGATAGTGCTTGATACTCATCCATTCGGGGACATTCTATCCAGTTCCACTCAGAACCATGTACATATTTTAACTTACCATGTTGGTAGATGATGAATCCATCGTGCTGGATAGCTGCATTAAGAGTAGTGAAGGAACTTCTAAGTCTAAGCATTTCAATAACCTCATGTGTAAAATAAGTGTTTATTGTATTGGCTGTTAATCGAGGTAAGCAAAAGTTGTGTATGATTGGATAAAAGTACATATCAAGGCGCTAAAGGCTAACTACTAACGCTTGGTGGTTTTAGTTCATATCGGCTAGTGTGTTTAAGGTTATTATTTTAGGTTAGGTTGATAAGGGCATATATGAACAAGTACGAAATTTTGCGTAAAGGCAATCAAGTAGCAGCAGTTGAACTAAACTGCGCTGAAAGTGAAGAGAAAATTTACGCTTACAAAAGTCAGCGCTTTATAGCGCAACGGGTCGAAATCGAAGCTGAATCAGAAGAACAAGCCATAAAGATATTTTCTCAGAGTAATGTTGAAAACCTCCAAGTAGCTTCGGCAAAAGAAGTTAGCTCGAATTATAGTACAGGGAAAAAAGTATACAGTTTTGTAGAAGGAGTTGGTTGGCTACTGGTTGTCATAGGTGTGCTTTTCACTATTGCCATACTGGCACAACTAGGCTCCACATATAATACATCTTCAGTCGTAGTGATCAGCGGTATTATACCGGGCTTGGGACTTGCGCTAGGTGGATTGCTCTCAATTGCTTCGGCACAAGTTATGAAGGCAACGATCGCAACAGCCGAAAACAGTCAAAAAATTCTCGAACAACTTTCTACCAAAAACTAGTGGATATGAACCCACTCGGAAGTGGGAGTTGAACCTGCGTTCAACTTTCTGAAAATAACTTCTGTCCATCTTCGTTTCAGCCTGATCTGGCTGAAACATTTCTGCCCTATTCTTAGTTTGAGCTAGCCTTAATAATTTACTAGAAACTCTATTTTTATGTAGCATATCTAATGCATCTAGTGTGATATTAAGCGTAAATCGTTTCGGTAGCGATTTAGCCATATTCGAACAGCAGGGGGTAGTTTGTGGTAAAAAGTGATGATTACGCTTTGTTCTATAAAGTCGCGTGTAATATATTCGAGTCTGGCTACGAGTTTATCAACGAAACTGATGAAAATTATTATTTCCTGAATGTTGCTGCTATTAAACTATTGAAGCACATCAATACGACCGAAATGCTCATGACTAGTGAGCTTGACCTCAACCATATCGAAGGTGGGTTCACTTCTTACGATACATCCAGCGTAGTTGCACTTTTACGGGTGTGTTATGAAAACTTAGTGACTATTGCGTATCACTACTTTGTTGAAGAACTGAATTATGATCGACTTAATTGGTATCAACTGTGTGGTTATAAAAATAGGGCGAAAAATACAGATCTGGTTACTTCCCCTGATTTAGCAGAGAAAATGCGCTATGAACAAAGGTTAATTGAGGATTTAACTACAAAGCTTAAAAAAAACGAATTTGAGAAGCCTAAAAAGAATGACTGGAAACCTTTGCCTTGGTATCAACTTGGACAAGAGCTTGGTATCCCAAAATACGTTTGTAATAAGTATTCATTCTGGTCATCCCATACTCACACAGGTTTTGACTCTTTGATGCAAGTAAATACTGCTCACAACGTTCACCCGATGGAAGAAGTCGAGCGAAACAAAGTAAACTACCTATTCCTTTGCAGTGTTCTTGTGTTTTTTATTGAGGGTTATGTCGAGGTACTTAGAAAACTAGGTTATCCACTGCTTGAAGACTTAGATTTAACTGATGTCAGCGGCTTTGCGAAATTTATGAAATTACTAGATGATACGATATAGATAGAATAACGATGTTAAGCTCCTAATAACTATTTAATATAAGGAATTGAAAATGAGAAAAATTCTATTGGTATCTCTTGCTTCTATCGCTATCGTTAGTGGTTTTGTCGGTTACCACTTCACAGATAGTTCTATTCAAAGTCGAGCAAAGGACGTAGCTCTTAATAGTGATGCTTGTTTGTTCTTTAGTAGTTCATCTGAATATGGAGAAAAAACCGAGATTTATTGTTCGTATAGAAATTCACTTAGTGTTATCAAAGGGGCGACATTTGGTATAGGAAGCACTCCAATAATCACGAACGAAACCCTGAAAGGGTTGGATGATGTCGTGGTATTCGAGACGTTCAAGATCAAAGATATAGAGTCAACCAATGTTAAGTTGTACCAATACGGTAATCTATTTGAATTGAAAAATATGAATGCGTCTGATATTTCTGGATATTCAATCGCAGTTAAACGAGCTGTAGTGGGTGCTTTATACAGATAGGTGACATTATCCATAACATTTTTTAGTTTTTAGGAGAATTATGTCGGTATTCGATATTTACGACAAATCAAAGCACTGGGAAAGGGCTAAGGCATTACTAAGTTCTAATTCTCCTGTTGATCACTACTACGCATGCTTAGAACTAAGATTTAGCATTGAGGCTATTGTCTACCAGAAAATACTTCATGGACTGAACAAGTTACCTAAAGCTGTTGTTGAGACTTGGCAGCCACATAAGGCAATGAAAATACTGGAAGAAATTGACAGTCTGGCCACTTCTAACTGTGTTGTTCATTTCAATTTAGAGCAAACGAAAGAACCCCCAACAGAAGGTTGGTTAAAGCTTGGTGAGCAGAAAATACCAGAAGTTAAATGGTTAACAAAAAATTATCACAAGCTAGGTAACTTCCTTCACCTAGCAGAGCCAAGAAAGGCTGTTAAGCATGAGTCTAGAAACGTTCGAGAAAAGATAGCCCAAATAGCTAGAGATCTCGAACCTTATATGTCTGGTAATTTAGTACTGACCACAAATAGTATTGAGATCGGCTGTTGTCCTATATGTAATGACGGTTTTGCTTTCTCTCCTGCCAAAGTTAAAAATGGAGAATGCAGGCGCTGTAATAACCCTAAATGTGGTGCTGTGTTTACTGCGAGTCGAGAAGAGAATGAATCACAAGTAACTTTTAACTATAAAACGTTTGATATTGATTGCCCAAACTGTGGTAATAGCCTCGTTATACCTGAGGAAAAAGTTAGAAACTTGGAAGGTTTTAAATGTGATAAATGTGAATCACATTATGCTATTAAACCAAATTATGAGTTTGCACTACGGTCTGATAGGTAAACCTGCCACCCTACTGTCGCTCCTGACTACTTGCTGATGGGGATTGCAATACCTCAGATAATCCGCCAAGTGCTAATTTAGTAAAATATGTAAAACGTATTTGTCCAAAAACGAGTTTGAAAGCGTTGGTTGGGGCTGTGATGAAGAAACCAGTATGATACTTTAATACTCAGTGATAGCCCGATTCAGACTTGGTTGTAGAAATTAGTATGAATCTTTTTTTGGGGTTACGTATCATTTAGAACGGTACGAACAGGGTTATTTGACTGTTTAGTATGAAACTTTATTCCTCTCCCACAATTGGTGTGTGAGAGTAATAAAGTCTCATACTAAGTAATAAAGATTCATACTTAGTATTAAAGTATCATACTAAAATGGCAGCGATCACATAGGTACGCTGCCAGAACAGCGCTTCATACGACTTCACGTCGCACGCCCCATAGCGCGTTAGTGCGATTACTCAGCAATGGTTCACGCTGTTGAGTTTGCAATACTTGTAGTTATAGCAGGGCATAGTTTAGTTAGTGCTGCTCAGCTCAGAACCTCCAAGTTTCTTTCACTGTTAACAATTTCTGCTGTGATTAGCATTTGCATATCTATTCCAATACAAAATTTATCCACTACACCTTCTTTTTTGAATTAGGGAGTCAAGACTTTATCGGAGTATAAAATCCTATGTTGTCGATTTGCATGAAACTAATATCCCCGATTGGTATATCACTTTGCCAGCAGACACTTAGAGTTCCCCAACCTAGACAAATGGTTTTTATCTTGTAGTTCTTTCCTTGCCAGCGTAGTTTGTACGATTTGTCAACTAAGCTCGCGGCACAGTTTATGGTGTTTAATCTATCATCTAGCCCACAACCAACTGCCTTGAGTAGGGATTCTTTGGCTGTCCATATTTTAAGAAACCCTTGATTTATATTCGGTGTAGCCGTTAAGTGGTTCCTTTCTGCTGGGTGCAATATGCTCTTTGTGAGTTCCGAAATATCCTCTCTATTTTTATAGACCTCAATATCGATACCTATATTGAGTTGGTTATTCCCATTTAGAACAGCTAAGGCGACTGCTCCTGAGCTATGACTTAAGTTAAATGATAATGGCTCTTTTACAAATGGCTTACCGTTCTCATTTGTAAAGAACTGCCATTTCATTTTGTCCTTTTCTGGGTAATTCTGACTTAGTATGTGGCGTTTCAAGCTATGTGCAAAAGCGTATTCGATCTGTTCTTTTTCAAACTGAAATCGATTAAAACGCTGGTATTCAGTGGCATCTAAACATTTCTCCAGTTCGAAAGGGCATTTGGTGAAAAAAATATGTAGCTGCATTGAGGTGACTCCCTTTTCTCGACATGTTTTTGATGTTGGACGAAAAATTGTTTAATTTCGCGTTAATCTTGGTGAAGAAGAGGTCTTGTCACTAGAGCCAAGTGAAATTTTGGATAGAGTACTCTTGAGCTCTGCTTGGTTGAGAGAATGGAAAGTACGTTTACAAATCTGGTTCAGGTCTTTGCGATATTGAAGTGTTCGCTCCTGACCTTTCTCAGTCAACTGAACTCTGATGCTTCGACGGTCAACCGGATCAGAATAACGTAACGTTAATTCTTTGCGCTCTAGCGAGTCCAAGCGTCCCGTGATCGTCCCAGTAGTGACTCTTGTGTAGTAAGCAAGCTCAGAGGGTGTGAGATATCCCTTGGTGCTATGCTGTTGTAAAACGTCAAGAATCGTAAACTCGTTAGGGGTGATTCGATGATGTTTGAGCTCTGTCCGTTTTAGATCGTTGATGTAGTTGGTAATGTTCCTAAACTGATGATACAGGCGCATCGCACAATCGTCTCCAGTGCGGGCAGTATCTGTTGTTTTCACAGCGCATTTTCCTTGTCGATGTGTTTTGATGTTTCTGTGGCCTGAAGGTCATAGAGCAGCCTCTCATTGAGAAGCGACTTCAGGCCAAATGGTGTCAGAAGGGAATCTGCTCAGGGCTATTTCTGTGGATAATGGCGGTGGTGTGCCACCGCGAGTTCTCCTGCTACTCGAGCGGTATTAATCAGCACTGCTTGATTTGCTTCAGCAGAACGCCCAGCAGTGGATTTTTCGATCGCTTTCATAATGAACTTGGTCACCGAATTTCCTGTTACTCCCTCTCGTTTTGCTCTCGCTACAGCATCTTGAACCAACAGCTGGATATCCTGGCTATCGATAGCATCTTCATCTCGGGTTGGCGTTGTTATCAGTAAGCCACCTGCTCCAGGGAGAGAGCGGTTGATTTCAATGGCTCTGGCTATCTCATCTGCATGATCCATTCTCACTGGGCTTTTGTGTCCACTGCTCTGACAATAAAACGCAGGAAAATCGTCAGATCGGTATGATACCACTGGTACGCATTGGGTTTCTAAATATTCCAGAGTCAGACCGATATCGAGAATATTTTTTGCTCCGGCACAGACGATGGCCACTTTGGAACGCGTAAATTGAATCAAATCCGAAGATATATCCATCGAGGTTTCAGCTCCACGGTGAACACCTCCTATCCCTGCAGAACTGAAAAATAAGATGCCTGCAAGTTCGGCGATAACAAGGGACGACGCTACGGTTGTTGCCCCCATTTTTCCTGAAGCCAAAACAAAAGGTAGGTCTCTGCTCGAGACTTTCGGAATATTTGGGGTTGATGCAAAGCGCTCGATCTGTTCGCGATTCATCCCTACTAACACCACGCCATTGTCGATGCCGATTGTTGCGGGGATGGCACCAGATTCACGCACGGCGTCTTCCACCTTGAGGGCCGTGTTGACGTTGTCAGGATAGTCTAACCCATGAGTAATCACATTGGATTCTAGTGCTACAACGGCTTGACCTGCTTTAAGTGCGGCTTTTACTTCTGGGTGAAATTCAAGTGTAATCATTTCCTTCATCCTACTTTTGTTGTTCTTGGGTGTTGGCCCACAGTTTTTGTTTGAGCTCCTGCACTCCGAAGGCTTTTAGGACCTGATAGTGGTCGGCATCTAGCTCAACATAGGTTGGTCTTTCTCTGCTAAAGGTTGTAGCTTTTTCAAGGAATGAATAATGATCATCTTGTGCCTTAACAATGGTAACTGGTGCGTTTAA
Source organism: Vibrio sp. EA2 (assembly GCF_033042495.1). Lineage (NCBI taxonomy): Bacteria > Pseudomonadati > Pseudomonadota > Gammaproteobacteria > Vibrionales > Vibrionaceae > Vibrio > Vibrio sp. EA2. The sequence goes on along the minus strand of NZ_JAWLID010000006.1, from coordinate 219,713 downwards.
GCAGCGATTTTTTAACTCCTCGAACTGATAGCTAAAGCCATACGTCATGGTGACGATACGAATAATACGTTTGACTAAATCGGGCTCCAACATAGGGAATCGTTCACAGATGAATGCGACAAAGTCTTGCTCTGAATGACACAGTTCAAGACACCGCTCCATCAGGCGACCTTCCACTTTGTGAGCAAACACAGAGAACAAAATGGCCAGAAATACTGGATTTTTGAAGCTGGCGTTATGCTCAAATTTTTGCTCTCTTTCCATCTGTGTGATCGGAGCTCCGGGGGCCAGCAGGTAGAGTGCATCAACAGTTTCACCCATGGCTTCCAACTGAGCGGCGGCTTCAAACGCTACTCGCGCACCAAAGGAGTATCCCCAAAGTGTATAGGGACCTTCAGGTTGAACTTTTTTTATTTGTTGGATGTCTGCTTTGGCCATGTCACTGATCGACGCGCGTGGAGTTTCATCGGCATTAATTCCTTCAGCCTGAACGCCGTAGAAAGCTCGCTCGGTGAACAACTCATTGGCAAGGTGCTTTAGATTAAGTGGATAGCCACCAAGACCGGGCCAGCAGAATACTGGACTGTGAAGACTTTGGTTTAGATGGACTAATCTTGAACATGGGTCTTGTGCTGATGAATTATTATCAATCCAATGAGCCAAACCGCTGACACTTGGTGTATGGAACAAAACTTGCAGCGGCATTTTGATACCAAAATGACTGTTTATACGGTTGACGAGAGCCACTGCCGTTAGAGAGTTTCCGCCAGACTCAAAGAAGTTGTCTGTGGCTGAAACAGACTCCCATTTCATTATACGGCACCAAATCTCACCGATTTTCTGCTCTGTCTCTGTAGTGAGTGGCTCGAGTGCTCGATTAGCATTAATCTGCTTTAGTTCGTCTAACTGGGATAGAGCAATATAGTCAACCTTTCCATTGGCTGTCTGCGGCAGTTTATTCAGCAGCAGAACTTTGTTTGGAATCATGTACTGTGGCAGTAATAAGGCCAGTTCGTCTTTGAGTATTTCTGTTGGTCCCTGCATATGGACTCGATCTTCATTCATGCCTTCACTCGTATACTGAGCTTCGCTAATCGGTCCGCCGACACCAAAGTAAAGACACTTCATCGGTTGACCATGCTCGGCTAGGATTGTTCGCATTTTGATGGCGGCTGGCAGATCATTATCGGTTTTAGAGCTGTACCCCGAAGACATGATCCCAATTCGTGACGTGTTGCTTTGCAGGCGGTGAAGTGCACGACCTAGGTTGATATAGTGGTCATCTATGTTTTCGTCATTACACACAAGACCGATACCAAAACTTGAGCGTTCGAAGACTTTCTGGTTGATAGCAATAACATCATTCTTTTGTAACATCTGGTCAGTCAACCAATGTAGGTCACCATCTTGATATTGATATAAGCCAGGTAGCAGTCCCGCTACTTTATCGTCATGTATTTGTACAAGGCATTGCGGACTGGTTGGTTGATGAGTGACTCGGTAGGGTTCAAAACGGTAGCTACCGAGGTAAACGTCTTCACTTTCCCCATCATACCAAGACGGTAACTTGTCGTGTTCGATCGAGTGATCTTGAAGTAGCGATAGGCCATGTTCGGGCAGTAATTCATCAAATAGACCCAGCATATGGCCAGTTTCCATTTCCAGTACTTCTAACAGATTGTTTTTATATACAGGCTCGATAGCACTCCATTTTCCGATGAAGTGGACATTTAGCGTAGGAACATGTGCTGTTGGCAGGGTGTGGATTTTGATCAAGCAGTGTTCTGCTGGATGATAATAGTAGATCCCTGGTGTAATCCCGAGCAGTCCACGGATCTCAAAATACATTTGCGTCGCGTATAAGGCGCCTGGCGATGCGTACGCGTATTTTGGAAGCAGACGCTCTTCACTGATGAACTGGCCAAAGTTTCTTATGAGGCGACCAAACGCAGAAAGGGAAAGAGTCTCAACATCACGTGAATGTTGAGCGGACGTAGGTTGACGTTCCAATACACTCAGCAGCATTGCTTTTGACACGGGAGTTTGGCCTTCAAAAAAACGGTACGTTTTTCGGCCAAAGGCGTTCGCTCGTTGAGTGACTGTTGCTGTTTTTCCCGGTAATGGAAGAACATCAATGGTATCACAGTGGTTCAGATCGCGACATCCGGAGTTCGATAGTTGTGCTTTTACCTGAAGCTTATTGGATTTTGATTGATGATGGCTGTCATGATTGCCTTGATCCATCAGAGCTGCTTGTCTTTCATCGAGCTCTACGCAAGCGATTAAGTTCTGGTGACCAGTACGTGGATCATTTTTGACCACCATAGCGGCCGTTTTAACCCATTGATGATTCTCTATCGCCAAGCGTATTTCATCGAGTTCAACGCGGTACCCACGGAGTTTTATTTGGCTATCGGCTCTGCCGACAAAGTGTGTGTAGCCCTGAATATCTTGTTTCACAAGATCTCCGGTTTTATACATCACTTCATGACCTTTTCATTCGTCATATCAGGGCGTTGATAGTAGCCTTTCGCAACTTGTACGCCGGAAATATGCAATTCACCGATTTCACCGACTCGTGCTGGCTGACCATCTTCTCGCAATACATGGTACAAGGTGTTCGCGACAGGCTTGCCAATCGAAATGGCGTCTGGGTAATTGGCCAACGCATCGCGAGATAGAGTAAATGTAGAAGAGTTGATCGTACATTCAGTCGGCCCGTACAAGTTGGTCAGCTCAGCATGAGGTAAACATTGCAAGAATTCACCAGCCAGCTTGCGAGTTAATGTTTCACCACCACTAAATACCTTGTTCAAGCAAAGGCAATCAGTAAATAGCGGGTGATCCACCAATGCCTGAAGGAGCGTGGGTACACACTGTAGTATAGAAATATCATGATTTAGCAAAGTCTCAATCATGGCATCTGGATCGCGGTAGCAATCTTTCGGGCCGATCACTACTTGGCTACCAAATGCTGGCGCAAGAATTTCCCACTGAGCGGCATCAAAGCTGGCTGGAGTCTTCTGAAGGATCCGATCATGCTGATTGAAATTAAACTGTTCTTTCATAAAGGCGATTTGATGAGAGATATTTGCGTAGGTCACCATCACACCCTTAGGTTTACCTGAGCTGCCAGAGGTATAGATGATGTAGGCCAGCTGATTGTCATCGGGAACACTGCGCTCAACCGTATGCATAGTGTCACTCTTGTCTAGGCACTGCAGCTCGGCTTGTGTCAATACAGTGACATCTCGCGGAACAATAGACTCTAACTGGGATTTTAGGTGTGGTTGAGTGAGGATCACTCTAACACCAGAGTCGGCAACCATATACCTTATTCGCTCTTCTGGGTATTCAGGTGCCAGAGGCAGGTACGCGTGCTCGGATGCGAGAATACTCCATGCGCCCGTTATCATCTCTAATGACGGGTCACAGTAAAGACCAACACATGGCCCATCGGCTTCGATATGTTGATTGATAAGCTGTGCATTATGTGCCACCAATGCTTTAAATGTCGCGTAATCAATAGATGAATCACAATCTTGGACCGCAATATGCTCAGGGTACATCTCCACTTGAGAGTCAAGCATAGTGAATAAGCATGGCTGATGGATGGTGGTTTGGAGCTCTGAATCTAGCTCCGGCAGAATCTCAAGTTGATCTAATAAAGTACTCATAGCAAGTTAATTTCCCTATATGCAATTAGTATATCGGAAAGTAAGATACTAGCACATTGCATTTTGTCAAGTAACTTTTCAAAGAGATACTCATCTTGGAGTTATTGAGTTGGAGTAAAAAAAACCTGCAAAACTGCAGGCTTGAGAAATTAAGATTCGTTGGTCAACAGCCAGGTTCTAAGTAGGCTGGCCAATTGCTCACGTTGTTCGTCAGTAAGTGGGTCAAGGATGGCCTTTTCATTGATAACATGCCCCTCAACAACCTTATCTATCAATTCCTTACCTTTTTTTGTTAGTACGACTCTACAGCTTCTTCTGTCTTCTGGACTTGCGATACGTTCAATCAACTCCCGTTTCACTAACTGCTCAATACGCGTACTCATTGCGCCGGAGGATAGCATCAGTGTCTGATACAGTTCGGTGGGGGTCATCGGTTCGTTAAAGCGTCTCAATGTGGCTAGGATATCGAACTCAATTTCACTTAAATTGTTGTTTTTAAATGTCTTGTTTAGTTTTTTGTCAACAATTCGACTCATTCGACTTAATCGGCCAATGACACCCATCGGTGAGCAGTCTAGATCTGGTCGTTGATGTTGCCACTGTACCAACAACCTGTCTACATGATCGTAATTCATTTTTACTCCTTAATATATTTTTTGAAAAGATACTTGAAAAAAAGCATTTTCGTCGGTATCGTCTGTGGTATATCTTTTATGAAAGATACTCACTTAAAAGTTACAGGCATTCTACCACCAATCTTGTCAGTAACAAGCACTAAAAGGAAAAGTATTATGTGTCTTCAAGGAAATGTTCATGTTTTACCCCATACCTCCTATCTGGCCTATCTGCATACTAAAATCCGCGACAAGCACGCTGACTTAAGTACATTCACGCATTTTAGTGATCAGGTTATTCGTCAGTTGCTGATTAAAGCGTCAGAATTGCTGGATTATTCAGAGCAGCATGTCACGACACCGATTGGTGATGTGTATCAGGGAAAAGTGCTATCAAAAGGTCTCTGTGGCGTCTCCGTTATTCGTGCAGGCGAAAGTATGGAGCGTGAGTTTAAGCAGATGTTTCCAGAACAGCCTATCGGCAAGATACTGATTCAAAGAGATAAAGTTACCAAACTACCAGAATATTTCTATTCTCACTTTCCTTCAGAGATCGCACAAAAAACCGTGTTCTTATTTGAACCTATGCTTGCAACGGGTGGTTCGTTACTTAAAGCGATCGATGTGCTGCTGGAGCAGGGCGTTTCTATCGAAAATATTATTGTGGTGAATTTTCTGGCGTCTCCCGTAGGGCTGGATCGGTTAATGACCGCACACCCTTCCGTTCAACTGATCACCGCATCTATCGAAGAGACCATGAATGATGAAGCGTTCATGAGACCTGGCATTGGAGATTTTGGAGACCGTTATTTCGGTACATACCTGGTACAAAGCTATGAATAAATATCAAACCTTGATGAATGTGGCTCTGACAGCACTGGCTCCCATTGTATGGGGTAGTACGTATATCGTCACAACAGAGCTGTTGCCTGCAGACTTGCCTTTATTAGCCTCTGTTATTAGAGCACTTGGTGCGGGATTGGTTCTATTGTTGTTTTGCAAGATCCGGCCAAGTGGCATTTGGTGGGGAAAAATCGCAGTGCTTGGACTGCTTAATATTGGGTTGTTCTTTTATTGCTTGTTTGCAGCAGCGTACTACTTGCCTGGTGGGCTCGCAGCTCTGGTTATGTCGATTCAACCGCTCATTGTTATGGGATTGGGAGTTATTTTCTTTCAAAACAAACTCAGCGTAACTCATGTCGCCTCTGCCGTGGTGGGCGTCGCTGGTATTAGCCTCTTAGTTCTGAACAGCGCGCTCGAACTGAATTGGTGGGGAGTTTTAATCGGTTTAATAGGTACATGCAGTATGGCTCTGGGCATTTTACTGACTAAGCACTGGGGACGCCCAAAAGGCATGTCTTTACTTGGTTTTACTGGCTGGCAGTTGACGCTGGGTGGTTTGATGCTGTTGCCGATTGCCCTTTGGTATGAAGATTTCCCTCAAACACTGACGTCTCTAAATATTACTGGTTATGCCTATTTAAGTCTGATCGGTGGGGTATTTGGTTACTTTGTTTGGTTCCGTGGTATTGAAAAGTTAAATCCGGTCACGACGTCGTTTCTTGGTTTTCTCAGTTCAGTCTCCGCCTGTTTGCTGGGGTATATCTTCCTTGGTCAGTCGTTTACTCAGCTACAAATTGTTGGTTCTGTTGCCATTATTGTCTCTGTATATATGGCTCGTCCGAAACCAGAAAAACAACCGAGCGCGTTAACTCAAGCGCCAATGACATCTTTACACCGATAAGAGATTGAACCATGAAACTTAGTATTATTTCAGGAAGCCACCGAAGCAACTCATACAGCTTAAAGGTAGCTACCTATTTACAGCGTCTGGCCCGATTGGAAGAGTTTCAAGAGACACAAATCATGGATTTGAGTGTCCTAGATTTTCCTTTTTGGAATGAAGGCGTTTGGAATGGCAGCGAACAGTGGAACGATTGGAGAGCTACAGCTCAAGAGTTGCAGCAATCAGATGCCATAGTACTGATTACGCCAGAATGGCATGGCATGGTGACACCGGCTTTGAAGAACTTTCTTCTACTTTGCACTAATCAAGAGTTGGGCCATAAGCCTGTACTACTTGTTAGTGTATCTGCAAGCGTTAATGGTGTTTATCCAATCAGTGAGTTGCGGATGACTGGTAGTAAAAATAACCATGCCTGTTTTATCCCGGATCATTTGATTTTCCGTCATTGTGAGAGCCTTCTTTTATCTGATCAGGCTGTCAGTGATGAGCAATTCGATCGCCGATCTAAATACAGCATGAAGTCATTAAAGGCGTACGCTAAAGCACTCGGTACGGTTCGTCTAACGCTGGAAGAAAACATGCAGCAATTTCCATTTGGTATGTAATAAGGAGAGCTTCATGCCACACATATCTATCAAGCATTTCCCTGCCGAGTTGACTCAGCAGGAGAGAAAAGACTTATCCGACGTTATATCTTCTTCTATTCAAAGAGCGCTTCAATGCAGTGAAGACGTTATTTCAGTTTCTATGGAGGAAGTTGCGCCAGAGGACTGGATGGCTGATGTTTTTCATCCAGAGATCGCAGCTAAACGCCAGTACTTAATTAAGCAACCGAACTACTAGTCATCTAGAGCCCCGTGGACTCTGGGCTACTGAGTTAATGAAGGAATAATAAATGAAACACAGCTCCCCGGTCATTATGTTCGATCTAGATGGCACATTGTTCGACACTGCCCAAGCTATTGCCACCGCATTTAACGCTACGTTTGCATCTAAGCAACTGCCAGCAAAGGAGAGTAAGGATATCTGCGATACGATAGGGTTACCGCTAGAAAAAGCGTTTTCCCACCTTCTCAATCAACCGGAGCACACCCGAATTGTGGAGGAATGTGTAACTGAATATCAGCGTCAGTTTCGGGAGGTAATACTTCCTGCTGCAAAACAGCTGTTATTTCCTGGTGTGCTCGATGGGTTAAGTCACCTAAAAAATCATCAGTTTAAACTTGCTGTTACGACCAATAAGTTTTCACGCAGTGCAAATGCGTTACTCGCAGCTGCGGGGATCGCAGATTTTTTTGATGTAATTGTTTGCGCCGATGAAGTTGAAGAGAAAAAACCGGCACCTGAATCTGGCCAGAAGATTCTAGATCACTTCCAAGCCTCAAAAGAACAAGTGTTGATGGTCGGGGATACCACACATGACATCTTTATGGCGAACAATCTCGGATGCAAAGCCATTGCGGTGAATTACGGCATTCATTCTGAAACGGAACTTAATAAAGCTAGCCCAACTTGGATGGCAGCGGACTTTCGCAGTGTGGTCGATATATGTGAACGGCATTTCATGTGAGTGGATCATTTTTCGTAAGTCCACCATGTACAAATATATAACTATCTTCTACTTATTCACCTTTGGAGGAGATGAAATATGGTAAATATTTATATTGCTATCACATCAACTTACATCAATATAGGTTACCTAGTAACATTATACACTATTGTATTTTTTATTTTTACGGGTTCGACAATTTTTGACGATAACCATAATCAGATAATGCCATTAAGATACAAATTAAGCTTTGTACTTGTATCTGTGATTCTCATGCCATATCTGTACATTGTCTACGTTACTGAAATTTGGTCTCTATACCGAAAAGGAATGAATATATCTACGAAATCTAAGCCGTAAATTAGTTATCATTAATATAAGGCATTAATATTAATATTTTTGATTTAAATAATCCTATTAGGAGATATTATTAAAATGGAAGAGTTGGCAAAGGTTACTAGAAATCAATATTCATGCAATAGGATTTCTGAAAATATTTTGAATCACGGATACAGCTTTATGCCTGCCGAGAAGTCACAAAAAATCCATGTAAGGTATTAAGTGATATGCCTCTTAGCGAGTGGGAGTGGTTTTGCAAATCATGGGAGGAGTTAGTCTTAGATGAGTATATGAATGATAATGGTAAATATCGTTATCGTAAACATGCAGTCTTAATAAGTGAGAAGTACACAAATAATATCGTGCAACTTTTTGATATACCCCATTACCAGAGTAAGTATTATAACACTCTAAATGGAGATGTTGAGAGATGGTACACTCCTATTTCTCAAGATATTGTTAATTCTCGTGTTTTTGGTAAGTTTATTGAGCATGCACTACAAGTATTTAACTTGTGTGAAATAAACCACATGGACCCCAATTGGTCAAATTGGTACATAGAAGTACATCAATTTAGAATTTTTTCAAAAGAAAAGTCGGAGGGTAAACCAACTCCTGAAGGGATTCACAAAGATGGTGTATCATATATCTTTATGATTCCTATAAAGCGTTTTAATGTTGGAGGCGGAATATCTACTATTTATGACAATGATATGAAAGATATTTTTTCTACTACAATGCAAGTTGGCGATATTGTATATGTTGATGAATCAAGAGTTTATCATGGCGTATCACCGATATACTCTCAGATTGATAAAAATGGGATTAGAGATATGCTAGTCATTACATTTAAGAAGGAAATATAGCATATATGGAACAATACTATTCTGAAATACTAACGGTAACAACAATAGCTATAGTAATGGTAATAAGTCCTGGGCAAGATTTTGCTATGATTACAAGAAACTCACTACTTTATTCACGGCGAGCAGGTATGCTTGGAGCCTTAGGTATTAGTGTGGCTATATGGCTACATGTAACTTATTCACTTGCGGGAATAGCATTAATTATTTCACAAACTCCATTCCTATATAACATCATCAAGTATGCCGGAGCTGCGTATTTATGTTATTTGGGGATCAGTGCGTTGTTTTATAAGAAGGGTGATAGCTGTCAAAGTGACCTGAGTAGTAAGACTGATAATATATCTGATATTAAGGCATTTAGGGCTGGATTTATATCAAATGCTCTTAATCCTAAAACAACGTTATTTTTTCTCAGTATATTTACACAAGTTGTATCACCTGAAACTCCTATCTACATTCAGCTGATATTCGGAGCGATAATTAGTATTGCTCACTTTCTTTGGTTTGTGATTGTCGCATTAGTATTATCTTCCGAAGTTGTTACCTCAAAGATAGATACATTCAAACTTTGGATTGAAAGAATTATGGGAACAATTTTATGTGCTCTTGCAGCCAAAATTCTTTTGACTTAATAAGTGTTAGTTTTACGGAATTGTATTACATATTGAGTAATTCATTGAAAATGATTTTGTGAGTTTTAAGTTAAAATGTGTAGTGGCTAAGTACAATTGGCCACTACTTTTTAGTTTTAAAAATGTATTCGCACTTCTCAGCTTTGTAGAGTCTAACTCTGATATTAACTCTTTTTACCATACTGTTTAGTAATTTTTTTGAACTCTATTGACGTTTTGTACTTATACTTAACTCCTTTCCCAACCTTTCAGTATTCAAGGACAGATAATTCACACCGCTGAAGTGTATAAATCAAAAAAGGTTATCGATGTATATTGCCGAAGAGGTCGTCGATTTAAAGTGGTTGAGGTTGAGGTTGAGGTTGAGGTTGAGGTTGAGTTGCAAGAATCTTGTACCGTTATCACTTATGTTTTCCGAACCGTTTATGACTTACCGATAAGTGGGGCATTATTCCGTGAGACATTAGTAGTGTTGTGTGTTGTTACTTGTCGTGCCTGAACAATTAACTGGATAATATGGCTTCTGTTCAAAAATTGCTTGCAATGAGTATTATTTTTGTTGCTGAAAAGATACAAATGTGGTTAAAGCATAGTGGGAGCCTGTAAATAGCGTGTCTATTATTTTTATGAAATTTGTATTTACATGAATCATGTAAATTTTAAAGTTGTGTATTTTTATTTCTTTAAATTATCCTCTCCTAGGAAAATTTAATTTCAGTTTGTTTATATAGGCTATTTAATTTATTGCTATTACTTGTTTTTACTTAAGTGCTTTAATATCACCGCGGTTAACTATCATACAGAAACGAGCGTAATCATGACTGTATATAAACACTCGATGAGGAACACTAGAACCGCGCATAAAATTATCGAAGGCTGCTAATGTCTATGGTGGTAATGATGATGGATCAACGACCTTAAAAGATACACCGGGCAGTTCGAATTTTTCCAAGATGGGTACATTAGTTCATCGTGATCAGACATTTTTGGGCCTCCTAGCATTGTTGTATGGCATTAGTTGGAACTACTCAATGCAATAAGTATAACGCGTATTTTTTCTGTAGCTTGTTGTAGAAGTGAAAAATTTAGACTATAAGTCTTTGTAAGTATTAAAGTTGCATACTGAAATATTTTATGTTTATGATTGATTTATAAGGAATATTGTTAAGAATTAAGATGGTAAGAAGAAGTAGATATGCACCTTCAGAGACAAAATACAAACGCTGGATAAAAGAAGGCAGGGGTAATGGCTTGGGTGCTGATTATCTTCCTTGGATAACTGTTCGGGATGTCCCATCCGATGGTCGATCTCATCGTGTCTTTGGTCATAAAAGCCAGCGCACTCATCATTTACTTTCCGATTTAGAGCTTGCCGTATTTTTAACCCTTGAATGGAACTCCCAAACTACAGATATTCGAGAGCAGTTTCCTCTTAAACGTGAAGAAACACTTGATATTGCCCTTGATAATGGAATTAAGCACCCCGCCGAAGCTGGCGTTAAATTGTACATGTCATCCGATTTTATCGTCGACAGTTTAGACCTCCAATTACCACAGTACGTAATTCAAGCTAAGTACACTAATTTTTTAAAAGACCCCCGTGTTATTGAAAAGCTAGAAATTGAACGCCGTTATTGGTTACTAAAAAAGGTTCCTTGGTTTCTGGTCACAGAAAACGATGTATCCCCAATTCTTGTCCAGAATATTAGCTGGATATACCCGGCTGAGCAGGATGAGATTGATGATGAAGTCTTGTTAGACAGGACTGCGTACTATGGTGATCTTTTTCAGCAAAATCCGAATAAAACGGTTACTGATATCTGTAAGTTGACTGACCGTATTTACAATCAGCCTGATGGTTCTTCTATTTATGAAATCAGGCAATTACTGGCTAATCGCTGTTTCTACTTTGATATGTTGTCCCAACCGTTCCATCTGCTAAAAGGTAAGGATTTCGTTGTTGAGAATATGGGAAACTTAATAGGAGCTCGTCATGTTTCGAATCAATGAGGTCCTGGAGTATGAGAACGAGCGATTCCGGGTTTTGAGTCGATTCGGAAGCAATTTTGTTTGGATATCGATCGATAATAAAAGCGCCTTCCCCAGCATTATTGACTTATATTCGCTGGATTTGGCGATTCAAGATGAATTGTTACACCGAGTCGAAGATCCTTATTCCTATTTGATCATGCTCTCTCCTGAAGATGGTAGTACCGCTCAAGTAAAACGAGATTACAACTATAAACTGATAAGCCCTATCATTCATCTTGAAGAATACTATCAGCCGAAACAACGCGCTAAAGCCATTGAATTGGTCATGGCCAATCACAAAACAACCAAGCAAACATTATATCGTCTAATCCGCCAGTACTGGCAGAGGGGGCAGATTGTTAACGCGCTTCTTCCTGATTACAAAAACTCCGGGGCAAAAGGCAAAAAACGAACTCCGGGAGAGACAAAATTAGGTCGACCCAGAAAGTATAATCCGGGCTCTGGTGTCAATGTTGATGAGTTCATCGAAAAGTTATTCCGGATTGCTATTCAGAAGTATTTGTTAACTGAAAAAGGTTATTCATTTCCCTACGCTCATCGGCGTTTTAAAGATATGTATGAAACCTATTTCCCTGATGTGCCTGAGGCGGAGATTCCAACCAATTGGCAGATGAAGCACTTCTATCTGCGTGAATACACCCAGATAGAAAAAATCAAAAGCCGGGCAAGTCAGAATTCCTACAACAAAGATATTCGACCTTTGACCGGAACGGCGACTATGCATGCTTTAGGACCGGGCTCCCGCTTTGAAATTGATGCGACCATCGCAGATATTTACGTGGTGTCTGATGTGAACCGAGGCTGGATTGTTGGGCGTCCGGTTGTTTATATCGTTATCGACGTATTCAGTCGTCTGATAGTTGGGTGTTACATTGGTTTTGAAAACCCCTCATATGTAGCAGCTATGCTGGCTTTACAAGTCGCGATGACTGATAAGGTTGAGCTATGTCGTCAATATGGGATAGATATCGAATCTCAAGATTGGCCTGCTATCGGATTTCCTGATGCTATTTTGGCAGACAGGGGAGAATTGCTTGGCTATCAGATAGAAAATCTCGAAAAAAGCTTCTCAGTACGAATTGAAAATACACCACCGTTTCGAGGCGACGCCAAGGGAATTGTTGAGCGCAATTTCAAGACGTTGCAAGCAGACTTTACTCCATTTGCTCCTGGTGTCGTGACGGGAACCATCGTTAAAAAACGTGGTGGTAAGGATTATCGTCTTGATGCCAAGTTATCTATTTCAGATTTTAAAGAAATTATCCTGTCCTCAATTCTTTATCACAATCAGTACCATGTGATGAAGACCTATGACAGTTCTGCCGATATGCCAGTTGATTTGCCTTCGGTGCCATTAGAACTGTGGAACTGGGGGATCCAACACCGTACTGGCCGCTTGCGCTCAGCTCCTGAAGAAGCCGTAAGATTAAGTTTACTTCCCAGAGCAGATGCAACGGTCTCTGATTTGGGGATATGCATTTTTGGTATCTACTACACCTGCCAAGAGGCGATCGTCGAAGGTTGGATGCATAGAGCTCAAGAAGTGACTCGTCCGCAAAAAGTTTTGGTGGCCTATGATCCTGACCTTGCCGATGAAATTTATCTGTTTCCTAGCCGAAACAGTGTCGAGCACTGGGTTTGCAAACTTTCAGCACGATCCAGAGAGTTTGTTAATTGCACTTTCTGGGAAGTGTGGCAGCGACAAGAGCAGAAAAAATTCACTCACGCTGAAAGTAAAGTCAGAGCTGATCAGCAAAAACGAAAGCATGAACAGCGAGTGATCGACAAAATCAGACAAGCAGAGAAATTAAGCCCGGATACTTCAAGCATCCCGAATACTGAACGCATCGGTGATATTCGGTCGAACCGAAAGGCTGAGCTACAAAATGAACGCGACAGTAGAAAACCGAAAATACAAACAGATGTGAAAGACACGGCAGATATCATTCCTTTACATGGTGTTCCGGAGGAAGATTATGACTACCCGAGTTATGTCGATGAGTTATTCGATGATGAGGATGATAACGAATGAGTTTGCCAAGTGAATATGTTAACGCCATATATAAAAATACTGGTAATCCAGCCTATAAAGGAAATCCATTTATCGAGGCTTTGACACCAATCATGGAGCTTAAGCAACTAAAAGAAGGATTGGAAGGTAAAGTCGATTTTTCTTTGAATGATCTTCAGGATAAGCCCCGACAACGGGCTCATATGGTTGCAGCTTTACTTGATGATTTCTTCCAGCCTTTATCCCAGCATGTTCTTCTGGAAGAGCGTATATCGATTATGATCCGGCGTGGTTATGTGAGCCGAAATTTACTGGATGGTTCATTGAATAAGCATTTACAAAATGGCTACGAACGGGTGATGTCTGGTGATTTGCAGAGTTATAAATTCAGAAATGTCCTAACGACAGCAACTTGTTTATCTCTTATCGGATGTTCAGGTAGTGGTAAAAGTTCAACCCTTGAGCGCATTCTTGCCACCTACCCTCAGGTTATTTATCACGAACAACATAACTTTTTTCAACTCAGCTATCTGAAAATCGAATGCCCGAATAATGGATCACAGCAAAGTTTGTGTCTGAATTTTTTCCGTGAGGTGGATAAGCGGCTGGGTACTAATTATGAAAATACGCATGGCCGCAAACGTCACGGGGTGCCAACGTTACTGGCTCTAATGAGCCAGGTTGCGAATGAACGTGCTATAGGTGTCCTGGTTATTGATGAAATTCAACGCTTGAAAATTCGCAAGACGGTTGGCCGTGAGCAAATGTTGGAGTTTTTCGTCGAACTGGTTAACACAGTTGGTATTCCGGTGATCTTGGTCGGTACACCGAAAGCTCGCCCATTGTTTGAAGTCGAATTGCAGTCAGCAAGGCGAACTACCGGCATTGGTTCTGTTTATTGGCAACCCATGCCGCAATATCCAGAAAATCCGAACGCCAGAAGTGAATGGGTTGCTTTTACGAATAAGCTTTGGAAATACCAGTGGCTTAATCGGCGTGATGAGGTGCTTACCGATGAGATCAGAGATTGTTGGTATGAGCTATCTCAAGGGGTTTTGGATATCGTGGTTAAGTTGTTTGTCCTGGCTCAGCTACGGGCCATAGCGTCTAAACTGGAACGTATAACGGTTAACGTTTTACGCTCTGTTTATGACGATGAACTTAAACCAGTACACCCTATGCTGAATGCTATTCGCCGAGGTAACCCAACCTTGATAGCCAAATACTCTGATCTCCGAATAGAAGATATCGACAAACGACTGCTTAGCCTTCACCAAAAAATCAATCAGATCCCTGATGAGCCGGAATTACCTTTCAGTAATAACGAACAAGCGATGCGGCTTTACAAGCTACTCGTACAAACCGATTGTCAGTCTGAAATTATCATTCCTTTGGTTGAAAAAATTTTCCGTGAACAACCCAAACTGACGATGCGAGAAATGATGCCGGTCGTACTTGATTGGTATGACGAAAGTAAGCAGTTTGTCGATCAGCAACCGAAAGCGACCGTAGTTAAACGTGCAGATTGGTCAAGCCTTGAAACTGGCGATTTACGATTTGTGTATTCACAACTAACCAAGAAAGAAGGTATGTACAGTGCGCTCAAAGCCAATAAACTTATCTTGGATTTGAAAAAGATCAGTTAAATGCTCGGTTTCCCCGTTCCGTATCCAAATGAGTTGATTTACAGCTTGGTTGCCAGGGCTGGGGTTCATAGCGGAACCATATCGCCTAAGCGGCTATTGGATGAGGTTTATGGAGATCGCAAGGTTATCGCTACGGTTGACCTACCGAGTCATCTGGCTCAAATTTCCGGGCAATATCCATCGGTTTTAAATATTACGACGGCTTCACTGATATACCAGCACACGCTTTTCCCTATTTACGCGCCTTTTATTGAAGAAAGAAAAAGGCTGGCTGGCATGCGCTGGATGGCAAATCAATCCAAAGGGCTCATACACTTGGTTTTCGGAATTGCTGCTTCAATTGTTAAGCAGCCGAAGCTACTCAGATATTGTCCTCAGTGTTTTGAAGAGCAATTAGGCCAATATGGTGAGAGGTATTGGATGCGTAGCTGGCAAGTGTCAGGAGCCACATGGTGCAAAAAGCACTCAACCCCTTTGTGTGAATTTTCTATTCAACCACATTACGAACATCGTCATGAATTTTATGCGGCAGACACAACACCGGATGACAGACCAATACGGCATCATAAAAGGGAATCTTTACGCATCAGCCATGTTGTCGAACAACTTCTGCAAGTGGAACCACAAACATCGCCAACTTTTCATCAATGGAACTGCTATTACCATGATTTGGTTGTGATAGCCAGTTGTAACAGAGGTTCCAATGTAAAACATGATGAAGTTCGGGAGCGTATCCATTCGTACTGGAGTAGAGATTGGTTGGCGGATAACCAAATCACACTGACGAAGCGAGATACCGGTTGGGCCAGAACTATTTTACGAAAGCACCGAAAATCCTTCAGTTTTATACAGCACCTGATCATTCAGTCAAGTTTACTAGACCGAGATATTTCACCATCTGACATTTTGACTAACGTAAAGCGTTACCCGCAAAAGCAAAGTAATGTCTATCCAGTGGTTTTGCCGAAGCAGATCAATAGAGACAAAAGAACTCAATGGCTGAAGCTCTTGAAAGAGTGCGGGTGTAAACACGCTCGATTACATGGATCGCAAGGTTTGTACATGTGGTTGTACCGACATGATTACAAGTGGCTGATGAAAATTAACCGACGTTACGAACATCCTATCATATATGAAGATAGGCGGGTCGATTGGCCTAAGCGAGATCGTTCGCTCGTTCGTCGATTATGTCAGTTGCGACAGGCGTGTGAACAAGATGACTCTTCTCCCCGTATGACGAGTACATTCTTGCTGTCAAAACTAAAAATTGGTGCTACGCCGGAGAGGAAATTTAGGTATTTACCCTTAACTAAACAATTTCTTGCTAAGTACTCGGAATCGGTTGCTCAATACCAAATCCGACGATTGAGCAATCAGTACATCTCACTCTATTTACAAAATATTCAGATTGAACGGTGGCGTTTACTGCGAGGCTCTGGGCTGAGTGAAGAGCGTTTAACTCCACTGGCTAGATGTTTTTTAACAGGAATAACGGAAGGTATATGGGAGATTACAGATTTAAGCACATCCCGGAAGATGCGTTAGTGTTGGGCATTGGTTCGCTGTTTAAGAAAAATAGCAA
Organism: Vibrio sp. EA2; assembly: GCF_033042495.1. NCBI lineage: Bacteria > Pseudomonadati > Pseudomonadota > Gammaproteobacteria > Vibrionales > Vibrionaceae > Vibrio > Vibrio sp. EA2. The sequence continues at coordinate 202,998 of NZ_JAWLID010000006.1, read as the reverse complement.
CGTGTTTTGGGGAATTAACCTCAGCTTTTCAAAAAAGCTTGATCGTCCATCAATCCCCATTGCTGGTGTTCCATTGATTCGACGCTACAAATCATTAAGTGCCAATCAGTCTAATCAGTTAAAAGGAAGACAGTTAACTTTTACCATTAGGGATGCTCAGCTGTGGGGCAGAAAGCGTTTAAGGGACTGCCCGGCTTTTCGTTCAATGGGGAATGGGCACAATTCTGAACAGTGGTGCTTTGAATTTGATGTGCCTGATGGTCCAACTGTTTTCCTACCTCAGCTTGAATTAGCACGTGTTCTTTTTCTACATGATAACTATATGTCCAGAATCTGTTTGGAACACGGAAAACTGTTATCAGATTTCAATATCACCAATATAAACGGGCATTGGCAGATTGATGTGATGCCAAGTTCTAGCTATCCGATCGCCGCTTTTAATGATGAGCGTTCACGACGATTCTTAAGTTGGATATTGATGGACCCTGAGGCTCGAACTTCATTTGAAAGTATTCACCAGACAATGATTAGAGAGCATACATCCAGTGGGCAGTATAAATTTTGGGATTTCTCTTTTACACCTCCTCGCTTAAGTAGAACAAAACTAGAAGTGTCAGGGTGGCTCGATTGGAACAGTAATAGCTTTTTTGTCTGGGAAATTAGAAGGGTGGAAGACTTGCCATCGAGTATGCCTGATGAACTAGATTTTTATCATCCTGATTTCAAAAGGCAGGTAACAGGTCAAGGTGGCGGAGCTAATTCAGGTAGACCTAAACGTCCAGAAGAGCACGAACTTGATGATGAGGAAGAGGCTGACCCTGATAAAAAACGTGTTGTTTTAGATACAGAATCAGTTGGCTTGTCATTTCGTAAGCCATTCAAGACTAATCGAGTAACCGATAAAACTCGGAAGGCTAATAGCGGTAAGCCTGATGATAGTGAGTCTAATGAACAACTTCCCAATAAGTTATCTCCGAATGGTGATAATGTTACAGGCACAATTGCCGGTGCTGATTATGACGTTTTGAGTGACGAAAGTGATGATGCTCATCTGTATGCTAGTAAATTTGAGATTTTCTCTCAGGTTATTGATCGTTTGGAAACTAATCACGGATGTCAAACGTACCTCTATCCGCTAAGAAAGTTGCCTAAATTGGCACGTTGTACCAAACACATGATGGCGGATGATGCTAATCCGAGATGTATGGCTATCGTCGAAGTCACTTATCATGGGCAGGTGTATCATTTTGTTGAAGTCGATACCTCTGATGCGAAAAATTCGATATCGACCATGGTTCTAACGTTAAGAGATAACAGTACATTACTTGAACAAATAGCAGAGTTAGAAATTCGGCTACTTAAGAAGTCACTAGCTTGGCCGCGTGATTACATCTCGCTCATTTGCGGAGATGGTAACTTCAAGGGAATCTCTCATCCTCCATGTAAACACAAAGGTTGTATCGACCCTGCTGATATTGATAAATGGGCAGGATGGTTTATGGGATGGTTGGATAGTTAGTATGATACTTTAATACTTGATTTTTATGGAGTAGAGCCATTTATTTCGATTTAGTATGATACTTTATTATTATTTCGAGGATCGAAATCTCTTATTGAATAAGGCTCCATAAGTTTTTTAGTATGAAACTTTATTCCTCTCCCACAATGTGCATGCTGTAAGACAGTAAAGCACAGATTTTTAACCTCTTACTAAGGCGATTAGTAAGAGGTTTTTTTATATTAGATGCCTGAAATTCCTCTGATGGTTAAGTAGCGCTTTTCGCGTTCAGTCACAATCAATTTGATTGGCGGCTGCTGGTCGGCAGACTGCTCTGTATCGACGCTGGTTTCATCATCATAGTTAAATGATATACGGCCTAAATCTAGCGGGGAAAGTGTACAGAGCTTAGATACTACCTGTTGTTGAGTCTGTTCATTGTCGAATAGTTCAGCGTAGAGCGAAGACGTATTTAACCTTTGAAGATAAAGCAGGCGTGAATGCAACGATTCGATACGATTTAGTCTAAAAGACGGGGAAAACACATTTGCTGGATTCGGGGTCACTGGCGTTTTTTGGATAAAACAAAAACGAGCTTTGTTGTCGGTATCAAATTCTATTTCTGTTTGGTAATCAATTAAGGCTCCAGCTAATGCCCCGTTTTCTCCCAAGGATTGATAAGCGACCTTCATTTTCAGTTCAGCCTTATCTTGAGAGAGCATATTGAATTGATACTCTTCAATAAAGTGTGAGCTTGTTTCACTGGGAACGGTTTTAAACCACGTCTTCAAATTAGAGCGGTTATTCGCAAGTAGATGTTTGCCTGCATGAACTAAGCAGATGTTATTCGTAAACATATCTAAGTGCTGTTCAAGAGGCTCAGTACGTCCCTCAAAATAAGCAAACCAGCGACAAGCAATATCTTTGGCGGCAAATAGGTGGGCTTGGGTCATGATATTTTCCTCAAATACTCAAAAGCGGTAGCCCGTAATTTTACTCCTCTAAACCATGTAAGATTATGGAAATTCTAGCTCAAGAGTTAGGAAGGAAAGGCGGTTTATTAGACAGGGTGATTCCTTCAAGATGATTCGTGATGCCTTTATGGCAAGCCATATTTTTAATAACGAATTGAGAAAGTAATATGCCCAACAACACAGACGTAAAACTATCACTGTTGGATTTAGTGACCATTGGTGAAGGTGCCACGGTAAGTGACGCGATCCATTCTAGTACTCAGCTAGCCATTGCGGCAGAAAAAGCAGGGTTCCATCGCTTTTGGGTCGCTGAGCATCACAATCTTTGTGATATTGGCAGTGCTGCGACTTCCGTCATTCTTAGCCATATCGGCGCGAAAACTCAGTCAATTCGTCTGGGTTCTGGAGGTGTGATGCTACCTAACCACGCTCCGCTGATTGTCGCTGAACAGTTTGGTACTCTGGAGTCTCTGTATCCAGGGCGCATCGACTTGGGATTGGGTCGAGCACCAGGTACTGACTCTAGTACAATGCGAGCGCTGCGCAGAGATAGTACGGCCAGAGGGCTGGACTTTCCTGAAATGCTTGATGAGTTACAGTCTTACTTCCAAATCGCGAAACCTGGTCAGCATGTAAAAGCGATCCCGGGGCAAGGTTTAGATATTCCTCTGTGGCTGTTAGGGTCAAGTACATTCAGTGCACAGTTAGCGGCAGAGAAAGGACTGCCGTTTGCGTTTGCATCTCACTTTGCTCCTGATGCGATGTTAATGGCGATCGAAACTTATCGAAATAACTTTAAGCCTTCAGAGCAATTTGATAAGCCGTATGTCATCGTTTGTGTCAATGCGGTTGCCGCTCCGTCTCAACAACACGCAGAATTTTTGGCGACAACAGAGTTGCAAAAATTCCATAACCTTGGTCGTGGCGTAGAAACCCTGCTACCTAAACCTGTCGAAAATATGGATTTGGTGTGGAGTGCTCATGCGAAACAACAAGTATTAAGACAATTGAGAGAGTCCGTTTGGGGGACGCCGCAGGTGGTTGCTCAAGGTTTACGATCACTGGTTGAGCGTACCGGCGCTGATGAGGTCATGATTAATTCATGGATTCATGACCCGCAATTACGAATCAAGTCTCACGAGCTAATCGCACAAGCTTGGTTTGAGGAAGCATAACTTTCGTTTCCCAGTAGTTAATGTAGGAAACTGGATATATTCGAGGTTTCTACCCAGCCTAACTTGTTATTAAGCGAAGACATCATGGCTGGGTCACTGATTGGCTGAATAGTACTTAAAATGCAAGAAGCTACTCGTTCAAGTAGCTTCTTTTTCGTTGCTATCAGGCGGTCGTGCGCCCGATATCAAATACAGGAATACTGTGTTTGGTAAACCAACCGGTGCGGTAGTCTGTCCAACAAACCCGCCATTGTTTATCTTCACCTCGACGAACTCGCAGTTGATAATGAGCGCCATAAAGTTGCTCGCCGCTTTCCGAAACCGGTCGTTCAGGAATCACTCGCGCTACAATCATCTTAGCGTGCTTACCGTCTCCCTCATCCTCAATACGCACGATATGTGCGAAGTGCTGCCAAACCGCAGCAAGATGACGAAAGTTCTTCAGTAAGCTAATAACATTATCATGCCCTTTAAAGTTACCTGCAGGAGCAAAGCCTCCCTCTATGTCCTGGCTATACGTGGTCGCGAGTAAGCCAATGTCATTTTGGTCAACAGCAAACGAATATCGAGCGTAAAGCTCTGGTAGGGCTTCTTCCAGCCGTTCCGGTACGGCCGCATTTGGTAGCAATGCCCATGGAGAGTGAAGTTCACTGACGAGAACCGGCGGCTCTTTGGATAGGTCCCAGCCATGTTCACTGGGCACATTTTTCCAATGAGGCATGAGTTTTTGGTTACCGTGAGACCAATTAACCTGTAGACGAATTTGATGCAGTAGCCAGCCATTTTCATGCCGACGGAAGCGCATGACGACGGCAGCACCGAACAAAAAATATTGTGCGTTGTTATCTTTGGCCATGGCAAAAAGATACATGCTGGTGGCTGCTTGGTCGCCTTCAATCGCGATGTAATGATTCGAGTGCTGACCGTATAGCTCCCCTTTTGCGGAGTCTTGTGCGAGAGCTTCTAGTAATGCGGCTCGACTGTCTATTGAGCCATGTTGGTGACTAATAAGCTCGGCATCATCGGCGAGCAGTAATGGAAAAGAGGCGGATTGGCCAGTGAGCCAATATTGACCAAATTGCTCCATCATCTCGCGCAAGATTGAGCGATCTGAAGTTAAACCCATTATTATTTTCTCCTAATTCAGTGTGATTAGGCATGGGAACCATGGTGTTAACGCTTATCGGTAGTATCAATGGATAAATGCGAAGGAGCATTGTTTGAAGCGCGTATGATTAGGTCATGCTTGTCATTGATGCTTGATAGGGGCGGCTCATTAGGATCCCATGCCTAGCGTTATTCTATTATCTTATTTTGGGATGATAATACCGGTCTAATGACGTGCATCTCTTCCTATGGTTCCATAATGATAAGAGATTTACTTGAGTGAGTGTTCAGTAGTAATTATTTAAAGAAGTGTATCTAGGCAGGTCCTGATGTCGTTATTTGTCGTTTTTAGCGAGGGATAAATCCCGCTAATACTCAGGTTAATGATGACTAAAAAGGACTTTCCTTGCCAAGTTCATTGCAGATTTCGACAATGGCGAGGGAAAGCCCTGATTTGATGATTTGTTGTTGGCGCTGAAGTTGAAGCTGATAGAATTCTAAATCGATGTCGTCATCCGGTTCATTGACTTCCAGTTGCACCATGCCCATTTTCTTCACCAAATGCAGCTTTTTGATCGGATCGAGAATGTTTGGGTCAGTGAACTCGTAGTCGGATGCGTCGCTGTTGAGTTGGTTTTTGAGCTTAATGATATCTTCAATATCGTGGTAAATATCGTCAGGTAGTACGCCCAAACCAAACAGTAATTTTAGACGAACAGACAGATCGCCCAGTGGGCCTGAGTCTTGTAGTAGCGGGCCGACAACCGATTGAACAGCGAAGTTATCTTTACGGAAAATTCTTTGTATCAGACCGTCGATCGACTCGTTAAAGACGTCGACCGTGGCAATAAAGAAGCCCCGCACTGAGGGTGCGCCGTTGAGTCGTTCAATGATCTCGGTTTCGTTGATGTTATCTGCCATATACTGAGTAGTTGTTAAGTCGTTATTATAAGGGGAGCATTGCCCCCCTCTGAGTTAATTACAGCTGGTTGTAGAGTGCCTCAATATGAGCCACCTCAGCGCTGTCTTCTGCAAGACCTGTGTATTTCGCTAGCGTTGGCTTCACGCCGACTTCTTTTAATGAAGTTTGTAATTCAACCGCTTGAGGATCGGTGTCGTTAGTGTACTTCAACGCCGCCGCTATCCCTTTTAAAAGTGCTTGATTTTCAGTGCCATATTCAATTGTACCGAGTAATGGCTTCACTAATCTATCATTTGCACCTAATTTGCGAATTGGCTGACGTCCAACTCGGTCAACTTCATCAACTAAGTATGGGTTGGCAAAGCGGCCTAGAATCTTCTCGATGTAGGCATTATGCATGTCTCGGTCAAAGCCGTAGCGGCGAATAAGTACTTCACCACTTTCGCTCATGGCCTGTTTTACTTCCGCCTGAATCTCAGGATCTTCAATCGCTTCCCGAATGGTGCGGTGGCCTTTCAAGCAGCCTAAGTAAGCCGTGATGCAGTGACCGGTGTTTAGGGTAAACAGTTTACGCTCCACAAACGCCATCAGGTTGTTGGTCTTTTCCATCCCTGCGATATCTGGGATTTTTCCTTTGAACTGTTGCTCGTCAACAATCCATTCGCTGAAGCTTTCTACTGTCACTTCCAGTGGATCATCGTTAGCTGCTTCTGCTGGTGGTACGATGCGGTCTACTGCAGAATCGACGAAGCCGATTAGCTCATCGGCTTTTGCGTGCAGTGACGCATCAAGATGCTTGTACACTTCGCCTTTTAAATGGGTTGTGCCGCGAACCATGTTCTCACAGGCGATGATGTTTAGTGGTGATTCATTCCCCGCTTCGAAACGTTTAGTGATGCCGGTTGCAATGGTTTTTGCAATGATGTCCAACACATTAGGACCGACGGCAGTTGTCACCAAGTCGGTTTTTACGATACGGTCAATCACGTCTTCACTTGCTGAGTTAACTGCGGTGACATGCGTGACTGTGTCGATTTGGCACTCCGTGCCCACCACTTTAACTTTGTATTCTTGTTTGTGGCTGATCTGGTCTACGAGCGGGGCATCAACGTCCGCGAATGTAACCTCGACGTCTGCGTCTGCTAAAAGTTTACCGATGAAACCACGACCAATGTTACCTGCGCCAAAATGAACTGCATTTTTCATAACTGTTACCTACCAATGTCTAAAATATTGACTAACGAATCTAGAGTGAGGCCAACCGCATAGGGGGTGACAGCTGACCTCGGTTTGCTCAGGAGCAAAATAGTGAAGTAATTAAGCGGCCTGTTCGCGGCCAAGGATGTTGAGGATCTCTTCTACATCCGTGGTGCTGGTTAGCTTCTCAATTGCTTCTGGCTCATCGAGCGCGTTCGTAATGGTGGTAATCACCTGGATGTGCTCATCGTTCTTAGCGGCAATGCCGATAACCAGTTTCGCTACATCGTCTTCGTCTTCAGTAAATTGGATACCCGATGGGTATTGGCAGATAACAATGCCAGTCTTTTTAACGCGATCTTTCGCTTCAATCGTACCGTGTGGCACAGCGATCGATTCGCCAAGGTAAGTAGGAACCAGTGCTTCACGATCAAACATCGCCTCTACGTATTCTGGTTCAGCGTAGCCAAGTTCAACCAACTTGTTGCCCGCAAAGCGAATCGCTTCTTCTTTGTTAGCCGCGCTTAAACCTAAATGAATATTTTCGCGCTGGATTTGGAATACTGATGGTGGTTGCTGTTCAAAATTGTCGTCGTTTGCTGCAAGAACCGATACTTTTACCATCTGATCATCATTAGCAGATGAAGTTTGTGCCGCCAGCAGTTTGGTGACGAGTTGGTTGTACATTTCGCTGTCCAGGAAGTTAGTCAATGAAATGTGATGTGCGTTAGGAGCATGCTTACGTGCACGATCCGTCAAATCTTTATGAGTAATCACGATATCTGCACTCTCTGATAAATTGTTAATAGCAAGGTTAGTGACGTGGATGTTCAGACCTGCGTCCTGAACTTTCTTGCGTAGCATGCTCGCACCCATAGCGCTTGAGCCCATACCGGCATCACAAGCGACAATAATGCTTTGAACTGTCGCAAGGTCTACGTCGCCTTTGCTTTCACTGTTTACCGCTGCATTGTTTTTCGATGCAGATTTCATGTCTTTCATTTGTGACGTTGCTTTGTCTAGCGCTGCTTTGTCACCCTCTTCTTCTGTCGACGTTTGGGTCTTCATCAATAGAGACGCTACGGTGAATGATACGCCAGCTGCCGACGCGATAGAGGCCAGAACTCCAACGATCGCGCCTTTTTGCGTCATCAGTAGTACTGCGAAGATAGAGCCTGGAGACGCTGGAGAAACGATACCTGCGTTGAACATAGTGAGAACGAACACTCCTGTCATACCACCTGCGATAGCCGCCAAGATAAGACGTGGGTTCATCAGAATGTATGGGAAGTAAATCTCATGAATACCGCCAAAGAAGTGGATGATAGAGGCACCACCTGCAGTTTGACGCGCGGTGCCTTTACCAAACACCATGTACGCCAGAAGAATACCAAGACCAGGACCTGGGTTTGCTTCAATCAGGAAGAAAATAGATTGACCCGTTTCTGACGCCTGTTGAATGCCCAGTGGTGAGAAGATGCCGTGGTTGATTGCGTTGTTCAGGAACAGAATCTTCGCTGGCTCAACAAAAATAGAAGTCAGAGGTAGAAGGTGCGCTGATACAAGGAAGTTTACGCCTGCTGCTAAAGCACCAGAAAGTACTTTGACAAAAGGACCGATCAGGAAGAAAGCAAGAATGGCACACAGCATACCGATGATGCCTGCAGAGAAGTTGTTTACCAACATCTCAAAGCCACTTTTCACTTTGCCGTCGATGTAGTTGTCGAATTTTTTAATCGCCAGGCCGCCCATTGGACCGACGATCATCGCTCCCATGAACATAGGGATGTCTGTACCGACAATCACCCCCATGGTGGTGATTGCGCCGACTACCGCTCCGCGATCGCCGCCGACTAATTTACCACCGGTGTAACCGATAAGTAGTGGCAGCAAGTAAGTGATCATAGGACCAACCATGGAAGCCAACGTCTCATTTGGCAACCATCCGGTTGGGATGAATAGTGCAGTGATAAAGCCCCACGCGATAAATGCGCCAATGTTAGGCATTACCATGTTAGACAGAAAGCGACCAAAATTTTGTATCTTGATCTTAGCATCTGGTGATATCATAACAATTCCCCGTTCGATGTTCTGATGAATATTGTTGTCGTAAACGGTTCGCCAAAACCGCTTGTTTGATTGCTTAGTACCCAATCAATTTATCACACAATTTCCAATTAGAACTGACAACGGGCTTTTCGTGATCTACACCCGCACTTCTTCAGATAAAAAGCATTTTTTAAGTGATGACGATCAATTTATTGATATGTAACTTAATAACAAAATGCAGATTTTAAATCTGTCAATAAAAATATTAGTGATCAAATCGATCTTATTACAAATTTGAATTGAAAATATAATGTGATCAAAATCACCTATGATTTATTTCTTGTGTCGAATTAAATATTCAGATCGATCAATATCACACTTTGTTTGGGTTTGTTTAGGTTTGAAAGTGTGATTTATATCTAATTGTGATTTTTTTGAAATTTTGTAACGAGATATACTGCGCAATATCAGTACCTGGCGACTGATTGACTGGGGGAATGAGTGTGATATCAGAAATATCGGAAAATTGCGGTTATATTTCTTACAAATTAAAAGGATAGTGCACTGCTTGTATCAGCAATGCACTATTTTTCTGGTAAGTTATTTATCGAGGTGTTGTGCTAAATATGTTCGCGTATTTTCCAGCCCCATGTATCGTGCCAGTGTCTTTTCTGGCACTTCGCGTAAGTCCACCATAATCAGTCCGTCTAGCGCGTTGTTAAAGGCAGGATCAACGTTAAAGCAGACCAGTTTGCCGTTTAAGCTCAAATACTGACGCAGTAAAACAGGAACCCCTTTGCCTTCATCAATTCGAGCGATCACACGAGACAGCAGCTGCAAATCGCCTAACGCGGTGAGCATGCTGGTGTTCCAGTTCAGGTTAGTCTCGGGAAGCGGGTTGGATGGGGTAACGTGTTCAGCACAGGCATTGTCGTAGTGATGCAGTGTCATGGACTGAGCCAGTAATTGACGTGCGGTTTGGCTGTAATCGTTACTTATGCTGACCGGACCAAACAGGTGCGTGTACTCTGGGTTTCTATGTACGAATGTTGCAATGCCTTTCCAAAGCAGTAGCAGGGCACTCATGCTCTTTTGGTATTGATCCGCAATCACCGAGCGTCCCATCTCAACCGATTTACCCATCTTGTCGATAAAGCGCTGGTCATAGTTAAACAGGGTGCGGGAGTACAACCCTTCAACGCCATGTTTTGTCATTAATTTATCGACTAACCCCAGACGATAAGCGCCTACCATGCATTGATTTTCACGATCCCAGACAAATAGGTGCAGGTAATCATGATCGAAATGATCGATATCGATCGCTTGCCCTGTGCCTTCGCCCACCTGACGAAAGTTGTATTCACGTAGACGACCGATTTCATGCAGTAGAGATGGGATCTGATAAGCGGATGTGCAGTAGACCTCAAACTCACCACTTTCAAGAAGTTTGGCTTCTGCAGGTAAGCTGTGCAGCTCATCGAGTAATTGGCTTATCGGTAACCCTGCCGCAATAGGCAGCAAAGCATTCATCGATGTGGTTTGCCCAGGAGTGCTGAGATCACGGTTAAGCAGGTAGGTATTGAGCCTCAAATAATTGACCACCTGATCATCACTGAGGTTATTCAGTTCTTTAAATTTAATCGCCTGACCAAAAGATAGTTCAATTGTTTGAGCATTCTTATTAAGCAGCTCTCTACCCAGCATTAACGTTCTTAGCAAAGGATGGATTTTTCCGGCCATGTAAAAGCGTTTAGAGTTTTGTCCGTTAATAAATACGGGGACGGTGGTCGCCTTGTTTTTACGAATTAAGGTACTGACACTGCGACTCCACTCTTTGTCTTCTAAACGCTGCTGCTTAGCGTCAACCAGTTGCGATACTTCACCTGCAGGGAAAACTAACAACAATCCGCCGTTTGCTAGGTGTCTGTTCGCCGCGCGCAGTGCTTTCATGTTGGACTTGACCGCGTCTTTGCCTTCAAACACATCTACACCAATAAATAACTGGTCGAGTTCCGGGACGGTTTTAAGGTATTGATTCGCCAAGATTTGGATGTCATCTCGAACCATCAGCAGTAATTCAGCCAGAATAACGCCTTCGACACAGCCGAGAGGGTGGTTGGCAACAATGACAGTCGGACCTTGTTTTGGGACGGCATCAAGTGAGCCATGAGCAATTCTGTAATCGATACCTAAAATCGAGAGTGTAAAGCGTAAGAAGGTTTGAATGTCTGCATTAACGGGTCTTTGCGCATAGAACTTATCGAGCTGGCTTAATCCTGTTGCCCATTCTGCGACGTTTTCACCAATGCCAAACGGCGTTTTACGAGGGAGACGAAAAGGGGTAGTGCTATCCATATTTACCTCAGCGTGCAAGTTGCTTACTGGATAGTAGGAATTACAGATGACAGTTCAGCGGCAAAACAGTGAGTCTTTGGTGACAAAAGGGTGACGATTTATTGAACGCTGAGGTTAGATTCAGAGGTCGGTGCGGAATTTTTGTCCGCTTTAGTTGGGCTTATGCTATGGTAGTTACGGCTCATTATTTGGGCTATTTACATGCCGTCATATCGGTATATTTAACCAATAAAATCACTCACATCTTCTCACGTGAAGGTGTAGGTACAAGTCCGATTCCCCTGAAATGGTTGAAACGGCTAAGGATATTTATGAATGGAAACAATCTGGATTAAGAATCCACTCGCGATTTACACTGGCAATGAGCAGGACGCTCGCGGAGGTCTGGTGATTCGCGGAAACAAAATTGTTGAGCTGGTGGCCTTAAATGCCACGCCTGACAGCAAAATCGATTCGGTAGTCAACGCCAGTCAGCACGTTATCACTCCAGGGCTAATCAATGCCCACCACCACTTTTATCAAACTTTGACTCGCGCTTATCCCGATGCTCTCAATAAAGAGCTGTTTCACTGGTTGAAAAGCCTTTATCCGGTGTGGGCGAACCTTGATCAGGAAATGATGAGTGTCGCTACTGAATTGGCTTTAGTTGAGCTTATGCGTTCAGGGTGCACGACCGCTTCGGATCATCACTACTTATTACCCAATGGTCTGGAACATGCCATCGATCTGCAAGTTGAAGCTGCACACAGCCTTGGCGTACGCGCTATTTTTACTCGGGGTTCAATGAGTTTGGGGGAAGATCAGGGCGGTTTACCGCCAAGGCATACTATCCAAACAGAGCAAACGATAGTCGATGACAGCAAACGACTGATCAATGAATATCACCAAGACCATGATGGTGCGATGATACAAATTGCGCTCGCACCGTGCTCGCCATTTTCAGTGACCACGGATTTGATGAAAGAGACGGCGCGAATCGCACACGACGAAAATGTCATGGTACACACCCACTTGTGCGAAACCATTGATGAAGAGAACTTCTGCATCAAGCAGTTTGGACTGCGTCCGGTCGATTACCTTGAAGATGTCGGTTGGTTAAATGAACGTACCTGGCTGGCCCACGGTATTCACTTTAACGCTGAAGAGATTCTACGCTTAGGCAAAGCGGGCGTTGGGGTCAGCCACTGTCCAACATCTAATATGATGCTGGCCTCCGGGATGTGTAAGAACTTAGAACTTGAGCAAGCCGGTGTGAAAGTCGGTCTTGGCGTAGATGGCTCAGCTTCAAACGATGGCTCCAATATGATCGCCGAAGTCCGCATGGCTATGTACCTGCAGCGCCTGCAATATGGCTCGGCGAAAGTCACGCATTTTGATGCGCTGCGCTGGGCGACGAAAGGTTCGGCACTGGCAATGGGGCGACAAGATATTGGGGAGCTAAACATCGGTTATCAGGCTGATATTGCTATGTTTAAGCTGGATGATATTCGTTTCTCTGGGAGTCATGACCCGTTGGCTGCACTGCTACTATGTGGTGCTCAACAGGCGGACCGAGTGATGGTTGCTGGCCAGTGGCGGGTCCATGATGGTGAAGTGATCGGTGTAGATTTACAAGATTTGATGAGTCGCCATAGCCGGGCAGCCAAGCGGTTATCTGAGCTGTCTGCAGGTTAATGTCTAATAGACTAAAAATAAAAGCCGCTCACAGGTATGAGCGGCTTTTTTATTCACTTAAGTAGCACTAGAAATTACAGAACTTCTTGGTCGATGTTTTCTTCTGTGACGTCCTGCTCTGTGAGGTCATATTCTGTAAGCTCACCCGCAAATACTTCCACTGGCGTGTAGTATTCGTGGATCAAGAAACCATCTTCAAAAGTTTCATGTGTCTCCGGCGCATCAATGGATGCCGTACAGGTGTACCCGATAGAGTAAGTACCCGGGCCGATGTAGCCGAACTCGTAGTCGTACGTTACATTACCTAGCTCATCTGTGGTCTCATTTACATCAGCAATCGCAACTGGTGTATTGAATTCTGCTGGAGCACCTAAGTCACCCATTGTGCTGTCATCCATCTCACCAGCATAGAGATAAACTGCGTGTACTGCATTTACACCATTATCGGCATTCAATGAGTTACTGTCTGTTACACACGCATCGTATTGTACTGAACTGACTGTACCACCGATATGACCAGCTTCAGATGCGTTGACTAAGCTCACTGCATTCGAATTCATGTTCATGTGATCCTGACCAGTTGGATCTGCCAGGCCTTTACGCAAATTAAACTCAACCACGTAGCTATTGTGGCCTGTGTGAACTTGCACGTATTGCCCTTTTTGCGAGAACTTCAGGCGGCCTTGATCACTAGTATCAGGTTTAGTGCCATAGCAGCTACCTTTACTGTTCACTACAAGGCCTTTCACGTTACCGTCGGTTTTTTCGACGTAAGAAAGTGTCTTACCGCTTACCTGTGTGCCATCTTTTGCGTACACACACATTGCGTAGTCACCCGGTGCAATGGTTTGTTCGCTGATGATGGTTTCAGCGTTACTGCCTTGATACTGCATCAAGTCTACTTGACGTAATGCACCGTCTTCGCTGACGTTCATAATGATAGCGTCACCAGTTTTATCACCTGTTTCAGGATCAAACGGGATTAAAACCACATCTTCAAATGCTAAAACGACTTTATTGGCATCATCGACAGGAGCATCTGAAACCGCAAGAGAAAAAGTTGCTGCTTCTGTATCGGATGAAGAGTCACCGCCATTACAGCCAGTTAGTATTAAACCACCTGTGATCGCGAGGATAGGGTAGGTGTACTTTTTCATATTGCCTCTTTTGTTTGTTCTACTATTTGATACAAATATTAGTATTAAAAACGAGAAGAATGTCATTTAAGAGTAATGGCGGAGTTAATCTTTGCTGCTGTGTTAAGACAAGTAAGGAAATGTGAACTGAATCTAACTTGTGAGACGGAAAGCGTCCTCGCATAGCTCTGTGGTTAGAATTGAAGATATTTAATCGCCGTTAATATTTATAAAACTAAGTTCTTATTGGTTTCCATCAGAGATTGACCATAATCAAGCTAACTGAGCAGTTAGAGGAGTATCTTGGTATGACGTACTGCTAGAAGGATTTAGTGCCATGATATATAAATATTTCTTACGCGAGCTCTTGGGATTAGCCATTGTGGTCTGTGTTGTTTTTGGAGTGGTAGGGGTCTTGTTGGACCTCTTTGCCCTGACCGCATTTTTTGAGCATCAAGACTCTATTGCGAATATCTTTTTCCATGAGTCGTTGTATTTTGTTATTTTCTTCATCCCGCCATACTTTCTCTGGAAGCTAATTGATCGCCCTGATTTAGTGTTAGCGACCCAAAAGTACTTAGCTGAACGGCTAGAATCTGAGCGTAGACAAAGCGTAAAGAATACATAGTAAAGCGAGTCTGAGAACTGATTTAAAAGCACAAAGGCTCATGGAATATCGCCACGAGCCTTACTCAAATGCGCCGTTTAAACTGCTATCGCACACTTCTATTTCATAGGTTAGAACGCAGGTTCAATCGTCCCTTTAAATGTTTCTTCCAGGTAGTCACGAATCGCCTGAGACTGGTAGATAGAAACAAACTTTTTGTACTCTTCTTTGTCTTTATCAGCTTCGCGGGTTGCGATAACCATTACCGCTAAAGGTGCCTGTTTAGACTCTAAGTAGATGCCCTGCTTTTTAGGATCAAGACCAGACGACATCACATAGTTCATGGTAATCGCTGCTGCATCCACATCGTCCAACGTTCTTGGCAGTTGAGCCGCATCGACTTCAACAAACTGAAATTCCTTTGGATTATCCGTAATGTCTGTCAATGCCGCCTTATGGCCAACGCCTTGTTTCAAAGCAATTAAACCTGCGTCTGCAAGCAGGAGAAGACCGCGCCCGCCGTTGGTTGGATCATTAGGAATAGCGATACGTGCATTCTCAGGAAGCTCTTCAAGAGAACGGAACTTGTTCGAGTAAATACCCATACGCATCAGAATAGATTGGCCAATAGAAACCAGGTGACCGTCGTGGCTGCTGTTATAGTTATCCAGAAATGGCTGATGCTGATAGCTGTTGATGTCGATGCTGCCATCACTCAGTGCTGCGTTTGGTGTTACGTAATCGGAAAATTCGACCACTTCGACCTTAAGTCCTTGTCTTTCTGCTTCTTTAGCTACGGCCTCGACAACTTGTGCATGAGGACCAACCGTTGCACCTACCTTAATGACAGAGTCTTCTTTTTGCCCACAGGCTACTAAACTGAGTGCTGCTATAAGAATAAAAGGTAACTGCTTAATTTGGCGAAAACTTTCCATAATAACTCCATTTATATTTTTTTGGACGTCTATACGGCTAATCTAGCATAATTATACAAACCGTCAATGTTTGATAGCTCGTCACCGACTAATGATCCCGTCAGTGAGAATTTAGCTTCTGATCTCGCATCCCCTTTACCAGTTGGTTCTCTGTCTTTAAAGATTGATTAATTATTTATGCGATGAATGTAATAAAGTTAATTTATTCAATTTGTTATGCATAAAAATCCCTAAAGTGATCGTGGTTTTCGTCGATACTCAAATGAGACTTTGGTTCCATAATTTTTAGCGGTAATAATGGAAAGGAGGGCCATGCATGCCATTGAGCCTACACAACAACACTGCAGCGTTAGCAACACAACGTTATATTGCTAAGGCTTCTGATGATTTTAATTCTTCAATACTTAAACTTTCTTCGGGAAAAAAGATAAACAGTGCGAAAGATGACGCCGCAGGATTACAAATTGCGAATCGATTAGATGTACAAAGTCGAGGACTAGATGTCGCAGCAAAGAATGTCAGCGATGGAGTCGCTATCGTCCAGACTGCTGAAGCGTCTATGCAGCAATTGTCTGGCATTTTAGAAGACATGAGAGACCAGTCATTACAAGCGGCAAATGGGGCTACCTCAATTACTGACAGGAAAGCTATTCAAAAAAATATCCAAGCTTTAAAGGAAGAGTTTCATAGTATTGCTAGTTCCTCTAACTTTGCAGGCATGAATTTGTTGGATGGAACTTATGGCAAGAAAGCACTTCAAGTGGGTTCCAATAATGAAACGATCCTGCTGGAACTAAAAGATATGCGTTCTAGTACTTCAGAGATGGGCGGAACGATATTTATAGCCAAAGAAGCCAAAGGTGAAGGCTGGACGGTCGAGGGTGATAGCCACAAACTCGGTATTGATGCTACTGATAGAGCTGGCAACGAGGTAAGTATCAATATTGAAGCCAAAGTTGGAGATGATATTGAAGAACTTGCAACTTATATCAATGGACAGCAAGAGTTGGTGACGGCGTCAGTATCCGGTGCTGGTGAGCTACAAATGTTTGTTAATTCTAGTATTGCAGAAGGTGAGGTTTCTTTTTCAGGGAGTCTGGCTAGAGAATTCAACTTCGATAGCGGCCGTAAGACGATAGTAGAGAACATTGATGTGACAAGCACTGGAGGTGCCCAGGAAGCCGTTTCTGTTATTGACTCTGCGTTGAGTTATGTGGATGGGCACCGAGCTGATATGGGAGCACTTCACAATCGATTTGACCGCATGCTCTCTAATTTAACGAATATGCACGAAAATATCAGCGCATCGAAAGGAAACCGGACCGATACGGATTACGCAAAAGAAACAACTGAAATGACTCGAGCTAAAATTCTTCAACAATCTTCATCATCTATATTAGCTCAAGCCAGATTGATTCCTAACGCAGCTTTGAACCTGCTGAATGAGTAGGGCGGCCTTATACAATTCCAGTCCTTGTGTTTGTATGACACGTTAAGTCTTCATTAGCCGCCAGTTGAGTCATACCAACACCAAGTGAATTTTTAGATATTCCTACGCAATTCTACGATAACGAAATGACGGATGTTGGTATAAGACGGGTAGGGGAGCTATTTATGATACATATTACATATGATTTGGTTGATGTGACTAGAACCCTGACTTCCAAGCACTGTTTAGAATACTATGGCGAGCGGTAATTCATTGTAATTATTGATTAAAATATCCATGGCGAGATGTGGTTATAAAACAATTAGTAAATTTTAGAGATAAAAATGAAAACTAAAAATGTATTTTCGCTGACAGTATTGTCTTTTATTGTCAGTAGTGCAGCAGTGGCTAGTACAAAAACAGGCTTTTATTTAGGGGCTGATGTGGCATTTGCAAATGATACGGAACTAGAAAATAGTGGAGTATCGATCGAGGAATCAAATGACGTTGGTTTTAATGCCGTTGTTGGATATGAGTCCAAGATAGAAGAGTCTTTTAAACTTGCAGGCGAAGTAGAATACCGAACTTTTGGTGAGGTAGAATTTTTAGGAGCCATGCAAGCAGATGGACATGCGATTTTTGCTAACCTTAAGCCTAAATATACTTTTGATTCCAATGCGTACATAGCGGGTATATTTGGTTTAGGTCAAATGACTCTGAAAGATAAGGTAAACGGAGTTGAAGAATCTGAAACAGGCTATCAATATGGTGTAGAGGGTGGATATAACATCAATGAAAGTATTAGCTTCAATGTCGGCTATCGAAGTGCAAATACTGAAATTGATGACGTAGAAATTGCGATACGTGGCTTTTATGCTGGTGCCCGATACTACTTCTAACCTAATTCACTAAAATCCTAGAGCTCTGGGTCGGTCTCATCAGACTGGCCCGCATTCTTCAACCAGCCTTTACACCATAACATTCCTGCACATAAACTATCACGCAACTTGTTATGTAGATTAACTCATTGCCAATAAATACTTTCCAATTTAAAGAAGCTCGCTCACTTCTGGCACACTGCCGGCTTGTTCTAGCAAGTATTCACATTCTGTTTGGATGAGTGACACACATAGTTCTATGTGTTCACGCTCTCCATCGTCGATTCCTTGAGCTTCGGTAAGTTCAATCGCTTCCTTTAGGGCATTTTTTATAGCACCAACGGTTTCTATCATTATGGAAGCCATTTTGGTGCCTGAATAACCCAGCAGAGCGCCGAATTCAGCTAAATCATAGCTGGTGATAGGGCGTTTGAAGTTACCTTTCGGCGGATTTTGAAAGTATTTACTTTCCCAATCCCCTATCGACATTGCAAAATATTGAGGGATACTGGCGGCACGCCCCTCATCAGCAGACAATTTACCGCTTCGTGAGTTGCGTTTTGCTCCCTCTTGAGCGATAGCTTCTATGTTTACTAAATCATAAAAAGGGGTCAGTTCAAGGCCTTTAGGGGTGACGAAGAAGCTAATATTTTTACCATGAGCATCGTAGTTTAGCGTTGCTAGATTAAAGAGCATCCATTGGGTAAGCTTTAGGTTGGTGATTACCGTGTCTATAGTTTTGACGCTCAGTAGGCGTGGGAAAGAAACGCCATCACGCATATATACGCCATCGCCTTCATCCCCATTCTGACGCTCGTATTTGTAACCTGGAGGTAAGTCAGTTGCCTGACAGCCATCAATCACATGTTTTCGTTGAACGACATCACGAGCTTCAATATAGGCACGATCGAGCCGCTCTATGATCAGTGTTCTAGTCTTCCCAATGCGAGTTAACTCAACATTAGCGACGTCCAAACCTGCTAGCTTGGCTAATGTCATGCAAAAGAACTTATTAACAGCAATACACGGTGCTCTACCGCTTTCAAACTTCAGAATGTAGTTCGAACTTAATTTGCCTTCACCAAACCCCCATTCATCACCGCGCTTAAGTAAGTTTAATTTGTTTTGCACACCAGCAACCGAAAGGCGAACCTTACCGTCCCAATAAACTAAAGGTGCTAAATTTCGCTCGAGTCGTTCTATTAGTTCCTCATCAGGTACAGGTCTAAAGCTGGTTTCCTCAGGTTCTGAGCCTGGAACTCGAAAAGATAATGCGCCAGATGTTTCCGCACCAAGCTTACGAATCAGCCCGAACGTGTTGCTTTTGGAGATAGTGGTGTTTTGTATCATCTCTTCAAAGGCTTCTCCTTCAGGAAGGAGATTTCTGAGATAGTTCTCGATACTACGTGGTGAAGCCTGAGTATCGAAAGGGATGTGTGGGGAAATTGGGAAACCCGTGTGTTTCCATTCATCTTCATAGATGAATGAAAACTCTGTTTCTGTTCCGACAGGAAGAATCAAACGACCAATTTTGGTATTCGTACCGATAAACACGTCTAACTGTTGTAGCTTACTCATACCAACCGTCCTCATTGCTTCTCACGCTGTTTTCAGCTTGGGAGGTTATTTGGCTATGTGGACGAACAAATAGGTTTAAATCGATAAGGCGTAACGATAGCCCTAAGATGTCCATGAGGACGAGTACATTGGCAAAAGTGACACTGGTATCGCCTTTTTCTACCTTCATGACTGTTCTACGAGATAAATTGGCTTTTGAAGCGAGATCATCAATACGCCAGCCTCTATCGGTGCGCTTTGAGCGAATGGCGCTACCCAGCGTTTCCATACTGAACTCGGTATTCAAATCAGGCATAGGTTGTGCTTTTACCATCTTACCTTTTTTCATAAGTGCCTTTTAATGTACTTTTGTCATTATTGGGGTCGTCTTAACATATAAGTTCACTATAACTCACTTTTGTAGTGGCTGTATAAGAAATTACCTATAAGTGCAATTTAAGTTACTTATGGTTAGTTGGCTAGTTCAATATCTCTCTTTGTTCTTTATGGGAGATATTTATCAACTAGAACGACACATTTGGCAACAGCGTAGTATTCGGATTAGTATTGGAAGAAGACAGAGAAGAGTGCGTGATCGGGGCTTACCTGACCCAAAATCGTCAGGTACAAAAAAAGGTTAGTAAACACTACGCTTACTAACCTTCTAGAATATGGTGGCCCCTCGCAGACTTGAACTGCGGACCAATCGATTATGAGCGAAGGTCTGACCGCATACTATCCTCCCAGGCTTAGCTTCTAAATTCCCCACGCATCAATCCCACAAAATCTCATCATCCTACTATTCACATTACTACGCTGACGTTGACGACGCACAGATGTGGCTGGGATTTTACGTCGACGACGACGAAGGTACTGGGGTGAGTTTGTAGCTTGGGGACAGGAGAGAGACCGGAAAGGCGAGGTGTATAAACCCCTATATCCCTGAGGTTCAGTCAATAACCAAGGGCTTTGCGCCTCAATAGTTAAAGATTTAGGTCTAGCTCAAAGTTAGAATCATCAATTTACCTTTACGTATTAGGTGATGAATATTAGAAGATAAAAGCCGAACTATTAGCTCTACCGACAAGAAAACCCAATAACCCTACCATTTACCATCGTTGACAGTGAGCCGACGACAGCAATCCAAATCAAACTCTTCAATCAATAAATCTAATAGGAAATGCAGTAATTAAAAACTACTAATCAGTGCGTTATATGTAGTTACGGCTTTGAATATAGCTGCAGCTAATTGCTGTTGAGCCCTGATAATGACACATAACGATGGACTTCTTGAACACTACCCTCCCTGAAGGAAGAAGGGTTACTGCGTTGTTCTACTAAGGCGCGAAACAACAATATGTTCAATTCGTTACAGTTTCAGTACAATTATTAATATTACATTCTTCTACACGTATAGCGTTGCCAAATTTATCATTATAAGTGGTCTTATAGTGCTTATCTTGAATCTCACGGGTCGCGGTCCATTTATTACCTTCTTTATCAGTTCCTCGCAGATACTGATTATCTCCTGCATAAATCGTTGTTCGATTCCAGGTTAAACCGCTAGTGCGGTCCTTACACTGTTCGAAGAGCATATTTCCGGTTTTTGATTTCATACAATCGACGTTTTCAGTACTATGAAAAGAATCTGCTAAGGCAGAGCTAGTTAAACCATTACAAATAACAAAAATAGCTAGTTTATACATTCCAACGCTCATAAATTACAACCCAAAAAAGAATACTATGCCGAAAGTTATCGACTTATTTTTTGGGGACAGTATCACAAAAAAACGTCAAACCTATATTGTTTCTTATTGATATCGTGAAATCGAGATAAATATCTTATTTTGATTCGTTTTTACTGTTAAAATTCTTGATAAACATATGTTTAGTGGCAGTCCCAAGGCCCATTTTGGTTTAAATCGAACGTACACTCTACCATCATCTGACAATTCATTAGCCAATGCTTGCCTTGCGCACCCTAAAAGCAGACTTTGTTGGGAAGGCTTACGCTGAGAAACTGATGAAGGAGAAAAAAGTACTTCCGCATTAGGTTTAAATAAGTCAGAGATAAAGTGGATTGAAGATACATCAAAACAAAAAGTTTGGGTTTGTGTTGATGATTTAGAATACCCAAATCATATTTGACCTTCTCGTTTGTATAGCTAAAACCTAACAACTAAAATCCTAGATCGCTGGGTCGGTCACACCAGACTGGCCCTGTAATCTTACTCTAAGGCTTATCCCGCCTGACTTCCTGCATGATGTAGTTTCTGCAATTATCGCGACGGCGTCGTCGGTCCGGTCCTATTCCTGTCTTTAACTGAAAATTTGTCGCTGTACTGTCGTCGTCGACGTCGATAAATGCACTTCAACACGAAGATGGTATTCAGCACCGAAACTGTCCCTGTTGTCTTCCTAGGACGATTTCTAGCGGCAACTTACATACAGAGGCTGATTCTGTTTTGGTACTGGTATTTTTTGCCCTGAGGTTAAAGCAGAGTAGACGTGTTTACTGATGCAGACTCTTAGAAAGGTTAGTACTTACCGGACAAGACTCCGAACCGGATATAGACCGGACCAGAAAAGACAAAGGCCCGTAGATTTCTCTACGAGCCTTCTAAAATATGGTGGCCCCTCGCAGACTTGAACTGCGGACCAATCGATTATGAGTCGACTGCTCTAACCACTGAGCTAAGGGGCCTAATAGGTCAACGATTATAGGGGAAGCGCTGCGAGGTGTCTAGATACCAGCATGGCTAATTGCGCTTAGTTTTTATCCACTTAGCACAGTGGATAATAAAAAAGGTGACCTAGGGTCACCTTTTTTGATTTTTTAAAGCTTGTTAGCGCTTCGGTTACTCGTCTAGGAAGCTGCGCAGAGTTTCTGAGCGGCTTGGGTGACGAAGTTTACGCAGTGCTTTTGCTTCGATCTGACGAATACGTTCACGAGTAACATCGAACTGTTTACCTACCTCTTCTAGAGTGTGGTCGGTGTTCATGTCGATACCAAAGCGCATGCGAAGTACTTTTGCTTCACGTGGCGTTAGGCCTGCAAGCACGTCTTTTGTCGCGCCTCTCAAGCTTGTCGCTGTTGCAGAGTCTAATGGTAGTTCAAGCGTCGTATCTTCGATGAAATCTCCTAGATGCGAATCTTCGTCGTCACCAATTGGTGTCTCCATTGAGATTGGCTCTTTAGCGATTTTCAGCACTTTACGAATCTTGTCTTCTGGCATCTGCATGCGTTCTGCCAGTTCTTCTGGTAGTGGCTCACGACCCATCTCTTGTAGCATTTGACGAGAGATACGGTTTAGTTTGTTGATCGTTTCGATCATGTGAACCGGAATACGAATCGTACGAGCTTGGTCCGCGATTGAACGAGTGATTGCCTGACGGATCCACCACGTTGCGTATGTCGAGAACTTGTAACCACGACGGTATTCGAACTTATCTACCGCTTTCATCAAGCCGATGTTACCTTCTTGGATTAGATCCAGGAACTGTAGACCACGGTTGGTGTATTTCTTCGCGATAGAAATTACCAGACGTAAGTTCGCTTCAACCATCTCTTTCTTCGCACGGCGAGCTTTTGCTTCACCGATAGACATGCGACGGCTGATGTCTTTAACGTTTTGAACGCTCAGAGATGTCTCTTCTTCAATCATTTTTAGCTTAGTGATTGAGCGACGGATTTCTTCTTCGTTACGTTTGATCTTCTCTGCGTATGGTTTGTCAGAAGCCAGAACTTCATCTAACCAAGCATCACTTGATTCGTTACCAGTGAACAGAGCGATGAATGACTTCTTCGGCATCTTGCCGTATTCAACTACTGACTTCATGATCAAACGTTCTTGCGTACGAACGCGATCCATAGAAGTACGCAGCTCATTCACCAGGTGATCGAACTGTTTTGGTGTTAGACGGAATTCTTTGAACACGTCTAGCATCATTTCATTAGCTACGGTTGCTTTCGGGCTTTCGTAACCATATTCATTGATTGCTAATTGTAGATTTTGGTATGTGCTACGGAGCTGATTAAACTTCTCCAGAGCCAGTTCTGGATCGATACCAACATCTTCTTCAGAATCATCATCTGAATCGTCGTCTTTGTCTTCGTCTTCGTCATCATCAACGTCTGTGTTATCTTCATCTTCTAATTGAGATTCAGACAGCTCAGAACCGATGTGTGTTGCTGTAGGTGCAGCGGTATCGTCTGCATCTGGGTCTACAAAGCCAGAAATTAGGTCCGTAAGGCGAAGCTCTTCCGCTTGAACTTTATCAAATTGTTCAAGAATGTACGGGATCGTTCCTGGGTATTCAGCAACCGATGATTGAACTTGGTTAATACCTTCTTCAATACGTTTTGCGATGTCGATTTCGCCTTCGCGGGTCAGTAGCTCAACAGTACCCATTTCGCGCATGTACATACGTACTGGGTCTGTCGTACGACCAATTTCACTCTCTACGCTAGAAAGTGCAGCGGCTGCAGCTTCGGCTGCATCTTCATCGGTAATATTTGTGTCATCATTTAGTGCTAAATCATCAGCATCAGGAGCAGTTTCTACTACCTTAATGCCCATATCATTGATCATCTGAATGATGTCTTCTACCTGTTCTGAATCTACGATTTCAGCAGGTAGGTGGTCATTTACTTCGGCGTAGGTCAGATAGCCTTGTTCCTTGCCTTTAATAACAAGTGACTTTAGCTGTGACTGCGGATTTTGATCCATAGACGGTATCCAACTTCGTAATCTGGTGAAGGAATCAGTATGCGAAATGCAAACCACTAACTATAACAAATTAAATTGATGCTGACTAATTAAACAGGGTTACGCTTTTAAATCTAGCATAAGTGCTAGCAGCTCCCTTTTCTCCTCGGCTGATAAACCGACGCTTCTTGCTTTGGCCTGCAGGTTTTCAATTTGTTTTTCTACACACTGGGCGATAATTTTGTCCAGTGAGTCTAAAAATATTTCTTCTTGGTTGTCTTCATCGAGCGGAATGTCCCAGCTCGCAAGACGAGACAGAAGTGCCTCATTCTGGCTACTTCGCCAGTGCTCTAATAATTGGCCTGTGTTTATATGGGGATGCGCCTGGCATTTATCAAGTACATCTACAAATAAACTGAGGCCTGGTATGGATAATTCTCTCACTGTGGAGAGGTCCGGTACCATTTGAGCATAGCTCGGATTTTGAATAAGTAGAGCGATAACCTCACGCATTGGTGTTCGTTTGATCTCTTTGTGCGGCTGAGGTCGAGTTTCGTTCACTTTTTTACGAGCTTGACGCAGGCGGTTATCAAAGCCTGTGCGTTCATCAAGCAGTTTTTCTAGTAGCTCCTGAAAGTATGGATCAGGAATCTTGTCTATCAAGGCACTAGCATAAGCTCTGAGCGCCGATTTTCCCTCAATATTGCCCAAGTTAATTTGATGCAATTCGATCAGGTTATCAAACAGGTAGCTCGATAGTGGTGTCGCTTGCTCAATTTGTTGTTCTAGAGCTGCCTTGCCGTATTTGCGAACATAGCTATCTGGATCTTCACCGTCCGGTAAGAACATGAATTTCAATGTGTTACCAGTTTTTAAGTACTGAAGGGCATTTTCCAGTGCTCGCCATGCGGCTTCTTTACCAGCTCGGTCGCCATCGTAGCAACACACCACCGTGTTAGTTTGACGAAACAGCATTTGAATGTGATCGCCAGTGGTGGAAGTGCCTAATGAAGCAACGGAATAATCGACGCCATATTGTGCTAAAGCGACAACGTCCATATAACCTTCAACCACTAAAATTTTTGGCGGCTCTCGATATGCCTGCAGTACTTCATAAAGGCCGTAAAGTTCTTTACCTTTATGGAAGATGGGCGTTTCCGGTGAGTTAAGGTATTTCGGTGTACCATCGCCTAGCACGCGGCCACCAAAACCAATAACTCGACCGCGGCGGTCACGAATCGGGAACATCACACGCCCGCGGAATCGGTCGTAGCGATTGCCTTTATCGTTTTCAATCAACATGCCGCCCGTCACGAGCATGTCTTGAGCGTCTTTTTGCTGGCCGAAGTTCTTACGGACTAAGTCCCATTCGTCAGCCACGTACCCGATGCCAAACTTCTGCACGATTTCGCCAGATAAGCCACGATCTTTTAGATATTCAATCGCGACTTTGTTAGCTGGTTGTTTTAGCTGGTTACGATAGAACTGAGCGATACTGCCCATGAGATCGTAAAGGTTACGTTTTTCACTGCTGCTTGCCTGTGGGCCAGACTTAAACTGGCCTCCACCACTACGCTGTTCACGTGGGACATCCAGACCTAAATACGAGGCAAGCTCTTCGATGGCTTCCACAAAGTCCAGACGTTCGAACTCCATGATGAAGTCGATTGCGTTGCCATGGGCGCCACACCCAAAACAGTGATAAAACTGTTTTTCCTGACTCACGCTAAAAGAGGGCGTTTTCTCATTATGGAATGGGCAACAAGCGCCGTAGTTTTTGCCTTTTTTCTTAAGTTTCACGCGTGCGTCAACGATATCGACAATATCAAGCCGAGCTAGAAGGTCATCGATAAAACTGCGTGGGATGTGTCCAGCCATAAAACCTAACAAAAAAGAAAAATCATGATTGGTGTGAATGAATTACGAGAAAGCTTGTGTGCGACTTTGAGTTATTTCATTCAGATACAAACAAGCCGTGCGCTCCAAAGGATAGCACGGCTTGCTGCAATTGGGTGGGGTGTTAAGCCAATTTAGCGCGAACTAAACCGCTTACTTTACCCATATCTGCACGCCCTTGAATCTGCGGTTTCAAAACGCCCATTACTTTACCCATGTCTTGCATGCCAGCTGCACCAGACTCTGCAATTGCTTTCTCGATAAGAGTGACAACTTCATCGTCTGTCAGTGGTTGAGGCATAAAATCCTCAAGAACGGTAATTTCTGCTTGCTCCGCATCAGCAAGATCTTGACGACCCGCTGCTTCATATTGCGTAACAGAATCGCGACGTTGTTTAACCATCTTAGTCAATACCGCAATAATGTCCTCGTCGCTCAGAGTGATCTGCTCGTCGACTTCACGTTGCTTAATTGCTGCTAAGGCTAAACGAATAGTACCAAGGCGCAGTTTGTCCTTGGCTTTCATCGCTAATTTTTGCTCTTCTTTGAGTTGATCAATCAGAGCCATAACTAAATTCCTCTATGGAGCTCAGTTATTAGTACAGGCGAACGCGACGAGCGTTTTCGCGAGCTAGCTTCTTAGCGTGACGCTTTTGAGCTGCTGCTTTAGCGCGTTTGCGAACTGTAGTTGGTTTTTCGTAGTGCTCACGACGACGCACTTCAGAAAGGATACCTGCTTTT
Organism: Vibrio sp. EA2; assembly: GCF_033042495.1. Classification (NCBI taxonomy): domain Bacteria; kingdom Pseudomonadati; phylum Pseudomonadota; class Gammaproteobacteria; order Vibrionales; family Vibrionaceae; genus Vibrio; species Vibrio sp. EA2. The sequence goes on along the minus strand of NZ_JAWLID010000006.1, from coordinate 176,159 downwards.
TCGCAAGAGCGCTTAAAACGACGTAGAGCAACGTCGAACGGTTCGTTTTCACGTACTTTAACTACTGGCATATGCCTTTCACCTCAGGGGTTATTCGTTAATGCTGGCATTCAACAGACCAAATCACAATTATTCGGTCACTTACCAGCTGATCAAAAATGGTGCGGAATTTTAATCCGATCACAACTGCTTTGTAAAGCCTTTTATCGATTATTGTCTGTACAAAATTTGTTTGCAGCACCAAGGCAAGGTAATATGACGCCCAAATTTCCTCTATATAGAAAGCATACTGAGATAACCATGCGCATTATTGGTATTGAAACCTCTTGTGACGAGACTGGCATCGCTATTTATGACGATGAAAACGGCCTATTGTCACACAAGCTTTACAGCCAAGTAAAACTTCACGCAGATTATGGTGGTGTGGTGCCTGAGTTGGCTTCACGTGACCATGTGAAGAAGACGATTCCTCTCATTAAAGAGGCATTAAAAGAAGCAAACCTCACGTCAAAAGACATTGATGGTGTGGCTTACACTGCTGGTCCTGGTTTGGTTGGGGCATTGTTGGTTGGCGCAACCATTGGTCGCAGTGTTGCTTACGCGTGGGGTGTGCCTGCCGTACCTGTTCATCACATGGAAGGTCACTTACTGGCGCCAATGCTGGAAGACAACCCGCCGCCGTTCCCGTTTGTTGCGGTACTGGTATCTGGTGGTCACTCTATGATGGTGGAAGTCAAAGGCATTGGTGAGTACCAAATTCTGGGTGAATCGATTGATGATGCAGCTGGTGAAGCCTTTGATAAAACGGCGAAGCTAATGGGACTGGATTACCCTGGTGGTCCGCTGCTTTCCAAATTAGCAGAGAAAGGCACGCCGGGTCGCTTTAAGTTCCCTCGTCCAATGACGGATCGCCCGGGGCTGGACATGAGCTTTTCTGGTCTGAAAACATTCACGGCGAATACTATCGCGGCAAACGGTGATGATGAGCAGACGCGTGCAGATATCGCGCTGGCATTTGAAGAAGCGGTCTGTGCGACGCTGGCGATTAAGTGCAAGCGTGCTCTGGAGCAGACTGGTATGAAACGTATTGTTATCGCGGGTGGTGTGAGTGCCAACCGCCGCCTACGTGCTGAACTGGAAAAACTGGCTAAGAAAATGGGCGGTGAAGTTTACTACCCACGTACAGAGTTCTGCACCGACAATGGCGCGATGATCGCTTATGCGGGTATGCAACGTCTGAAAAATGGTGAAGTATCGGATATGGCTGTTGAAGCTCGACCTCGTTGGCCTATCGATCAGTTAACGCCGATTGCGTAAGCGCATTTATCTTGTACAGGCCTCTATTAATAGAGGCCTTTGTTTTTGATAACAGAGCACATCAATAACAGGTGATTGTATTTTGCAATAACCTCGGGCTGCTTAGTTCATTGACAACATCGGATAGAAAAATAAGTAATGGATATCGCAATGAATAAATTTGAAATTGAAGGTCAGCAACTTGCCTACCTGGATAAAGGCGAAGGACCAGTACTGCTGTTTGGTCACAGCTATTTGTGGGATAGCCAAATGTGGGCTCCACAGGTTGAAGTTTTGAGCCAGTTTTATCGCTGTATCGTGCCTGATTTATGGGCACACGGTGAGTCAGAGTTTGCGCCAGCATCGACTCGTTCTCTTGTCGATTATGCGCAACAAATGTTGGCGTTGATGGATCATTTACAAATAGAGGAGTTTTCTATTGTTGGTTTGTCTGTTGGCGGCATGTGGGGCGCGGAGTTAACTGCTCAAGCACCACAACGCGTGAAGTCGCTGGTACTGATGGATACTTTCATTGGCTGGGAGCCAGAAGTCACACATAAAAAGTACTTCGCAATGCTGGATACCATCACTCAAGTTCAATCAGTACCCGAGCCGATTGTTGAAGCCGTTGCACCACTTTTCTTTGCCAATGATGTAGAGCAAGCGAACCCAGAACTCATCGAATCATTCAAACAAAGCTTACGAGCGTTACAAGGTGAGCGTGCGGTTGAAGTGGCGCGAATTGGTCGTATGGTCTTTGGTCGACGTGATGTGATTGAAGATTCGGAGAAGTTTGCATTACCGACGTTAATTGCTGTCGGCCGTGAAGATAAACCGCGTCCGGTTTTCGAATCTTATTTGATGAATGACTGCATCACAGGCAGTCAGCTGGTTGAGATCCCAGAAGCGGGCCATATTAGCTCGCTTGAGCAGCCGGAGTTCGTCAATCAGATGTTATTGAACTTTTTAAACAAAGTTCACTCTTAAAGTTGCATTAAACAAAACTCGGCATTACGCCGAGTTTTTTTCTGTTAGTTTCTTTTGACCGATTTTAGGCTCTTCGCCGGATAACAAGCGGCGGATGTTCTGGTGATGTTTAAATACGATCAGGCAACACAGCATCGCGACAGGCAAGGTGTACTGTGGCTTAAACATCCAGGTATAAAAAGGCGTCAGCAGTACAGTGACCAGTGCGGCAAGGGAAGAGTAGCGGAATATGACGGCAACACAGAGCCAGGTCAGCATGACCAGAGCCGTAAGGTCGAGACCGATTGGAGCGATAGCCCCCAGAGCGGTGGCAACGCCTTTTCCCCCTTTGAAATGGAAGAAAATAGGGTACATATGACCAAGGCATGCGGCGATCGCAATGACACCAAGGATGATCGGATTGATCCCTAGGAAGTAGCCTCCCCACACAGGAATGGTGCCTTTGAGCATGTCACACAGTAATACTGAGATGGCTGCACCTTTACCACCAATGCGTAATACATTGGTCGCGCCTGGGTTATTGGAGCCAACTTTACGCGGGTCTGGCAATTTTAACAGGCGACAAATTAACACCGCACTGGAAATAGAACCCAGTAAATAGGCGGCCATTGTCATTATCAGTGCCAGTGCGTCCATAGAAGTCCTTGATGGATTGGAATTTAATGCTCAGTTCCAGCGTAATTGCTATCATAGCGTGAATCTGCTGCTAGCAGAAATACTCTCTACAAAGGAGCTTGCATTATGTGAGTTCCTGTATATAAAGGTGTTTTGCAGTTTTTATACCTAAGTCAACTGGTAGCGACCGAGTTATAAGTCACTTAGGTATAGAATATTACGATCAAATTACCCTCAACGGGTATCCGACCTCTGAAATAGAAGGATATAAGATGGCTCTGGATAAAGTGTTTATTGAACAATTAGAAGTAATCACCACAATTGGCGTTTACGATTGGGAACAGCAAATAAAACAAAAGCTGGTACTGGATATCGAAATGGCGCACGACAATAAGCCGGCTGGCAAAAGTGATGATGTTCAAGATGCATTAGATTACTCGCAAGTCAGTGAAGCCGTATTAAATCACATAGAGAATGGCCGTTTTCTATTGGTAGAGCGTGTAGCGGAAGAGATCGCAGAGTTGATCATGCAACGTTTTTCGGTGCCTTGGATTAAAATTCGCTTGGCAAAACCAGGCGCGGTTCCACAAGCTCGCGCTGTTGGCGTGGTGATTGAGCGAGGTCAGGCATGATCACCGCTTATATCGGTGTCGGTACGAATATAGACAGAGAGCAGCATGCAAAGGTTGCTTATCAAGAGCTGCAACAGCTTGGAGAAGATCTTCTTGTATCACCGATATATGAATGTGAGCCAATTGGTTTCAGCAGCCAGAATTTCTACAACTTTGTGATTGCTCTGCGTACAACTTTATCATTAGAAGAGTTGAGTCATCGTCTCCGTGAGATTGAATTTAAGTGGGGACGGGAAGAAAATGCGCAAAAGTATCAGGATCGAACACTGGATCTCGATATAGTGTTGTTTGGTGAGATTATCTCCGAGCAAAAGCCCGAACTGCCTCGCAGTGATATCTATAAATATCCTTTTGTCACAAAGCCTTTGTATGATCTCGAGCCACATCTGGTTATACCTGGTGATGGACGTACGGTCGCGGATATTTGGTTCGCGATGCAGCCAGTTGATTCTCTTAAGCCAGTTTCTTTTTCATTTTAAATTTGAGTTCTGTACATGAGTTATTTTGAAGCCTTTATTTTGGCTCTGATCCAGGGTCTGACGGAGTTTTTGCCTATTTCCAGCTCCGCACACTTGATCCTGCCTTCCGCTATTCTTGGTTGGGAAGACCAAGGTCTTGCATTTGATGTCGCTGTTCACGTCGGAACCTTGATGGCCGTGGTGCTTTATTTCCGTTATGAAGTTCTTACATTATTTCGGGCGTTGTTTGCCTCTATCTTCAAAGGGGACCGTGGTAAAGAAGCGAAACTAGCGTGGATGATCGTACTGGCTACGATTCCGGCCTGTGTGTTTGGTTTACTGATGAAAGATATCATCGAAATGTATCTGCGCAGTGCCTATGTGATTGCCACGACGACGATTGTGTTTGGTTTATTGCTTTGGTGGGCAGATAAACATGCGAAACAGGAGGCTGACGAATACCAGACTGGCTGGAAGAAAGCACTATTTATTGGTGTGACTCAAGCCTTGGCGATGATCCCGGGAACCTCCCGTTCTGGTGCGACAATAACAGCCGCGCTTTACCTTGGTTTTACCCGTCAGGCCGCAGCGCGTTTCTCATTCCTAATGTCGATTCCTATCATTACTCTTGCCGGCAGCTACCTTGGTATGAAGCTGGTCACCAGTAGTGAGCCCGTGCACGTTGGGTTTCTGATGACGGGTATCGTGACATCCTTTGTAAGTGCGTACATTTGTATCCACTATTTCCTGAAGCTGATTTCACGTATGGGAATGACACCATTCGTTATTTACCGTCTGGTTCTGGGCGTGGGTCTCTTTGCTTTTTTGCTTAGCGCCTAATAAAGCGACAGATTAGCAGCTTGCTTAACCGCAAGCTGCATACCTAAACCACAACGTCATTCTGAACAGCGACGAAGGAGCGAGATTCAGAACCTTCTCACAGAGTTTCTTGTAGCTTAGATCATTTCTAAAACTTCCCTGCGTGCTGATGTTAGATTCCTAGTCTCGCTTAAGCTCGCTGGAATGACCTGGCATGAGTAGCATTCGGTTAATTAATCTCTTAGATCAGGTCACTTATTCAAAGCGACTCTTACCGCCTCAATGCGTCGCTTTTCTTGTTCATCGCGAATTGCCGGGCCTTTAAATCCATCCTTAATGATGCTCTGGACATCCACGGCGGCTGCGGCTTGATAAGCGCGGGTAAAAATCTCAGCTTGAGGATAAGGCTCCTCTTCTAACCCTTTTCGACCCGCATGGTCAGCCTGACAACAAATTAAAATGTCTTCTAAGCGCTCAGCTTTGCGCCACACATCGAATTTGTTGAGTATTTTTATGATGGTTTGCGGCTTTAACTCGGCTGCGCGATGGATGTTAGAGTGCTGTTCACAGACCATCAAAGCCAAATCACGAAACTCATTGGGTACTCGGACACGTTCACACAGGTTCTTTATCAGTTTGAGGCCTGTATGGCAGTGCATTTTGTGGCTCGGCCATTCACTCTTTGGCGTTATCCCTTTGCCAAGATCATGCACTTGAGCAGCAAAGCGAACGGGCAGAGAAGGGCTGAGTTTGGCCGCTTGTTCTGCAACCATTAAGGTGTGAATACCCGTATCTATTTCAGGATGCCATTTCTCAGGTTGAGGCACGCCAAACAGAGCATCAATTTCTGGCAGGACAACCGCAAGTGCACCGCAATCACGTAGCACAGAGAGAAAAACGTCGGGACGAGGCGAAGACAGCGATTTGTGCCATTCCTGCCATACGCGTTCCGGTGTTAGAGTATCGAGCTCCCCGGATGCAGACATATCACGCATCAGTTGCATGGTTTCATCTGCCACCGTAAAGCCCAGTGGCGCGAGTTTGGCTGCAAAACGGGCCACGCGCAGGACACGAAGTGGATCTTCAATAAACGCATCAGAGACATGGCGCAACAGGCGGTGGTTAAGATCATCCTGGCCGCCGTAGGGATCGTACAGCTTACCCTGGTCATCCATTGCCATGGCGTTGATGGTTAGGTCACGACGAATCAAATCTTCTTCCAACGTGACACTTTGATCGAAGAAGCATTCAAAACCGGTATAACCCGAGCCTGATTTCCTCTCCGTTCGTGCTAGTGCATGCTCCTCTTTGTTTTTGGGATGAAGAAATACGGGGAAATCTTTCCCCACGGCCGTGTAACCCAGAGAAAGCATCATTTCGGGAGTCGCTCCAACCACTACCCAATCGTTGTCATAGTGATCAATTCCGAGCAATTGATCCCGGACTGCACCACCTACTAAGTAAACTTGCACGAACAACCTCTTAATTTACTGATATGTCGTTGGACATTGTAGCAAGCAATGGTACTTTTCTTTACTCCCAACAGCAGATGCATCTATGTTTAGTAGGTATCTGATTCAAAGTGGGCGGTTTGTTAGCTGGAGATCCTATGTATAAGGACTTTTTTGGGTTTGTTGAACAACCTTTTTCGATTGTTCCAAACTCTCGTTATTTGTATCTGAGTCAACGTCATAAAGAAGCGATCACGCACCTTAAAGCCGGGTTAGGTGATGGGGGTGGATTTGCCATGTTGACTGGTGAAGTAGGGACGGGGAAAACCACTGTGGCAAAAGCCATGCTGGCCAATCTGGACGAGACCACCAAAGCGGGTTTGATCCTCAATCCAACGTTTTCGACTCGAGACCTTCTTGAGGCGATTTGTGATGAGTTCAATATCGTCTATCCGCAAGATGCGACGCTTAAACAGCTCAATCAAGTGATTCACAACTATCTGCTGCACAACCACAATGCTGGCTGGCAGACGTTACTTGTCATCGACGAAGCACAACACCTTTCGGCTGAAGTATTAGAGCAACTTCGTTTGTTGACCAATCTGGAGACGGAGACCAGAAAGCTACTTAAAGTCCTTTTGGTTGGCCAGCCAGAATTACAACGATTATTACAAACCACTCAGTTACGCCAGCTCGCCCAGAGAATTACCGGACGCTACCATCTCCTGCCTTTAGATGAGAAAGAAACCGAGGATTATATTGCGTTTCGGCTGCATACGGCTGGAGGAAATGAACAGCTATTCAATCGCAGTTCAACCAAACAAATTGCCAAATACAGCCATGGTATTCCTAGGCTGATTAATCTTATTTGTGACAAAGCCCTGAACATTAGTCACCATCAGGGCAGTGGTGTCGTCGATAAACAGACGGTTGTGCGTGCCTGCGAAGAGGTCATGCAGTTTCAGGCCGATATTTATCAGCAAGACAGCAAACCTGGACAGATGAAGGCTCGTCGTCAGTTTGGCTGGCCTGCCTGGGGCACCGCAGCGGTAGGGGTGGCAGCCGCATTCGGTGTCGGTTGGGCTGCTATCAATCATATGCCGGAGAAACCTATTTCTGCGCTTGTAGAAGAGACTATCTCTATCAGTTCTCCTGACAGTGCTCCTGAGCCGATTGCTCCAGTGGTGGTAAACGATCAGCTCACTAATGAGCAGCGCGAGTTATTGCTGTCACAAAAACAATCGAACCTTGCTGTTAACGACCTATATAAATTATGGGGCTACCGGGCTTCTGTACGTGATAACCTCTGTTTATCAGAGGCGCAATCGACCATGATTTGTGAAAGAAGAATGGCGACATGGCCGTTGTTGATGAAGCAAAACAGACCTGTGATCTTAGAGCTGAATTATCAAGGCGATATCGGCTATGTAATTCTCTACGCCGTCGGGAATGATAAAGTTGAAGTGCTTAACGGTGAGCAGCGCTTGCGTTTACCACTTTCCTGGTTAAAACCAATGTGGCAGGGAAATATCATTGAGCTGTGGCAATCGCCGCTGAAAGATACGTTGCGCTTAGATATGGAAGGTCCGGCTATCGAAGTTTTAGATCAATTACTTGCTGAGGCAGTCAGTGAGATGCCTTTGGGCACTTCTATATTTGATTCAGAGATGAAAGAACGCGTTGAGCTCTTTCAGCGCTGGCAAGGGATTGGTGTTGATGGCATTGCTGGACAGCGCACGTTAGAGCGTTTACAACAGAATGTGCAGCCTAATGCGCCGACTCTGGCAAGCATTGATAAGGAGGAGGTGTAATGTCTATCGCTAAGCATGCAAGCCTGTTGCTTTTGCCTATTGGTATTTCTGCCTTTGGTGCTGCCTGGTATCTGGAAAAGCTAACTCCAAAAACTCAAGCTGCGACGCCAGAGGTTGTTGCCGTGGCGGAGGTTGTACAGCCGTTTGAGGTATTGGACTATCCGGAAATTAACCAGCTTGCTCAATTGCCAAGAGAGTGGCCAACTGCAGCGATATCCGGTGATATAGGATCCTATTTACCATCTGAAGAGTATGTGAGCAGCTCTCAAGGCGAAGAATCTCCAGTGAGTCAAAATCAAGCTAGCGATGAAGATGTAGACTTCACTCTGGATGATATCGATTTATCTTCACTGTCGCCGGACTTGGCGATGAAGGTTGAGAATGCAATGTCCCGACGAAGTGGGGGAGCAGCAATGCAGCGTTCGGCTCCCGTCAATGATTTAGAGGGCAATGCTCAGCAGTGGCAGGGTCGGCTGCCCGCGCTCAACTTGCAAACTCACATGTATGCCAGTGATGTTCAACGTCGTTGGGTGAAAATTAATAATGTGGAATATCATCAAGGCGATGTGGTGGATGGTCAGGTCACACTGAAAGAGATCCAGCCACAAGCGGTGATTGTTGAGTTTCAAGGGGAGCAGATCCGCATTCCTGCGTTGTATGAGTGGGATGGGTAGCGGTTTTTTTACTGCCAGTAGAAAAAAGGCCACAATGCGTGGCCTTTTTTAATATTCAATGTGCGGTGAGCGATTATGCCCAGCCAGCTGGAGAGCGCTTCTTGCGTGGCATCAGGTGCGGCAATAGCAAACCAAACAGCAGACCCAGGCCTGCAACACCACCACCGTAGGTAAAGTACTTCAACAGCATGTCATCTTTTTGCGTATCAAGCTTAGCGCGAAGTTCACGGTTTTCCGTTTCAACGGAGGTCAGTTGATCGCTGATCTCAGAGTATTTGTTCTCAAGATCTGAGATTTGCTGATTACGTGTTTCCAGAGAGGTCACAAGACCCGCTTTTTCAGTGTCTGAAGTCTGGCGGGCATTAGCCAGTTGTTCTTTCACTTCTGCCAGCTCTTTTTCAATACGAGGCAGGCGGATTGCCATGCTCTCTGTATTGGTGACAAATTTGCTTTGCACCCAACCAGTACGACCACGCGAGTCACGAATTTGAGTGTAGCCAGTCTCTTTGTTTGCATTTAATAATTGGACTTGAGAACCAGCATTAACACTACCAATGATTCGGTAAGTGTTGTTTGGACCCGAGTGCATAAAAGTGAATAGGTCATCAGAAATATAACGGTTTGCAGCTAGGGCCGATGGCGCTGCTAGCAAAGTAAACAAAACCGTGATGATTAGTTTTTTCACAGTAAATCCCTTAACGATTTTTCTTGGTACAGCGTTGGCACCGAATGATTGGAGCCGGAATTAGACGAATAGTATGCAGTTTCAAACTCGGGTGCAACAAAGAAGGGAGGCAAAGCCTCCCTTTCTGTGCGTTTGAGTCAATAATGACAAAGCGCTTACATTCTATTGACGGATGTCTTAATTAGGCAAACATTGCTTGAATGCCGTAGAAGAATACCACAGCCAATAGAGCACCAGCAGGCAGCGTAACAATCCATGAAGCAACGATGTTACGAACCACACCCAGGTTGAGTGCTGCAATACCACGAGCAAAACCAACACCCAGAACCGCACCAACCAGTGTTTGAGTGGTTGAAATTGGCAGACCTGTACCCGATGCCAGAACAACGGTACATGCCGTCGCTAGCTGGGCTGCAAAGCCACGGCTTGGTGTTAGTTCAGTAATACCTGTACCAACGGTTGCCATTACTTTGTGGCCCAGAGTCGCAAGGCCCACAACGATACCGATACCACCTAGTGGAAGAATCCACCATGCGATTGTGCTCTTAGATGTGATTTCACCCATGTGCTCAACAGTTGATACGACCGCTGAAAGAGGGCCAATCGCGTTTGCTACGTCGTTCGAACCGTGTGCAAATGCCATCGCACAAGCTGTGATAACCATTAGCACACTGAAGATGCCTTCAACACCAGAGAAACTGTGGTCATCTTCGCGGTTAGCAAATTTCTTCTGAATGTAGAAGTAGCCGCCAGCCATTACAATTGCCGATACCGCAGCCGCCCACATCCAGGCTTCACCGTTGCTCAAGTGAAGGCCAACGTGCTTAAGACCTTTTTTGATAGTAACCAGTGCAATCACCATGGTGGTGATAAACATGTAAACAGGCACAAAGCGTTTTGCATTAAATAGCGGATTTTCTGTATCAAAAATCAGACGTTGTGCGCTGACAAAAATCACGTAGGCAAAGAAGCCGGAGATAACTGGTGTAATGATCCAACTACCAACAATGCCTTGAACACTGCCCCAGTCCACTGCTTCTGTACCTACAGAAACACATGCAAAACCGATGATCGCACCGATGATTGAGTGAGTGGTTGATACTGGCCAACCCATGTAAGACGCTAGTAGTAGCCATGTACCGGCTGCAAGTAGCGCTGACATCATGCCGTAGACAAGAACGTCAGGTTGATGAGCAAATAGAGATGTTTCGATAACACCTTTACGGATAGTGTCGGTTACTTCACCGCCTGCAAGATATGCCCCCGCAAATTCAAAGATCATCGCAATGATGATAGCTTGTTTTACGGTTAGCGCTTTTGAACCTACCGATGTACCCATCGCATTAGCAACGTCGTTCGCGCCAATACCAATCGCCATCATGAAACCAAAAATCGCTGCAACAATAATCAGGACAGTGCCGTAGTTCGCAAGGATATCCATCGTAATACCTAGTTGTTTTATAACAAGCGGAACAAAATTTTACGCGCGCCAAATCGAAAGACGATGAAACCAGTCATCGTCCTTATGACACGTGTGTATTATGCTCTTCGTTATGTCGTTAACTTATGTTTTAAGATCGAGATAGCATGACTTCCAAACGAGCACCTACGCGCTGCGCTTGGTCGGCAATACCACCTACCCATTCAAGAATCTTATACAAGAACATGACATCGATAGGGTTCATGTCAGATTCAATCGCCATCAATTGTTGGCGCAGTTCAATCTGCATAGCATCGGTATCATCTTCGATGACGTCTAACTGATGAATCATTTCAGCAACAAGTGTTACTTCACGGCCTTTAAAGCCAGTCTCTAACAATTCATCAAGTTCATTAATTACCTTTTGCGCCTGATTAGCCGCATCAAGACAACGTTGAACGTAAGCGAGGAAGTTTGGCTGAAGAGCCTCTGGAATGACAAGTTGACGACCATATACACGGCCAGCAATGTCTTTTGCCAAGTTAGCCAGTTTGTCTTGTTGAGTCAGAAGCTCAAGCATGTCAGTACGGTCTACTGGCATAAACAAACCGCGAGGCAGTTTTAGACGGATTTCACGTTTCAGAACATCCGCTTCTTTCTCAAGATGAGAAATTTGAGCACGGATCTCTGCTGCTTTTTCCCAGTCACCCTTTGAAGATACTTCAAAGAATTTCACCAGGTGTGAACAACATTCGTTGACACAGACAACGTGGCGTTGCAAAGGCTTTATAGGGGACTTTGCAAATAACCCCATAATTGTATTTACTGGCATGGTCATTCAACCTAATAACTATAACCTAAAAAAAACATACACCATTTCTTTAGTCTTGGCGAAATGTTGAGCGATGGCTATAAAGGCGCGCATGTTAACGCATTAAATCGTTCTTTAAAACTGTTTTAGATCATCATTCTGGTGATATTTCTCTCTTGCCGTGTAAGAAAATACGCAATATCCTGTTTCTATCTGCTTTGAAAGGTATAGCTATGGAAACCGAAATAGAACTGAAGTTTTTTGTTTCTCCTGAATTTTCAGAAACTTTAAAGGACAAAATTTCTGAGACAAAAGTACTTCAGCATAGTTGTCGTGACTTGGGTAACACCTACTTTGATACTGCCGATAAATGGTTAAGAAAGCATGACATTGGTTTAAGAATTCGCCGTTTTGATGATGTATTTGTTCAAACAGTGAAAACGGCAGGACGCGTCGTGGCTGGTTTACACCAAAGACCAGAATACAATGCCGAGCACACGAGCGATGAGCCTGATCTCACGCTTCATCCTTCTGACATCTGGCCTGCTGGCAAAGATGTCGAGACCTTACAGTCCGAACTCACTCCATTATTTTCGACTAACTTCACTCGTGAGCAGTGGTTAATTGGCATGCCTGATGGCAGTCAAGTAGAAGTCGCCTTTGATCAGGGTATGGTCATCGCGCAAGGTGAAGAGGGAGAAGAGAGACAAGAGCCAATTTGCGAAGTCGAACTTGAACTTAAATCCGGCCAAACCGACGCTCTGTTTACCTTGGCACGCAGCTTTTGTGAGCAAGGTGGCATGCGTCTGGGGAATTTAAGCAAAGCGGCGAAAGGCTATCGACTGGCAACTGGCTATGCAGGCGATGAGGTAAAACCATTAGCTTTAGTGGATAGCAGTAGCACAGACACTGTGGAATATTGTCTGATCAACTCCTTAGAGCACGCGCTGTCACACTGGCACTATCATGAGCAAATTTATGCGGAACGAGATTGTGTCGAAGCACTGCGTGAAATTAGTAACTCGCTGCGTTTTATCCGTCAGACCTTAACCATATTTGGTGGCGTCGTACCTCGTCGAGCCAGTGCCATTCTGCGTCAGGAACTGAAATGGCTGGAAGAAGAGCTTGGCTGGTTGGATGAACATGCACACCTTACAGAGTTACTTGATGATAAAGGTAACGTGCTGCGTAAACTCGATGCGCGTAAGTTCTTGGTTTCTGAGCTAACTCAGCAGCTAGAAGAGCTTCCAAGTCGCGAAGAAGTGTTGGAGTTATTAAACTCAGCGCGTTATACGGGCTTATTGCTTGATCTGAGCCGTTGGATTCTTGCTCGTGGCTGGCAGCCATTTTTGGATGAGAAAGCACGAGAAAAGATGGCGAGCAACATTCTGCCATTTTCTGTGACGCAATTGGATCGTACCTGGGCAGAGCTGATGGAAGCTTTCCCGGCTGAGCGTGATTTGTCTGCACAGGACTATGTTGACCAGCGCTACCGATTGCTGCGTAACCTCTACACCGGAATCGGGTTTGCTAGCCTATACAACAGTGAGGAGCGCAATAGCTTCCGTCTTCCGTGGGCCGATCTAGTTCATGGTATCGACGATCTATTGATGCTGAACCATTTATTACCGCTGGTGGATATGTTGCAAGCTGATGAAAAAGAGCAGCTAGAGCGATGGCTGCATCGTCAAGAGCGCTCTATATTGCATGCAATGGATCAAACTCGTGCTATCAGTGTTGAGGCGCAGCCCTACTGGCTAGAGTAATCACATTAAACGTTGAAACGATTTTTATCTGCGTCATTCCAGCGAGCTCTAGCGAGACTAGGAATCTAATAGCAGCGCACTGAGCAGTTATGAAACAACTTTGGGCATAAAGTACTCTGAAACGAGCTCCAGAATCACGCTCTTTCGTTGCTGTTCAGGATAACAGGGACTTAAAAATGCCGTTCGCTATTAAACGAACGGCATTAGACCATGAAGTCCTATTCTTCTTTTTGGTTCTGCTTCTCTTGTTGCTGCATTTCCAGTTCATTTATCCGATTAAGCAGCGTTTCCTGCTGTTCAACGAGTTTGTTCAACATACGTTCTGTATGTTTGGTGCGATGATCTTCCTGTCTGGTTGGCGCCGTCACAATCGAAGTGATTAAACCGGAGATCATGCCGAAGATCCCCACGCCGCAGACAATGATCACCACAGCCAGAAACTTGCCACCACTTGTCACCGGATAATGATCGCCATATCCGACCGTAGAGATCGTGACAAACACCCACCAAAGTGCGTCTGCCCCTGTCCGAATGTTGGAGGCGGGGTCTTTAGCTTCAATGAACAGCATCGTACTCGAGCCCAGAGTTATTAAAATCACCATCAACAATAAGATGGAGGCAACGGTTGTCTCTCGGCGGTTCTCTCTGAGTTGGTGGAGAATAAATCTAGAAGAACGCAGTACCAGTATCATCCGCAAAATATGAAAGACCCGAGCAAAGCGTAATGGCTCAATCATCGGGATGCTGGCTACAAAATCTATCCAATGGAGTTTAAGAAAATGCCACCGATTTGTGGCGCGGATCAAATCAATGGTGAGTTGTAACAGAAAAATACTACAGATTATGAAGTCGAGACCGATAAGTACTTGACGGGTTTCGCGATCGATCGAAAAAAATAACAGGCCAGAGGTCACAAATAATGCCATAAATGACAGCACTAAGGATAAAAGTCCCATCGGACGTGTGCTGTCTTTAATATCGTTGTTTTTCATACAAATCTCGAAATAATTCGCGTAACAGAATGACAAAAACTATATAAGACTCGGTGGAGAACTGACAATGGAAAAACTGGCATTTAAGCCGTGGGAAAGAGTCATATCCGACATTCGACTAGTGCCTAAAATGGTCATGTTGATGGTCTTCAGCACTATTTTGATTGTGGCAAAACAACTTTGGGATGCCAACACGTTTTACGATTCATTACTGGCTGCGACGCAGAATGTGGATATCGCTCAACAGCATTATGAGTCGTACCTCACTCAGGTTGTATGGCAGACCGCGTTGCTCATTATCGTCTTTGTGGTTTTATTGTTCGCAGCAGCACGAGTCATGTTACGTCAGACACAATATCTGAATGACGCGATCAAGCTAATGGCGAGCAAAAATTTATCGGTACCATTTGGCATGGACTGTAAGGATGAATACGGAGATGTGGCACGAGAGCTGGAACAGACTCGTCGCCAATTGCACGACGTGATCCAGATGCAAATTAACGCCTCAGATGAGTTATCCACGCTGACCGAAGTAATGACAATGAGCATGTCAGAGACCAAAGAGTCGGCTCAAGAAGAATTTAATGAGATAGACCAGCTGGCCACCGCCATGAGTGAGATGTCTTCTACGGTTCAAACGGTGGCAGAACATGCGCAGCAGGCTTCTATTCTTACCGAACAGGCATCATCTCAAGCGGTTTCTGGCCAACAATTCTTGCAGAGCACTGTCGCGAAGATGAGTGAACTCTCCACTGACATCGCTTCTTCTGCTCAGGCGGTCAACCAGGTAGAAGAGCGCGTGGAATCGATTGGCAGTGTCGTGGGAACCATCCAGGGCATTTCTGAACAGACCAACTTGCTTGCACTGAATGCCGCGATTGAAGCGGCTCGTGCCGGTGAAGCAGGACGAGGCTTTGCGGTAGTTGCAGATGAAGTTCGCAACTTAGCGCAGCGTACGCAACAAGCAACAATTGAGATTCAGGAAATGATTACTCAATTGCAAACGAGTGCAGAGTCTGCCGTTGAGTTGATGGAGAAAAGTGTTGTCGAGGCCGCTGAAGGCAATGAGCTGGTATCGAATGCAGGGACAGAGTTAGACGGCATTGTTACCCAAGTGACACAAATCAATGACATGAACTTCCAAATCGCTACCGCATCTGGTCAGCAAAGCAGTGTCGCAGAGGAAATGAACCAAAACTTAACCAACGTGAGAGAGCTGGTAGAAGCTTCTGTGACTGTTATGTCTGAGCTGCTGGAAACTTCTGAAATGATGCAAGGCAACGCCGAAGAATTAGACAAGAAAATCAAGTCATTCAGTGTTTAAAGCGAACAGCTTTTGACTAACCGCCCACAAACCTTTTGTGGGCGTTTTTATTTGCTGCAACTCTGGTATAACTTTAACTTCATTCATCGTGCTTTTCACAAGGAAGAAAAATGCAGCTGCCTCCGTCGTTGATTTCTATCGCTGAATCTGCCGTTCAAAATGCTCAGCAAGCTGGCTACTTTCAATTGTGGCCAAGTGAAATCGCAGAGCAATTTCATTATGTCTCTGGCCTGAGCCAGTTCATTACCGAAACCATTCATCGAGATGAAAAGCTCGCTCAGGACTTACCTGAGATGGTCGCGGAGCCGAGTCGTCAAGATTCTTACCGAACCCGGCTGGCAGCACTATTGGCTGAGTGTCAGGATGAGATGTCAGGTCATCGCGTATTACGCCAGTTCCGTAATCGTGAAATGGTTTATATTGCCTGGAAGGATTTTCTCCATCTCTGGACATTGGAAGAATCATTGAGTCACTTATCTGAGCTGGCTGAGGCACTGATCTTCGAAACCTATCAATGGCAATATCAGGCTTGTTGTAAAGAGTGGGGAACACCAACCAATGCTGATGGCGAAGCGCAACCGATGTTGGTCATTGGCATGGGCAAATTAGGTGGCGGTGAACTGAACTTCTCTTCTGATATTGATCTTATTTTTACCTACCCAGAAAACGGTGAAACTCAGGGCGCGCGCCGAAGTATTGCCAATGCGCAGTTCTTTACCCGTCTTGGTCAGCGAATTATCAAAGCTCTCGATCAGCAAACCTTTGATGGCTTCTGTTATCGCGTTGACATGCGTTTACGTCCATTTGGTGAAAGTGGCCCACTGGTGATGAGCTACGCCGCATTGGAAGACTATTACCAAGAGCAGGGTCGGGACTGGGAACGCTACGCCATGGTTAAGGCACGTGTGATGGGGTGTGAAATGTATCCCCAATACCAAGAACTACGCAAGATGCTGCGTCCATTTGTGTTTCGCCGTTACATCGACTTTAGTGCCATTCAATCTTTACGCCGCATGAAGTCGATGATCAGTAGTGAAGTGCGTCGTCGTGGGCTGAATAACAACATCAAGCTTGGTGCGGGAGGTATTCGAGAAATCGAGTTTATCGCTCAGGTATTCCAGCTGATCCGGGGTGGACGTGAGCCTTCTTTGCGTAATCGCGGTTTGCTGGAGACTCTGCAAGGTATTGAAGAGCTTGCCTTGCTAACACCACAAGACGTACAGAGTCTGGAAGCCGCTTACAAGTATTTACGCCAATTAGAGAACTTGTTGCAAGCCATGGCAGATAAGCAGACCCAAACACTACCAGACTGCGATATTGAGCGGATGAAACTGGCAACGGCGATGCAATGTGAATCTTGGCAGCAGTTGATCACGCAGACTCAGCAACATATGGGCAATGTTCACCAGGTGTTTGACGCGCTGATCGGTGATGATGAAGAGGATGAAGGCAGCACTGTTGCTCGTCATTTTCATGAGCTGTGGGATATGGCGAAAAAGCAAGACGTCATTGAACATATCCTGGAGCAAGATATTCAGGTGGAAGATTTTGCATCCTGCGCGAAAAGCATCATGGAGTTTAAGCAAGATATCGCGAAGAAAACACTTGGTCCTCGTGGCAGAGAAGTCCTCACCAGGCTAATGCCGAAAATATTTGATGCGGTATTTGCTCACCCGGATGCACAATTTGGTTTACCAAGAGTGTTACACTTATTGCATAAAATCTGCACTCGAACCACTTACTTAGAGCTTCTAGATGAACACCCGGCAGCGCTGGTGCAACTGGTGAGACTGTGTACTGCGAGTCCGATGATTTCGGAGCAGTTGTCGCGTTATCCGATCCTGCTTGATGAACTGATTGACCCACAACACCTGTACAATCCGATTGCTTTAGAAAGCTACCGGGTTGAGTTGCGCGATTATCTGGCGCGAATTCCAGAAGACGACATGGAACAGCAGATGGAAGCACTGCGTCAGTTCAAGCAAATTTGTATTTTGCGTATTGCTGCCGCAGACATTGCCGGAGCTTTGCCGGTCATGAAAGTGAGTGACCACTTAACTTATCTGGCAGAGGCCATTGTAGAAGCGGTTGTCAGTCAGGCCTGGTTACAGGTATCGGAAAAGTATGGCGAACCAACTCATGTCAAAGACCGTGACGGCAGAGGCTTTGCGGTAATTGGCTATGGCAAAGTGGGCGGTTGGGAGCTGGGTTATAACTCAGATTTGGATATCGTGTTTATGCATGACTGTCCGGTCAATGTATACACCGATGGCAAAAAAGAGATCGACGGTCGCCAGTTCTACCTTCGTTTAGCGCAGCGCATTATCCATATTTTCTCAACCCGTACCGCATCAGGGATTCTATACGAAGTGGACACTCGCTTACGTCCGTCGGGCGCCTCGGGGCTACTGGTGAGTCCGACCGATGCCTTTGACGAGTATCAGCATCAGGAAGCCTGGACCTGGGAACACCAAGCTTTGGTTCGTGCGCGGATGATCTATGGTGACGAGCCGCTAGCCGTGGCTTTCCATAACACTCGCCATGACGTTTTATGCAAAGAGCGGGATCAGGATGCGCTCAAAAAAGCGGTAGTCGAGATGCGCGAAAAAATGCGCGATCATCTGGGCGGCAAAAAAGCTGGACGCTTTATGCTTAAACAAGATGTTGGAGGTATTACCGACATTGAGTTTCTTGCCCAGTATCTGGTGCTCAACTACAGCCATACTAAACCAAAATTAACGCGTTGGTGTGATAACGTGAGAATCTATGAAACGCTTATTGCACAAGGAGTAATGGACGAAGACCAAGCGATGCAGTTGATAAATGCCTATACCTCAATGCGTAATGAGATACATCACCGAAACCTACTCAATCTTGATGCCGATGTTGTCGAGGGTAAATTTGCAGCTGAAAGAGAGTGGGTGAAACAGGCATGGAACCAGTGGTTCAGTTAAGGCGAGTTATTTAGCCCCGATAAGGGCTGTGGTAAACTCTGCTCGATTTAATTTTTGGAGACCAATAATGAAACCAATTCTACCTGATTACAACAGCGCTGGTGTGCTTATCATCGGTGATGTCATGCTAGATCGTTACTGGTATGGCCCTACTGGACGTATTTCACCAGAAGCGCCAGTCCCTGTTGTGAAAGTAGAAAACAATGAAGAGCGCCCTGGTGGTGCGGCAAACGTTGCGATGAACATCGCGTCATTGGGTGGTCATGCTCACATTGTTGGTCTGACGGGTATGGATGAACCTGCGAAAGTTCTGACAGAGACACTAAACTCGCTCAAAGTAAAATGTGACTTTGTGGCGTTACCAGAGTACCCAACGATCACCAAGCTCCGCGTAATGAGCCGTGGTCAGCAGTTGATTCGTTTGGACTTCGAAGACAAGTTCGAAAATACCGATGCAGAGCCAGTGCTCAATCGTATGGATGTCGCTCTGCCAAATGTTAAAGCCGTGATCATGTCAGACTACGCTAAAGGGTCGCTTGAGCATGTGCAGGCATACATTCAGAAAGCGCGTGCGGCAAACGTTCCTGTGTTTATAGATCCAAAAGGCGCGGACTTTGAACGCTACCGTGGTGCGACCCTGCTGACGCCAAACATGAAAGAGTTTGAAGATGTGGTTGGCAAAGTGAAATCAGACCAGGAGCTGGTGGAAAAAGCCCTGGCGCTTGTGGAAGAGTTTGACTTTGAAGCACTGCTGGTCACCCGCAGCGAGCATGGCATGACCCTGATTCGTCGTGGTCAGGAACCCTTCCACCTGCCAACACAAGCAAAAGAAGTGTATGACGTAACGGGTGCAGGCGATACAGTTATTTCTGTATTGGCAGCTTCATTCGCCGCGGGTAAATCTTTTGAAGAATCGTGCGCTTTGGCAAATGCGGCTGCAGGTGTTGTGGTTGGCAAGTTGGGGACATCGACTCTGTCTGAAATTGAACTCGCTGAAGCGGTACATGGCAGTAAAGACACGGACTTTGGTGTGATTTCAGAAAAAGCACTGATTGAGGCCGTGAAAAAAGCGCGCGCTAAAGGCGAGAAGGTGGTGATGACCAATGGCTGTTTTGACATTCTTCACGCAGGTCATGTGTCTTACCTTAATCATGCAGCCGAGCTGGGTGACCGCCTTATTGTCGCGGTGAATACTGACGAGTCGGTTAAGCGTCTTAAAGGTCCTGGCCGTCCGGTAAACCCAACCGATCGTCGTATGGCGGTATTGGCAGGATTAGGTGCCGTGGACTGGGTGGTACCGTTTAGCGAAGACACGCCACAGCGCCTTATTTCTGAAGTACTGCCTAGCTTGCTGGTTAAAGGCGGAGACTACAAACCAGAAGAGATTGCAGGTGGTAAAGAAGTGATTGCGGCAGGTGGTGAAGTTCGTGTACTTAACTTTGAAGACGGCTGCTCGACCAGTGAAATCATCAACGCGATTAAGGGCGGCAAAGGTTAAGTCCTTTAGTCTTCGGATTAAATCGTGAGTAAAAGGCTACCTGTGGGTGGCCTTTTTTGTTCCCTTGAGCGAGAGCAAGGTTAAAGCCGGACTGTTCAGGCAGTAAAAAACGCCAGTTACTTAGTTGTAACTGGCGTTTTGCTTGTCCTGTTAATCGATCAGTTTACTGGCGTCAGACCTGCATCGATATTCAAGATGTCTTGCTCACTCAGAGTGCCCACTGCCTGACGTAACTGCAGGCCACTTAGAATGTAGTCGTAACGAGCATTAGATAGGTTGCGGTTTGCATCGTATAAACGGCGAGTCGCATCCAGTACGTCAACAATGGTACGAGTACCTACATCAAAACCTGCTTCTGTCGCCTCCAGGGCTGAGCGAGCAGAAACTACAGATTGCTCGTAAGCTTTCAATGCACCGATTGATGCGTTGATGTTGTTGTTTTGAGCGCGAACATCTTTCACTACGCTGCGGTACTGAGCTTCGAGATCTTCACTTGCAGCAACATAAGCGTACTCAGCTTGTTTAGTTTGCGAAGTCACATTACCGCCTGTGTATAAAGGCAGAGCTAGGTTAACGCCGATATTGAAGTTGTCAGTAGTGTAATCACGATCACTGTGAGAAGTATCACCGTAGTTGTAACCACCATCTAACGACAGAGTTGGCAGGTGGCCTGAACTTGCCAGTGAAATATTATCACGAGCGATATCCTGTGAAATACGAGAAGACAACAAGCTTAGGTTTTGCTCTTTTGCGATTTCAATTAGGTCTTCAGCTGGGCTATCCGAGCGGCTTGCAGAGAAGCGATCTGTATCAAGCACATCCAGATTTTTGTGTTCCTGACCGGTGATTTCACGCAATGATTCGTAGCTGTTGATCAGGTCGTTTTCTGCTAATACTTCATCAGCAAGTACCGCATCGTATTGAGCTTGTGCATCATGTACGTCGGTGATAGCAGAAAGACCGACTTCAAAACGTTGTTTGGTTTGCTCAAGCTGACGGCCAACCGCTGCTTTTTCTGCACGAACAAACACAAGGTTATCCTGAGCACGCAGTACTTCAAAGTACGCTTGTGAAACACGAAGGATCAAGCTTTGTTGAGTGGCAGCATAAGTTGCGTCTGCCTGACGAGCTGTTTTCTCTGCGGTGTCTAATGAGATCCAAGATGCACGGTTGTAGAGCTCTTGAGAGAAGTTAATACCCGCAGTTAGATCATTAGCATCGTTTGACGCGTCGCTGAAGGCACTAGAATCGTACTCGACGTCGCCACGAGTCAGGTTGTAACCCGCAGTTAAATTGATTTGTGGTAGAAGGGCACTACGGCTTGAAGTGATTGCTTCGAAAGCTTGGTCACGCTGCGCTGCTACGCTAAGCAATTGTGGATCGTTTTGTTTTGCTAAGTCGTAGATGTCAGATAATGAGTCTGCATAAGCTGATGCACTTATGCTACCTAGCGCTGCACTGATAAATAGTGGAAGCAATTTTTTCATTTTCTATTCCCGCGGTCAATAGATTGGTTAATTCTCAGTAGTTTAACTCAATTTGGACGATATTTACTCTAAACTTTGCATTTTTTTACACGTAATTATCCAGTTGTGCAATAAAAATTTGTACAATACTTAAAATAAATTATAACTATTATACAAAAAGTTGAGCCAAGTCCTTTGAGCAAATGATTAACAATGAGTACACTACAAGATTCACTCAGAGAGGTGTTGAATGCAACAGTGTGACAAGCGACAAGACGAGTTTACTTCACAAGATGTGGAAATCATCTCCAAAGAGACCCTGTTTAAGGGCTTCTTTAAAATGGTGAAGTACCGTTTCAAACACCGGCTCTTTGCTGGTGGCTGGAGTAATGTTGTCGAGCGAGAAATGTTTGAACGTGGACACGCTGCGGCGATGTTGCCTTATGATCCAATCCTGGATCAGGTTGTTGTCATTGAACAAATACGAGTTGGTGCATTAGAAGGTGAGCATCCTTGGCAGCTAGAAATTGTAGCTGGCATGATCGATCGAGACGAATCGGTTGAAGATGTGATCCGCCGAGAGTCGCAAGAAGAAGCGGGTCTTGATGTAGGGCGTGTTATACCTGTGACCTCCTACTATCCCTCTTCAGGCGGATGCTCAGAAAAGTTGGATATTTTTGTCGGAGAAGTCGATGCTTCTAAAGCAGACGGCATTCATGGTTTAGACTATGAAGATGAAGATATTCGAGTTCACGTCATCAGTCGTGAAGAAGCATATCAATGGGTGAAAGATGGAAAACTTGAAAATGCTGCCTCAATTATTGCAGTACAATGGTTGCAATTAAACCATTTAGAGTTGAAATCACAGTGGGGAAGCCCCCATAACGGTGGAGAGTAAGTAATGGCACAGATAGCTGAAAAACAGCGATATCATGTTGATTTAGCGGGTCTAATGAGAACCTATGAGACCAACTACGCTAAATTAAACGCCTTGCTGCCTATCTCTGCCGAGGTTGGTGACGTGCGCTGCTATCAGGCTGCACATATGGTTTACCAACTGACCGTGAATGAAGTCACAAAATACACCACAGTTGTTGAGATATGTCAGAGTGATGAAACACCAGTGTTTCCTTTACCTACGATGTCTGTCAGGCTTTACCACGATGCGAGGGTAGCGGAAGTATGCTCAAGCGGAGACTTCTCTCGCATTAAAGCTAAATATGATTATCCCAACGACAAATTGATGCAACGAGATGAAAAGCATCAACTAAACACGTTCCTTGGTGAATGGCTGACGTTTTGTTTAAAAAGTGGAATCAGTAGAACCCCACTTGCCTTCAATTGCTCGTCACGTCACTAAAGGAAAATAACAAATAACAATATAGTGGACGAATCAGGTTTTCATTTTGCAATCATCTAGTGACAGCATCAAACTTTTACAAATCACGGATACTCATCTGTTTGACGCCGATGAGGGAAGTTTGCTGAGCGTAAAAACGGCCGACAGCTTTTCTGCTGTGGTTGATGAGGTTTTACGCCGCGAAGTGGGGTTTGATTACATTTTAGCTACCGGGGATATTTCGCAAGATCATAGTGCGGGATCTTATCAACGATTCGCAGCAGGCATTGCCCCGCTCGAGAAAGATTGTTTTTGGCTGCCGGGCAATCATGACTACAAACCCAATATGGGCAGTGTGCTTCCATCAGAACAGATCAAGGCAACAGAGCATGTGCTGCTGGGTGACAAGTGGCAAGTGATTCTGCTTGACTCTCAAGTTGTCGGCGTTCCACATGGTCGTTTAAGCGATCAGCAGCTGACATTACTTGAAGATAAATTATCCGAGTACCCAGAGCGTTATACGCTGGTATTATTGCATCACCACCCAATTCTGGTTGGTAGTGCCTGGCTAGACCAACACACTCTGAAAGATGCAGAAGCATTCTGGCAGATTGTCGAACGTTTTGATGGTGTTAAAGGGATTCTGTGCGGTCATGTTCATCAAGATATGAATGTGCTTCATCAAGGTATTCGAGTGATGGCGACACCTTCTACGTGTGTGCAATTCAAGCCTAACTCAGATGATTTTGCATTAGATACCACTTCACCTGGCTGGCGAGAGTTAGAGCTGCATGCAAGTGGTGAGATTACGACCCAGGTTAATCGATTACCAGAAGGTCAGTTCCAACCCGATTTCTCCTCGAACGGATACTAATCCCGCCCGAACATGATGTTCGGGCTTTCTTTTTATGTGAGACTTTTATGACGAAACCTTCTCTATTACTGTACATACACGGTTTTAATAGCTCACCACTCTCAATGAAAGCGAATTTAATGAGAGAGTATTGTCAGCAGCATCGTCCAGACATCAAAGTGATCATTCCTCAGTTACCGTGTTTTCCTCAGCTGGCTGCTCAACTCTTATTAGAAATCGTCGAGCAGTATCAGAACGATTACCGAATCGGATTAGTAGGCAGTTCGCTAGGAGGCTTCATGTCGACTTGGCTGAACAGTCAATTTGGGTTTAAAGCGGTGGTTGTTAATCCGGCCGTCAAACCTTACGAGTTGTTAGTCGACTATTTAGGCGAACAAACTAACCCCTACACGAATGAAACTTATACACTTGAGACTTGCCATATTGACGAGTTGAAAGCTCTTGATGTACAAAGCATCGCATCGCCAGACTCGTTTTGGCTACTGCAGCAAACCGAAGACGAGGTTTTGGACTATCGCCAGGCGGTAAATAAGTTTGCAAAATCCAAGCAAACAGTAGAACAAGGCGGTGATCACAGTTTTGTAGGCTTTGAGCGTTATCCTGCAAAGATTATCGAATTTCTACAACTGTAACCGATAGGAACGATTGGAATACGCTCATAGTTTTTACTGATATATCCAACCGTTGCTTGACATAGGCGGTTTGCTTTCCGACTATATTTTGCTGAAAGATCTTAAGGGTCATAGACTCTGGCTACTTTGTTATGTATCAGATTTACAAACACTTAAAGATACAAACAGGGTGGCTTTTTTCGTTTCCTGAGTAAGCACATTCTGATTGGTGTTGTGCAGGAGACAAATAAACGTTGAGAACAATTCCGTATTATGACTGAACAATATAATGCTGGGGCCATTGAAGTACTGAATGGCTTAGAGCCAGTACGTCGCCGACCAGGGATGTATACGGATACAGCGCGCCCGAACCACCTGGGCCAAGAAGTTATCGATAACAGTGTCGATGAAGCGCTAGCCGGACATGCCTCAAAAGTACAAGTCATCCTACATGCTGACCAATCACTGGAAGTGATCGATGATGGTCGAGGCATGCCTGTTGATATCCACCCAGAAGAGAAAGTTTCTGGCGTCGAGCTGATTTTATGTAAGCTTCACGCGGGTGGTAAATTCTCGAATAAAAACTACCAGTTCTCTGGTGGTCTCCACGGGGTAGGTATCTCAGTAGTAAACGCACTGTCTAAACGTGTGGAAGTAACCGTTCGTCGCGATGGACAGGTATACGAGATTGCGTTTGAACATGGTGATAAAGTCTCAGACCTTACCGTCACCGGCACATGTGGCCGCCGTAATCGTGGTACCAGTGTGCACTTCTGGCCAGAAGCGAAGTACTTTGATTCGGCAAACTTCTCTGTGACGCGCTTGGTCAACAACCTACGTGCGAAAGCGGTTCTTTGTCCGGGATTAGAAATCACGTTCACAGACAAAGTGAACAACAAAGACTACAAGTGGCACTACGAGGATGGTTTAAAAGACTATCTGGCTGAAGGCGTTAAAGGATACACCGTTCTGCCAGAAGAACCGTTTACTGGTGAATTCTCTGCAGAAACTGAAGCCGCAAACTGGGCCGTGATCTGGCAGCCAGAAGGCGGCGAGATGATCACCGAAAGCTACGTGAACCTTATTCCTACTGCTCAGGGCGGCACACACGTTAATGGTCTGCGCCAAGGTTTATTGGAGGCGATGCGCGAGTTCTGCGAATTCCGTAATTTGCTTCCTCGTGGTGTGAAACTGACCGGTGACGACATCTTCGACCGCTGTTCATACGTGCTGTCAGTGAAGATCCAAGACCCGCAATTTGCAGGCCAGACCAAAGAACGTCTTTCATCTCGTCAAACGGCGGCATTCGTCTCAGGCGTAGTAAAAGATGCTTTTAGTCTATGGTTGAACGAAAAACCACAACTGGCAGAGCAACTTGCTGAAGTTTGTATTGCCAACGCGCACCGTCGTATGCGTGCGGCAAAAAAAGTCGTACGTAAAAAAGTGGCATCAGGTCCGGCTTTACCAGGTAAATTGACCGACTGTTCGGCACAGGACTTAAACCGAACCGAAATCTTCTTTGTCGAGGGTGACTCGGCAGGTGGCTCAGCAAAACAGGCGCGTGATCGTGAGTTTCAGGCAGTGATGCCACTTCGAGGTAAAATTCTCAATACTTGGGAAGTGTCTGCCGACCAGGTTCTGGCGTCACAAGAAGTACACGACATTTCTGTTGCGTTGGGTATCGACCCTGACAACGACAACCTCGACGGTCTTCGTTACGGCAAGATCTGTATTCTTGCCGATGCGGACTCGGATGGACTACACATCGCAACACTGCTTTGTGCTTTGTTCACACGTCACTTCCGCGCACTGGTTGAAGCAGGCCATATCTATGTTGCCATGCCGCCACTGTACCGAATCGACTGTGGTAAAGAGGTGTTCTACGCACTGGATGACGATGAGAAAGATGGCATCTTAGAACGTTTATCGAAGAAGAAAGCCAAAATCAACGTCCAGCGATTCAAAGGTCTGGGTGAGATGAACCCACTTCAGTTACGTGAAACGACCATGGATCCGAATACGCGTCGTCTGGTGCAGTTAACCATTGACGACTCTGCAGCGACCATGGAAGTGATGGACATGTTGCTTGGTAAGAAGCGTGCAGATGATCGTCGCTCATGGCTACAAAACAACGGCGATTTGGCAGAGGTTTAACGAATGTCTACAGAAATTACTTACGATGGCGTTGAACAGTTGCCAATGCGCAAGTTCACCGAAGACGCTTATCTGAACTACTCGATGTACGTCATTATGGACCGAGCATTGCCCTATATTGGCGATGGTTTAAAACCGGTTCAACGACGCATCATCTACGCGATGTCGGAGCTTGGTCTCTCAGCATCAGCAAAATATAAAAAATCAGCGCGTACCGTGGGTGACGTGCTGGGTAAATACCACCCACACGGTGATTCTGCGTGTTACGAAGCGATGGTATTGATGGCACAGCCGTTCTCTTACCGTTATCCGCTGGTTGATGGTCAGGGTAACTGGGGGGCACCAGATGATCCCAAATCCTTCGCCGCGATGCGTTATACCGAAGCGAAACTGTCTAAGTTTGCCGAAGTACTACTGGGCGAATTAGGTCAGGGCACGGTCGAATGGCAACCTAACTTTGATGGCACGATGAAAGAGCCACAAATGTTGCCTGCGCGTTTGCCTCATATCTTACTCAACGGTGTGACGGGTATTGCGGTTGGTATGGCAACGGATATACCTCCACATAACGTACGTGAGATTGCGGACGCGACCATCCATCTGATCGATCATCCGAAAGCTGAACTGCCAGACGTAATGCAGTATGTGAAAGGTCCGGACTATCCCACGGAAGCCGAGATCATTTCACCTCAGGCGGACATTGAGAAGATTTACCGTAATGGCCGTGGCAGCATCAAAATGCGTGCAGTCTGGCACAAAGAAGGCTCAGAAGTCGTTATCACGTCGATTCCACACCAAGTGTCTGGTTCTAAGTTGCTTGAGCAGATCGCGAACCAAATGCGCGCGAAGAAGCTGCCTATGGTAGAAGATCTTCGTGATGAATCGGATCACGAGAACCCAACGCGTATCGTTATTGTTCCCCGCTCTAACCGAGTCGATTGCGATACCTTGATGAACCACCTGTTTGCCTCTACGGATCTTGAACGCAGCTACCGCGTTAACCTGAACATGATTGGTCTGGATAACCGTCCTCAGGTGAAAGGTCTGGTTCAGATTCTATCTGAGTGGATTGAGTTCCGCCGTGCTACGGTTCGCCGTCGTTTGCAACATCGCTTAGACAAAGTGATGGCTCGCTTGCACATCTTAGAAGGTTTGTTGGTTGCTTACCTCAACCTGGATGAAGTGATTGAGATCATCCGTACTGAAGACGATCCAAAAGCGGTGCTGATGGAGCGCTTTGGTATCACTGACATTCAAGCAGACGCGATTCTGGATACCAAACTTCGTCATCTTGCCAAGCTGGAAGAGATGAAGATCCGTGGTGAGCAAGAAGAGTTAGAAAAAGAACGTGAAAAGCTAGAGCAGCTATTGGGCTCTGAGCGCCGTCTGAATACACTGCTGAAGAAAGAAATCAAAGCGGATGCAGAGAAGTACGGTGACGACCGTCGTTCGCCACTGGTGGAACGCGCTGAAGCAAAAGCATTGACCGAGCGCGATCTGGTACCAAGTGAGCCGATCACGGTTGTCCTGTCTGAAAAAGGCTGGATTCGTCACGCGAAAGGCCACGAGGTTGAAGCGGAAGGCTTGAACTATAAGTCTGGCGATAAATATCTGGCTCATGCACGAGGCAAGAGCAACCAGCCTGCCGTCTTCCTTGGTAGTGATGGTCGAAGCTACTCGCTTGAATCGCACTCGTTGCCATCGGCACGCAGCCAAGGTGAGCCAATTACTGGTCGCTTGAATATCACGGCTGGCAGCAGCATTCGCCAGGTGATTATGGGCGAAGAAGAACAGCTTTGGCTAGTGGGTTCTGATGCAGGTTACGGCTTTGTATGTAAAGGCTCTGACTTATTGTCGAAGAACCGCAGTGGTAAAGCGCTAGTAACCTTGCCAGCGAACGCTGAAGTGATGACGCCAAAAGAGGTTAAAGACCTGGATGCTGATGAAATTCTGGCGATCACCAACCAAGGGCGTATGTTGCTATTCCCAATTAAAGACCTGCCACAATTGGCGAAAGGTAAGGGGAATAAAATTATCAACATTCCTGCTGCGAAAGCGAAAGAGCGAGAAGAAGTCTTGTCACATCTGATGGCTCTGCCACAGGGCGCCTCTCTGACGCTTTACGCGGGTAAGCGCAAGCTGGGCTTAAAACCTACCGACTTAGATAACTTCCGTGGTGAGCGTGGGCGTCGAGGTAGTCTGCTACCAAGAGGTCTACAACGAGTGACACGAATTGAAGTTGAACTCGGTGAGTCGGGTAGCACTGAAGAGTCGAGCGAAAGCGAATAAGACGAATAAGAATAGATAAAACACAAATCCCAGCCAGTTGAAGTGGCTGGGATTTTTTATGCTTCTTGTTTATCTTCAGCAATCGTAACTTTTAATGTTATCTCTTTGCCTTTACGGATAATGCCCACATCAACCGTGGTGCCAGGACGTAAATCAGTGACAATATCCATTACGCTTTGACGTCCCTGAACTTTATTACCATCAATACTAATAATAATATCCTGTTTCTCGAAACCAGCAGCACTTGCTGGGCCATTAGGGTCAATGCCGAGCACAACAATGCCGCCAATATGCTCATTACCGAGTAAACGAGCGGTGACAGCATTAATATCTTGACCATCAATGCCGATATAGCCACGAATCACGCGGCCGTCTGCAATGATCTTTTGCATGATTTTACTGGCGAGGGGGGCGGGTATGGCAAATGAAATGCCATAGGTTTCTAAATCGGTTGCTTGCTGGAATGAAGCGGTGTTGATTCCAACTAATTCACCTTGAGTGTTGACCAAAGCACCACCGGAGTTGCCTTCGTTGATCGCCGCATCAGTCTGGATGAAGGCTTGGCGTCCGTCACTGATAGAAGAGCGCCCAGTCGCGGAGATAATACCAAAAGTGGTGGTTTGTCCTAAGTTGTATGGGTTACCAATAGCCAGCACCACATCGCCGACTTGAGGTTTGTATTCTGAATTGAGGGGGATTACGGGCAGATTCGTTCCCTCTACGCGCAGTACGGCAATATCGGTGCGTTTGTCGGTACCAACAAGTTGTGCGGCGGCTGCTCTACCATCTTGTAATGCTACAACGATTTGGTCAGCCTGAGCGACCACATGGTAGTTGGTAATGATGTAACCTTTTTCACTGACAATCACACCAGAGCCCAGACCTTGTGTGGAAAGCTTGCTGCGATCATTTTCCACATACTTCCGGCTGTAAATATTCACCACGGCAGGGGCGGCTTTTCTTACAGCCTGATTGAAAGAGATCTCTAGAGAGGCGATATTGCTTGGTTGTGGTTCAAGCGCTGCTGGAATTACGTTATGACGTAAAGATGGAACCGCCAGTAGAATAATGGCAGCGGTTGCTAAGCCCAAAAAGACAGAACGTAATAAAAAGCTAAGCATATCCTCTCCATGTGTGAACGCCAAAGCGGCATTGGAAGATGAAGAATAGCATTTCATTGAAAAATAACAAAAGGGCAGCACCTGATTGTGCTGCCCTTTTAATTTTCCGCTTAAAAGTTGATCAAAGTATTAGAGCTCTGTCACCGAATGTTATGTATCCAAAGCAGATTTACCTGTTCACTTTTGCACGAATACAGTTATCGAATTACCAGATAAATAGTACGATCACCGCGTTGAATATTGAGTGCCAGTACGCCTGTGTGCTTCTCGACAATGGCACGAAGTTCAGCGAGGTTTTTCACGCGTTGACGGTTCACACCGATAATAATGTCACCTTCTTGCAGCTGGTATTGCGCTGCTGGTGAGTTCTCAACAACACTGGTTACTTTTACCCCTTGAACTGAATCACTCTGGTTGGTGTTACTTAGTTCAGCACCTTTCAGACCATCATGCAGTGTTTCCGCTTTCGCTTTAACGTTGGTTGATTCACCAAGCGTGACGTCGAAGGTTTGTTCTTTACCATCACGAACAATACCTAAGGTAATCTCTTTACCTGCGCCAAGTGTTGCGACTTTTGCACGTAATTCAGAGAAGGTATTAATTGATTTACCATTCACGGACACGATGATATCACCCGCTTTCAAGCCAGCTTTATCCGCAGCACTGTCAGGAACAACCTGGCCAATGAATGCCCCTTTGCTGGACTCGTAACCGAGTGCTTCTGCTAACTCAGAGGTGACTTCGCCACCTTGAACCCCTAACATGCCGCGTTTGACTTCACCGAACTCTAAGATTTGCTCGGTCAGGTTTTTCATCATATTGGAAGGAATCGCAAAGCCAATCCCGACGTTGCCGCCGTTTGGACCTAAAATAGCGGTGTTGATACCGATCAGCTCACCATTTAAGTTAACTAATGCGCCACCTGAGTTACCGCTGTTAATCGCCGCATCGGTTTGAATGAAGTTTTCAAAATTTTCGACATTCAAGCCGCTTCTACCAAGGGCAGAAACAATACCTGATGTGACGGTCTGACCTAGGCCAAATGGGTTACCAATTGCAACCGTAAAGTCACCGACGCGAAGCTTGTCCGAGTCTGCGATGTTAATTTGTGTCAGGTTCTTGGCTTTTTCCAGTTTTAGCAACGCGACATCGGCCATCTCATCGCCACCGACTAACTCAGCGTCGTATTCTCGACCGTCATACAAACGTACTCGAATTTCATCCGCCCCTTTTATTACGTGATAATTCGTTACGATATGACCTTTATTCGCATCAATGATGACACCGGAGCCTAAGCCACGGAATGGACGCTCTCGCGTTTGCTCCGTAGGGAAGTCGGGGCCAAAGAAAAATTGAAATTGCTCGGGAATACGGCTGGTTTGTACTTGTTTACCTTCTACCGCAATGCTGACTACCGCCGGGGTCACTTTTTCCAGCATGGGTGCGAGGCTAGGTAATTGCTGACCATCCATGCTGAGCGGCAAGGCTGCTGTCGCCTGGATTGGCGTTAAGATAGAACTCAAACTTAGAGATAGAACGGTCAGTGCAAGCAGTGGTTTTTTCATCCAATAACTCCTCTTGAAACATGTCTGCCAAAAAGAAATATCCTAACTATTTAGTAATATAGGGATTAGTTGGGATAATCAAAAGGGGGAGCAGTCCACAAGTAAGTTAGAGATGGCTGTTTCAGAAAAGTTCAAAAAGGGTCGATACAAAATGTGTTTTGTATCGACCTGATAGGGGAGGAGAGAGACGTTATGATGCCTTGGCCGTGACTGCTTCAGGAGCGTTAATGACTTCTTTCTCTTGATCCTTTAACAGACCAGTAGCGCCATTGGCGTAGTCTTTTGGCTGCTCGCTCATATCTGGCTGATCTTCTTTGATCTGCTCAGAAGCCATCGCCGTCTTCTTATCAAACGGGTTGTCTTGTTCAGGTAGATTCGGCAAAAGCTCTGAAGATGTCTTCGCTAAATGCTGATACAGCTTGGTATAATCTTTACCTAAGGTGTCTAACATTTCTGCGGTTTGGGCAAAGTGGTCAACGAGCTCCTGGCGCTGTTGCTCTAGTTCAAACTTCGCCGACTCAAGTTCTTTCTGTACAGACTTCTGTTTTTTGTATTCAGGGGTGGTTAGTCTACTAATGACTACGCCTACTATTGTACCGACCAGCAAACCCACAATGGCATGAATCCAAGGCATAACTGCTCCTTATATTTGTTTTAACAAGTCTTTTACTACTTAGTTACACGCGGTGCTTGTCCATGTTACTATGGCTTGAACAGCCGATAAAGAAAAATAGCAGTATGTCTTCGGGGACTGAACATTAATTCTCTCTAATCAGACATTGCCCCCGAGGTGACACTTTCCTTGTACCTCTAAAACGACTTAATGCGATGACACCACTACAACAATATCAAAAAGATATAGCAGAACATGGATTCCAGCGTGATGAAGCCCAACATCAAGCGGTCACTGCTTTGGATAACTTATACCATGCTATTGTCGAGTTTCAGTCTGCACCAACACCACAACTGTCTAAGTGGCAAAAACTCATGGGTAAAAAGGTTGAAATGCCTGAACCACCA
Organism: Vibrio sp. EA2; assembly: GCF_033042495.1. NCBI lineage: Bacteria > Pseudomonadati > Pseudomonadota > Gammaproteobacteria > Vibrionales > Vibrionaceae > Vibrio > Vibrio sp. EA2. Next base: position 143,527 of record NZ_JAWLID010000006.1, on the reverse strand, counting down.
AAAGGTTTGTACTTTTGGGGAGGCGTCGGACGCGGTAAAACCTATTTGATGGATGCTTTTTTTGATGCACTGCCGACAGACAGAAAGATGCGGGTGCATTTTCATCGCTTTATGTACCGGGTACACGATGAGTTAAAGCAGCTTGGCGATGTGGAAAACCCATTATCAAAAGTGGCTGACAAGTTCAAAACAGAAGCTGACGTGGTTTGCTTCGATGAATTTTTTGTCTCTGATATCACCGATGCAATGATTCTGGCGACGTTACTGCAAGAGATGTTCAAGCGTCAGATGGTTTTGGTCGCGACGTCAAATATTGAGCCACAAAACCTTTATCGGAATGGTCTGCAGAGAGCGCGATTCTTACCGGCTATTGATATGATTCTGGCTCGCTGTGATGTGTTGAATGTGGATAGTGGGGTGGATTATCGTTTACGAACCCTAGAGCAGGCCGAGATCTATCATCATCCGCTTGATGAGCAGGCAACGATCAACCTGAACAAGTATTACCAGCAACTGACGGGGGAGCGTCAGCATGTGGCGCATCAGATAGAAATTAACCATCGAAATATCGATGTTATTGAAGCCAGCGATGGTGTTTTGCATGCTTCATTTGCTCAGCTATGCCAAACCACCCGAAGTCAGAATGATTACATCGAGTTATCGCGTATTTATCACACGGTTTTGCTGGCTGATGTTGAGCAGATGAGTGGCAAAATAGACGACGCTGCACGACGCTTTATTGCCCTGGTCGATGAATTTTACGAGCGCCATGTAAAGCTGATTATTTCCGCTGAAGTACCAATGGATAGCTTATACACTCAAGGTCAGCTTGAATTTGAGTTTAAGCGCTGCCTATCTCGTCTGACTGAGATGCAGAGTCATGAGTATCTTGCAAGAGAGCATTTGGCTTAAATCTGCTTGTTTCAAAAAAACTGAAGAAAAAATTAGTGATTTGGCGCAAAAAAAGGTGATTTTTTCTTCGGTCTTCTCTATAATCCTGCGACCCACCGTTACTGCAGACTGGATTATCGAAGTTATTTCGAGAAAGAAGGTCGAGAGTACCAACGACTCGAAGGGGTGATGACTGGGCTCTTAGACAGTGTGGGAGCACCAAAGGGTGTTCCTTTAAAGTTTAAAATTTAATTAACGGGTTATTATTAGCATGAAAACTTTCGTTGCTAAACCAGAAACTGTAAAACGCGACTGGTACGTTGTAGACGCTGAAGGTAAAACTCTTGGCCGTCTAGCAAGTGAAATTGCATCTCGCCTACGTGGCAAACACAAAGCTGAATACACTCCTCACGTTGACACTGGTGATTACATCATCGTTGTAAACGCTGAGAAAGTTGCTGTAACTGGTAACAAAGCTAAAGACAAAGTGTACTACCGTCACTCTGAATTCCCAGGTGGTCTAAAATCTATCACTTTTGAAAAGTTGATCGATCGTAAACCTGAGATGGCTCTTGAGCTTGCAGTTAAAGGCATGCTTCCTCGTGGTCCTCTAGGCCGTGCTATGTACCGTAAGCTTAAAGTTTACGCGGGCGCTGAGCACAACCATGTTGCTCAACAACCACAAGTACTAGACATCTAATTGGGGATTTCGAAAATGGCAGAGAATCAATACTACGGCACTGGCCGTCGCAAAAGCTCAGCTGCACGTGTTTTCATCAAACCAGGCAGCGGCAACATTGTAGTAAACAAGCGTAACCTTGACGAATACTTCGGTCGTCCAACAGCACGTATGGTTGTACAACAACCTCTAGAGCTAGTTGAACTAACTGAGAAGCTAGACCTTTACGTAACAGTAAAAGGCGGCGGTATTTCTGGTCAAGCTGGTGCTATCCGTCACGGTATCACTCGTGCGCTTATGGAATACGATGAGTCTCTACGTCCTGCTCTACGCGCAGCTGGCTACGTTACTCGTGACGCACGTTGCGTTGAACGTAAGAAAGTTGGTCTACGTAAAGCACGTCGTCGTCCACAGTTCTCTAAGCGTTAATTTCCTTTACGGAAATTATGCTTTCCAGATTATTCTGGATACTGTGCACCAAAAGCCCGGCTATATGCCGGGCTTTTTGTTTTTATTGGACTGAAAAAACACACCCCTGATTCGATATTAATCTCTCCGCTCTTCCTTAATATCCACGCAACATTTCTTTGAGCCATTATTAAGTTTTATCTTAATTTTATGTGCTACAAAGTTTTAATAAGTTTTGCCACTAGGCCGCCTGTTTTAATTCTTTTTCCGCAGGCTTAATTGACTGAAAACAACCGATATAAAAGGGATAAACCTCGTTATTTTGAGCCTCTTCCTTTCGCTTTCTTGTTACAAATCACATCAAACATTTATTATTTTACTGCTTTTGTGACGACACGAGCGATTTGCCTCACAAATGTTACAAAAAGGTAGCTTTATCTTGTCAAAAAGTAGGGTTTTCTTTATCATTTCATCCCAATAAATATAACGAAATTCATTATGTGTTAGCCATGCTCTTATAAGCGGAATAATAACTATCCAAGGGAGCAAATGGGAGAATGTTTGGATGAGCAACGCGCCTTTAAATAACGGTCGCAGGCGTTTTCTAACCGCTACAACGGCAGTTGTAGGTGGGTTAGGGGCAGCTGCCGTCGCCGTTCCTTTTATAAAATCATGGAATCCGAGTGCTAAAGCAAAAGCTGCTGGTGCACCGGTGGAAGTGGATATCAGTAAAATCGAACCGGGTCAATTGGTTCGTGTTGAGTGGCAGGGTAAACCTGTATGGATAGTACGCCGTACTCAACAAGTGCTAGATAACATGAAAACTATCGGAGATCAGCTCCGTGATCCGCAGTCTGAAATGGAGCAGCAACCGGCTTATGCTCAGAATGAGTACCGCTCAATTAAGCCAGAGTTCTTCGTTGCAGTTGGTTTCTGTACTCACTTAGGCTGTTCGCCGACCTATCTACCGGACTCTTTCGCAGAGCAAGTTCAGGGTGTTAAATCTGGCTTCTTCTGTCCTTGTCACGGTTCTAAGTTTGATATGGCTGGTCGAGTGTTCCAGGGTGTTCCTGCGCCGCTGAACCTTGTGATTCCTAAGCACATGTATCTGAGCGACACAAAGCTCATAGTTGGTGTTGATGAGGGGGATGCATAATGCAAGCAATGTTAGACTGGGTAGAAAAACGTATTCCAGCGATGAATGCTTATAAAAAGCATTTATCTGAATACCCTATGCCGAAGAACTTCAACTTTTGGTACCTTTTCGGTTCTCTGGCAATGCTGGTTCTTGTTAACCAAATCCTAACGGGTATTTGGCTAACCATGAACTACGTTCCTTCTGGTGAAGGTGCGTTTGCGTCTATCGAATACATCATGCGTGATGTTGAGTACGGTTGGTTGCTGCGTTATATGCACTCTACCGGTGCATCAGCATTCTTTGTTGTTGTATACCTGCATATGTTCCGTGGTTTAATCTACGGTTCTTACCAAAAGCCTCGTGAGCTACTGTGGATCTTCGGTATGTTGATCTTCTTAGTGCTTATGGCTGAAGCTTTCATGGGTTACCTACTGCCATGGGGTCAGATGTCATACTGGGGTGCTCAGGTAATCATTTCTCTATTTGGTGCGATTCCTGTTATTGGCGACGATCTAACACTTTGGATCCGTGGTGACTACATCATCTCTGGTGCAACGTTGAACCGTTTCTTCGCTCTTCACGTTATTGCGCTACCAATCGTACTGCTTCTGCTTATCGTACTTCACGTATTGGCACTGCACGAAGTAGGCTCAAACAACCCTGACGGTATCGAGACTAAACTACCGAAAGGCACAATGGGCGACGATTACCAAACACAATTCAAGTTCCACGATTACTACTCGAAGAAATACGATATTATCGACTCTATTCCGTTCCACCCTTACGGTACGGTTAAAGACTTGGTTGGTGTGGCTGGTTTCTTGTTCTTCTTCTGTTACGTGTTGTTCTTCAACCCAGAAATGGGTGGTTACTTCCTTGAGCCGCCTAACTTTGAAGCTGCAAACCCACTGAAGACACCTGAGCACATTGCTCCTGTATGGTACTTCACTCCGTTCTACGCAATCTTGCGTGCGGTTCCAGACAAACTGTTAGGCGTAATCCTAATGGGTGCGTCTATTGCAGTGCTGTTTGTTCTACCTTGGCTGGATCGCTGTAAAGTGCGCTCGTACCGTTACCGTAGCAAAATTCATCTATTGAATATTGTACAGTTTACGATTGCCTTTATCGCTCTGGGTGTTTTAGGTGCGCTACCGGCAACGCCAACGTACACACTACTATCTCAGATCTTTAGCTTGTGTTACTTCATGTTCTTTGTACTGCTGTTCTTCTACAGTAAAAATGAAGCAACCAAACCATTACCAGAGAGGGTAACATTCAAATGAAGAAGTGGATTGTAATTCTATTTGCTATGTTGCCATCCCTAGCGATGGCAGCGGGGGCCAGCGTGCCGCTTGATAAAGCACACGTGGACCTGACGGATAAAGCTTCGCTGCAAAACGGCGCGAAGCTATTCATGAACTACTGTTTTGGCTGTCACTCTACGCAATATCAGCGTTATGAGCGTGTCGCGACAGATTTGGAAATTCCAACAGACTTAATGAAAGAGAACCTGATTTTCAACCCAGAGGCGAAAATCGGTGATCTGATGGTTAACTCTATGCCACCTAAGCAAGCGGCAAACTGGTTCGGTGCTCCACCACCAGATTTGACTTTGGTTGCTCGAGTTCGTGGTGCGGATTGGTTATACACTTACTTGCGTTCGTTCTATGTGGACCCATCTCGTCCGTTTGGTGTGAACAACATTGTATTCCCAAGTGTGGGTATGCCGCATGTTCTAGAAGAGCTGCAAGGTATTCCAACTCCGGTTTACGGCACGAAACATGTTGATGGTGAAGAAGTACAGGTTGTTGTTGGTACTGAAACCGATGGTACTGGTGAATTAAGTACTGGTGAATACGATAAAGCGGTCGGTGATCTGGTTAACTTCCTGGTTTACTCTGGTGACCCTGTGCAGCTAGAACGCCATGCGATTGGTTGGTGGGTGATGGGCTTCTTAGTCATCCTGACTATCATCGTAGTGTTGCTTAAGAAAGAGTATTGGCGTGATGTGCATTAATTGTGCTAAAATACCGTGCTAATTCCCAATTTTAATTGACTGTACAATGGAGGCTTAGCCTCCATTGTTTTTATTTGTAAGTGTACTGGAGGGCTCCATGGCTGTAGCTGCCAATAAACGTTCTGTGATGACTCTTTTCTCAAGTGCATCAGATTTGTATAGCCATCAGGTTCGCATTGTACTGGCTGAAAAAGGTGTAAGTGTTGAAGTTGAGCTTGTTGATGAAGCTAACCTTCCTGCTGAACTTATCGAGCTAAACCCATATAAATCAGTGCCAACTCTTGTGGATCGCGAGCTCGCGCTTTACGATTCAAAAATTATCATGGAGTACTTGGACGAGCGTTTCCCTCATCCACCTCTAATGCCGGTTTACCCTGTTGCCCGTGGTAACAGCCGTTTGATGATGTACCGTATCGAACGCAATTGGTATTCACTCGCTGAAAAAGTAATGAAAGGTAACGCAGAAGAATCAGAAAAGGCACGTACGAAACTTCGTAACGATCTTCTGACTCTAGCGCCAATCTTTGCTGAATATGAGTACTTCATGAGTGAAGAATTCAGCTTAATCGATTGTTACTTGGCACCATTGTTGTGGCGTTTACCTCAACTTGGTATCGAGCTTGTTGGTCCTGGCTCTAAAGAGATCAAGGTTTACATGAACCGCGTATTTGAACGTGATTCATTCCTTGCTTCTTTGACTGAAGCTGAACGTGAAATGCGTCTGGTTCGTTAAGCAGCGATTTAGATACATTATTATGGATATTGCAAAAATGACTGCCCGCCGTCCTTACATGCTTCGTGCGTTTTATGACTGGCTGGTAGACAATGACTTAACTCCTCATTTGGTTGTTGACGCAACCATGCCTGGTGTACGCGTACCTGTTGAGTTTATTCAAGATGGTCAGATTATCCTGAATATTGCCCCTCGTGCCGTTGGTAACCTTGAGTTGGGTAATGATGCGATTACCTTCCATGCTCGTTTTAGCGGTCGTCCGCACTCGGTAATTGTGCCTGTTTATGCGGTTCAAGCTATTTACGCCCGTGAAAATGGTGCAGGCACTATGTTTGAACCGGAAGAGGCTTATACTCATATCGAAGAAGAAACGATGGAAGAAGAGCAGTCCCCATCGTTTACTATGGTTAGTGATGACGTACCTCAAGCTGAGGACTCGGAGTCAGGTGATGACGAAAGTGAAGCACCTCGCCCGAAAGGCAAACCAAGCTTAAGAGTTATTAAATAAAAAAAGCAGCGATTACGCTGCTTTTTTTTGTTCTCGTGATTTTTAAAGTGATGTTTTAATACCAATCACAGTAAGTCAGTGCTCAGAGATAGCGTAGGAAAAATGCTTGAGAACAAGGCAGAACTTTTTCGATAAGTCGTTATTCTACAATCAAACTTATTTTAAAACGAAAAGTTAACGCCGTTATCGAGCATTTTAACAAGCTAGAATGACCAGTTATTTACTACGATTGGTATTCACTATCAATCAGTGATAGTGAATACCTCAACGTTCGTTTCACCATCTTGGTTTGTGTCACTTTGTACCGGTGTGTCACTTTGTACCGGTTGAGCACTACTATTTGGTAAATCAACTTCAACTGGCTCTGTCTCTCCGTACTGGAACCCATTAATCACTTGTTTTACCCCGGAGACGTTACGTGCGATTTCTATCGCTCGCTGACTCTGTGCTTCTGTGACATAGCCGAACAGAAATACTTCACTATCTTCCGTAATCACTTTTACTTTCACCGCATTTAGCTGCTCATCAGTGAGCAGTGAGGATTTTACTTTCGTCGTTATCCAGCTGTCATTACTGATTTGTGTAACCGTTAGCGGCGCTTTTTGTTTCATCTGGTTGTGAATGACTTTCACACCTGATAGTTCACGGGTTCTGTTCTCTAGGTCATTAATTAAGGCTTGAGTAGGAGCCTGTCCCATGAGTACCACAGTACCATTATATGAGCTGGCAAAAACACGAGCCTGACCTTTGAATGGCTGTTTATTACCAATTGCGGCGACTTCAAACTCAATGTTGTTGTCTTGCCAAATCTGTTTGGTCGTACGGGTGTCAGTGACGATATTCGCTGTCGTTGCAGCGCCTGCAATGAACAAACCTGCACAACCACTGAGGTTAAGCGCAGTAAATAAAATGATGAGGCTGCGTAACATAATTCTGACTCTCAATCTGAGTTATTCTTCGTGAGCAGGGAAAAGTACTTGGTCAATCAAGTCACATAAGCAATGTAGGGTTACCATGTGGACTTCATGAATGCGCGCCGTACGATGCGATGGGATTCGTATCTCGACGTCATTTTCACCCAGTAGGCCCGCCATTTCGCCGCCGTCTTTGCCTGTCAGTGCAATGATGGTCATGTCGCGAGTTACCGCTGCTTCCATCGCTTTGATGATATTCTTACTATTACCACTGGTCGACAGGGCAAGAAGAATGTCACCCGGTTGACCAAACGCTCGGACTTGCTTAGAGAATATTTCCTGATAATGGTAGTCGTTGGCAACCGCGGTAAGCGTTGTGTTGTCAGCGGTCAGCGCCATGGCTGGTAAGCTTGGACGCTCTGTCTCAAAGCGATTTAAAAGGCAAGAAACAAACTGTTGTGAATTGGCAGCACTTCCACCGTTTCCACAGCATAGGATTTTATTGCCGTTTAGTAAGCTAGAAACCATGGCTTGAGCGGCATGAGTAATAGCATCTGGCAGTGCTTCAGCAGCTGCTATTTGAATTTGAATACTTTCTGTAAAGCTGTCTTTAATGCTATCTAGCATCGCTTATCCTTCAGATATTGCGTTTTGTATCCAGTTAATATCTCGTCCATTGTCGTGAATGGCGATAACATCGAACCGATAATCTATTGTATGTATGGACTGTTTTTGGCGGCTGAGCCAAATGTTGGCGGTTTTTATCAGCTTACGCATTTTGGCGTGAGTAACCATTTCCGCTGCCGAGCCAAAACGATCGTTGTTACGATATTTGACTTCGACGAAGACGATAGTTTCACCTTGTTGGAAGATTAAATCAATTTCGCCGACTTTTGTCAGAAAATTTTGCTCGACAAAGCGTAAACCCTGGCGAAGCAGATATTGCTTGGCCAGGGCTTCATATTGATTACCTATCTGACGTTTACTGAAGAGCCCCACGCTCGGCCCAGCTTAGCTCACGTTGTACAACACAGTTGTTGTCGAGGCTTAACACACCAGTCTGGCCTTGGACAGATAGCCCAGGAACAAGCTTCATTTGAGGCAGTTCGCCAATCAACTTGTACGCATCCATGCCGAGTGCTTTCAGGCGCACCTCCATGTTGGATTGTTCTGCCCATAGCTCTTTCATTTCGGCCGCAACCGTCGGATCTGGATCAATAAGCAGCGGAATGTCACTGTAAATGATGCCCGTCAAGTCATCGTAGGTCGCACCACCGCTATTACTGCGAGAGTTAGAGAAGATTTTTGGTGGCTTGGCATCTGGGTTAATCGCGACTTCGATAAACGGTTTAATCAAAGTCAGCTCTGAACTTCTTGCAACAATGTAAACCGCATCAACATCGCGACGGCTGCGTGGTTGAGTCTCCAGTTTAATTTTCATCAGCGATTGCATCTGAGCGATTCGCTGTTTACTTTCCTGCAGACCGAAGACGTCGTTGATGTCTTTTTGCAGCTGTCGTTTATCGCCAAAGTAGCTGGTTGCCACTTTGTTTGAGCTGTATTTATTCCACTCGTCGTTAAACGCTTCAACCACTCGCTCGCCGTAACTGCCTTTAGGCGCAAGAATTAGCGGGAAATTATAGCCTTGGTTGAACAGGTGTTTAGCGGCTTGTGCCACTTCTTGCTCTGGTGAAAGTGCCAGATAACAGATATTGCTGCCCGGTTTGATCTCTTCAGGGATGTTTAAGGCTAGGGCTGGAATAGTTGGACCAGCAGCGGAGCCATCGATTGAAGTCTGTAACAGCTCAACATTTTCTTTTTGCAGCGGGCCGACAACAAAGTCGATATTCTCGTTGATTAGGCGCTGTTTGATTTGGTCGGCGCTGTAAGCATGCGTATCGATAACAGTGACGCTTGTGCTATCGTCACGAGTTTCATCATTCATCATCGCAAACATGAAGCCTTCACGGATCAGCTGTGCCTGAGGTGCAAATTTCCCCGTTAGCGGCAGCAGTAGCGCGGTATTATTTGGCTTAACGATGTTGAGCGACAATATGTTTTGAATTTCTTCAGGCGTGTAAACCGCCGCCGGGTGCGATGGGTTTTCGGTTAACCAACGATCCAGCGTATTTCTTAGCTGAGAGAGGTTGCCAGACATCGCTTTGGAGTAAATCGCTAACTGCAACCAACCACTCAATACCTCTTCGTTTGGTTCGGTACGTAGTGAAGACAGTTCTGCTTCTGAGTAGCTGCCAAAGTTCATCCAAATACGACTGGATATTTCACGCTGCTCTGGAGATGAAGAGTAATGACCTAGCATGACCAGCTCACGGTTTGCTTCAAATGGCTGGTTTAGGCTCTGGTAAGCATCTGCACGTAACGCGTAGTAATCCTTCCACTGGTCGTTTGGCAGTTTCCACCAAGGCTTAAAATTCAGCAGCTGAAGTAACTGTGAGTAATTTCCCTGCTTTTGCTGTATGGTTCCTCGCGCCAGTTGCCACTCTGCCTGCTGTACTTCAGACAATTGCTGACGAGAAAGTCTCGTGATCAGTAGATCGGCCTGATCAAATTGGTTGGCTTGAATTGCGGCTTTGGCTGCCATGATCAACCAGTCGTTTTGTACGCTGCCTTCCGAGCTGTCCGCTTGAATCATGTAGTTCTGTACTGACCGGGTAGGCTCAAGTGTGACATCGACACCATCAGGTTGTCTCGGACCTGAAGAACAGGCGGCGAGTGTAATTGCTAGTGCAACAGGAGTAAGTATGCGTGGTACACTGAGTCTCTTATGGTTAATCATTGCCGTGAGTTCTCTATAATTTTGTACAAAATTGTCTTTATATTAATCGTTGAAGTGATGGTAAACAAATGACAGATAAAAATAATTTGCCGAATGAGGGGCCAACTCTCTATATCGTACCGACACCAATCGGAAATTTAGCAGATATCACCCAACGTGCTATCGAAGTTCTGTCGAATGTGGACATCATTGCTGCTGAGGATACCCGACATACGGGTAAATTACTGTCTCACTTCAATATTCAAACCAAAACTTTTGCGTTGCATGATCACAACGAACAGCAAAAAGCACAGGTTTTGGTGGAAAAACTATTGTCAGGCCAGTCCATCGCGCTGGTTTCTGACGCGGGTACACCTTTAATCAGCGATCCAGGATACCATCTGGTGACAAAATGTCGTCAAGCGGGCGTAAGAGTTGTGCCTCTTCCTGGAGCGTGCGCGGTTATCACGGCATTAAGTGCTTCTGGCTTGCCATCTGATCGCTTCAGTTTTGAAGGATTTTTACCGCCAAAAAGTAAAGGGCGTAAAGACAAGTTTTTAGAAATCGCATCGGTAGAGCGCACTTGTATCTTTTACGAATCTCCGCACCGTATTTTGGACTCTCTACAAGATATGTTAGACGTTCTTGGCGCTGAACGAGAAGTTGTTTTGGCGAGAGAGCTCACCAAAACGTTTGAAACTATTCAAGGAATGCCTCTTGGAGCGTTGATCGAGTGGGTGAAAAGTGATGATAACCAACAGCGCGGTGAAATGGTGTTGCTTGTTCATGGCCATCGTGAAACGGCAGATGACTCTCTGCCTGATGACGCATTGCGTACGCTAGGAATCTTGACTAAAGAACTGCCACTTAAAAAGGCGGCGGCGTTAGTGGCGGAAATCCACAATCTTAAAAAGAATGCGCTTTATAAGTGGGGCTTAGAAAATCTGGATTAATAAGTCTCTTTTTGTCTAAACGGGTTTATCGAATAAAAGTGATTAGGGCTGATGGTTTTCATCAGCCCTTTGTTTTTGCGCTGACTTAACGCTATTAGGTATTGCCATTCGAGCAAAAAAACACCATTTGATGCATTCCTTACATCATATCTGTGATCTCACTAGACGCGGAGAGGAGAACTCTATACAATCCGCCCTCGGAGTTGACTGGGTAGTCGCTGCTTTGCTGATGTCCTTCGGGAGACTGACGTTGAAGTCCTTTGGGAGACTGACGTTGACGTCCTTCGGGAGACTGGCAAAGGGGAGGAAAGTCCGGGCTCCATAGAGCAGGGTGCCAGGTAACGCCTGGGGGGCGCAAGCCTACGACAAGTGCAGCAGAGAGAAGACCGCCGATGGCCCGTAAGGGATCAGGTAAGGGTGAAAGGGTGCGGTAAGAGCGCACCGGACGACTAGCAATAGCTCGTTGCAGGGTAAACTCCACCCGGAGCAAGACCAAATAGGCCTCCACATTGCGTTGCTCGCGTAAGGAGGCGGGTAGGTTGCTTGAGCCAGTGAGTGATTGCTGGCCTAGACGAATGGCTACCACCGCGCAAGCGGAACAGAACCCGGCTTATGTGTCGACTCCAACTATTCGAGACCCATCATTACTTCTTAGTAATGATGGGTTTTTTGCATTTTATTGACTCAGACTATGTCATTACCAATAAACTTGGCGTTAAATCACGTCTAACTCTAGACTTGTGGTGGCGATGATGTGGGAAATCAGTACACTAGGAAATGTTATTCGCCCGCTGATACACTCAGCATAACAGAACAACACGCCCTAAAAATCGCTTCAAGATTATTCAACGAGAAAGCTATGACCGAAACCTTTCAACATATTTCCGTGTTATTAAATGAATCCATTGATGGCCTTGCTATCAAACCTGACGGTATCTATATCGATGGAACATTTGGCCGAGGCGGTCACAGCCGTACTATTTTATCTAAGCTAGGTGAAAACGGCCGACTTTACAGTATTGACCGCGACCCACAGGCTATCGCAGAAGCGGGTAAGATCGACGATCCTCGTTTCACCATTATTCATGGTCCGTTCTCGGGTATTGCTGAATATGCCGAAGATTATGATCTGGTTGGTAAAGTGGATGGTGTTTTGCTTGACCTGGGCGTATCTTCCCCTCAGCTTGATGATGCTGAGCGTGGGTTCAGTTTCATGAAAGATGGCCCGCTGGACATGCGCATGGATCCAACGTCCGGCATTCCTGTATCGCAATGGTTAATGGAAGCGGATCTGGATGACATCACGTGGGTCATTCGCGAATTTGGTGAAGACAAACATGCCCGTCGTATCGCTCGTGCGATTGTTGAATACCGTGAAAACGAAGAAAATGAGCCACTTGTGCGCACTGGTCAATTAGCTAAATTGATCTCAGAAGCAGCGCCAAAAAGCTTTAAAGAGAAGAAACACCCCGCGACACGTGCATTTCAGGCATTCCGTATTTACATCAACAGTGAGCTGGAAGAGATCGATACCGCGCTAAAAGGGGCGGCAAGTATTCTCGCTCCGGAAGGGCGTTTGTCTGTCATCAGCTTCCATTCATTGGAAGACCGCATGGTGAAGCGCTTTATTCGCAAAGAGAGCAAAGGGCCGCAAGTCCCACATGGCATTCCACTAACCGAAGCACAAATCAAAGAGCTGGGCAGTGCGAACATGAAAGCCATTGGCAAAGCGATAAAACCAAGTACACAAGAAATTGACATAAACCCTCGTTCACGCAGTTCAGTGTTAAGAATTGCTGAAAAGCTTTAATTATTATGACGAAATCCACTCCTAACCTTGCTAAATTGATTGCCACGGACTTACTCACTGTTGGTCGTTGGCCATTATTGTTGTTGCTTCTTATTTTGGCATCAGCGATGGGAGTGGTATTTGCTACCCACCATGCACGTCAAGCGATCACCGAAAAAGATCAAACTCTGGTTGAGCGAGAGCGACTAGACAGTGAATGGCGCAACCTGATGTTGGAAGAAAACGCCCTGGCTGAACATAGTCGAGTTCAAGACCTTGCAAAAAAGGAGCTTGAAATGAAACGACCTGATGGCGATAAAGAAGTGGTTATCACACTAAAATGATTAGAAAGAAAACCAGTACCAAACAAGGAAATAAGCGGAAGGTTTCCGCAAAAGCGAAAGCTGCAGTCGATGAGAAGCAAGTCGAAGAAAAAGCAGCAAAAGTTGAGGTAGCAGAGTCTTTTTTGATTCGTTGGCGTTTCCATCTGTTACTGTTTTTTGTTTTCTGTGCGTTTGCGCTGCTGATTGCACGTGTAGCGTACATTCAAATCATCGAACCCGATAATCTGATCAAACAAGGTGACCTTCGCTCTGTTCGAGTTAAGTCAATTCCCTCTGCACGAGGCATTATCTCTGACCGAAACGGAGAACCTCTTGCCGTCAGTGTACCTGTTGAAGCCGTTTGGGCCGATCCGGCAACCATCTTTAAAGAAAATGCGCTGAGTCAAACTCAAAGCTGGCATGCGCTGGCTGACGTTCTTGGCATTGAGCGTCAGGGGCTTATCGATAAAATCAAGCGTAATGAAAAGCGTCGTTTCATTTATCTGCAACGCCAAGTTAGCCCTGCAATGGCGAATTACATCCGGGAGTTGAAGCTGCCGGGTGTCGGACTGAAATCTGAGTCGCGACGTTATTATCCTGCTGGTGAGGTCAGTGCTCACTTAGTAGGTGTGACTGGCATTGACGGCCATGGCTTGGAAGGCGTAGAGCGCAGTTATGATGAGTGGTTGACGGGGCAAGAAGGTAAAAAAACCATCCGTAAAGACCGCTATGGTCGAGTGGTAGAAAATATTGCCTGGCAGGACAAACAAGAAGGTAAGTCTCTGCAATTGACCATTGATCAGCGTTTACAAGCGATTGCTTACCGTGCCATTAAACAGTCAGTGGCGGACCATCGTGCCACCTCTGGCTCTGTTGTGATGCTGGATGTTAAAACTGGCGCGGTACTGGCGATGGTAAATGCACCATCGTATAACCCGAATAATCGTAGCGACTGGCAAAGTTACAAAATGCGTAACCGCGTGATTACTGATTCCATGGAGCCTGGCTCGACCATTAAGCCGTTTGTTATTCTGGCTTCGTTAGAAAATGGCATTGCCGATAAGGATACCATCGTGGATACCGGGAATGGCGTGCTTCGATTAGGTGGAAGCCGGGTTAAGGATGTCTCTCGCGTTGGTAAAGCCAGCCTGGAGATGATTCTGAAAAAATCCAGTAACGTTGGTGTGACTAAGCTGGCAATGCAAATGCCGGTTGAAGCACTACTGGGCTTGTATAGCTCGGTTGGTTTTGGTGAGCTTTCTGGTTTGAATCTGGTGGGTGAAGTGACAGGTATTTTCCCGAGTCGTTCGCGTTGGTCACCGATTGAAAGAGCCACCATCTCTTTTGGCTATGGTCTCTCTATTACACCAATTCAGCTTGCGCACGCTTATGCCACGCTCGGAAACCTTGGTAAATACGAGCCGATACATATCATCGAAAGTAACGACAACAATATGTCTCGCCAGGTCGTTAGCCGTGAGCATGCGCGCCAGGTGCTCGATATGTTAGAAACGGTAACTCAGCAAGGCGGCTCAGCTCGTCGTGCGGCTGTTCCGGGTTATCGAATCGGGGCGAAAACCGGTACCTCTCGTAAAGCTTCTGCGGGGGGATACAGTGATGAGTATATTACTTACACCGCAGGCCTCGCTCCTGTCAGTGATCCGAAAATCGCACTTGTTGTGATCGTCAATGAACCTCAGGGTGATGATTACTATGGTGGTTCGGTGGCATCTCCGGTTTTTTCTGAAATTATGAAAGGTGCGCTACAGATCCTGAACGTGGCACCAGATGAAAATAAATTCCAGCAGTAAGCAAAGTTAGCTTACTGCCAAATAACTTGAGTAAACCTGAGCCAAAGCTCGGAGAACAAATATGACTAAAGCCATCAGTATGGACGCCTTGCTGTCCTCTTGGGTTGATTGCCCAAGTTTAGCGTCCGTTCTTGTCTCTGAACTTGAACTCGACAGTCGACGAGTTCAACCCGGAACCACCTTCGTTGCGATTGTCGGGCACGTAGTGGATGGGAGGAAGTTTATTCCGGCGGCAATTCAGCAAGGTGCGAATGCAGTTATTGCACAAGCCTGTGAGAACAAAACGCATGGCACCATAGAGTTGGTTGATGATATCCCGGTTATTTACTTAAGTGCTTTGGATAAGTGTCTGTCTGAAATGGCAGGTCAACTTTATCGCTATCCAACAATGGATCTTATTGGTGTTACAGGAACCAATGGCAAGACCACCATCACCCAACTGATTGCGCAGTGGATCGAACTCATCGGCTCGAAAGCGGCCGTAATGGGTACCACGGGAAATGGTTTCTTAGATAATTTGCAAGCAGCTGCGAACACCACCGGCAATGCGGTGGAAATTCAACATACGCTTGCGTCATTAGCTGAGCAGGGCGCGAAGTACACGGCGCTGGAAGTTTCTTCGCATGGCTTAGTACAAGGACGAGTGAAAGCTCTGTCATTTTCGGCTGGGGTGTTCACCAATCTGAGCCGTGATCACCTCGACTATCATGGCACTATGGAAGATTACGCGAGTGCTAAATTTAGCCTCTTTACCCAGCACCAGTGTAAAAAAGCCATCATTAATGTTGATGATGAAGTCGGTGCCGCTTGGGCTAAAGACCTTTCGAATGCGATTGCAGTTTCGTTGGCACCAACAACTGAATTTACAAACGCACTATGGGCCAGCAACGTCACGTATGCTGAATCTGGTATTACTATCGATTTTGACGGTATGTTTGGCAGCGGCACCTTATATGCCCCTTTGATTGGGGAGTTCAACGCGGCTAACTTGATGTTAGCGTTTGCGACTTTGCTAAGCTTAGGTTTTGACAAACAAGCGCTTTTGGCGACGGCGAATCAATTGCAGCCAGTATTAGGCCGAATGGAACTGTTCCAGACGGATAATCGAGCCAAAGTCGTGGTTGATTACGCGCACACCCCAGATGCATTAGAAAAAGCGTTGCAGGCGCTGCGTGTTCACTGTGAGGGGCAGCTTTGGGCTATCGTTGGTTGTGGTGGCGATCGTGATCCAGGTAAACGTCCAATGATGGCAGAAGTTGCAGAACGTTTGGGTGACAAAGTTGTGTTAACGGACGATAACCCGCGTAGTGAAAGTCCAGAACTTATCGTCAAAGATATGCTGGCTGGATTATCGAAGCCGGACGCGGCGATTGTTCAGCATGACCGCTTCAAGGCTCTCTCTTTTGCCCTCGATAATGCATCAGAGCAAGACATCATTTTACTGGCTGGTAAAGGCCACGAAGACTATCAAATTCGAAATGGTGAAACGATCCATTATTCGGATAGAGAATCTGCTATGAAGCTATTAGGACTGTCATCATGATTAAAGTCACTTTGTCTCAACTTGCTGAAATTACGTATGGTGAACTGGTTGGTGAAGACATCACCATCGCGGCAGTTTCAACCGACACCAGAACTATAGAAAGTGGCTCATTGTTTGTCGCATTAGTGGGTGAACGATTTGATGCGCATGACTTCTGTCAGCAGGCGGTTGACTCTGGAGCTGGTGCTCTGCTGGTACAAAAACGTCTCGATGTGAAGGTTCCACAATTGGTGGTCGCTGATAGCAAAATTGCTTTGGGTGACATCGCAGCCTGGGTTCATCAGTCTTGCCAAACGCCTACGGTTGCGATTACGGGTAGCTGCGGTAAAACCACCGTAAAAGAAATGGTGGCGAGTATTCTCCAGTTGAAAGGTCAGGTGTTGTTTACAGCGGGTAACTTCAACAACGACATCGGTGTTCCATTAACGCTCTTACGTTCACAAGCCGATGATGACTATGCCGTCATAGAGCTGGGCGCCAACCATATCGGTGAAATTGCTTATACCACTCAATTAGTTAAACCGGATATCGCACTGGTCAACAATGTTGCTGCCGCTCACCTTGAAGGTTTTGGTTCCATTGAAGGCGTTAAGCAAGCGAAAGGTGAAATCTACCAGGGCTTATCAGTTGGCGGAGTCGCAATTGTTAACCTGGACAGTCAGGGTGATGCGTTATGGCAATCAGTTCTTGCTGATAAGAAGGTGATCACTTTTTCGCAAAGTAACACTCAAGCGGATTTCTATGCGTCCGATATAAAAATGGATCAAGAAGGTAAAGCCAGCTTCACTCTACACCTCGTAGAAGATGGACAAGAAATTGAACTATCGCTGGGGATTATTGGTCAACACAATGTTGCGAATGCGATTGCGGCTGCAATCATTGCCATGAAAATGGGCGCGACGATCGAAGAAATTCAATCTGGCTTGTTGCATCTGAATAAAGTGAAAGGCCGAGTAGAGGTTGAGCAACTGAGTCAATCAGTCAAACTGATTGATGACAGCTATAATGCCAGTGTCCCGGCGATGAAGGCTGCTGTGGATTTATTAGGGGCTTTCAAAGGGCAGCGCTGGTTGATTTTAGGCAATATGGCGGAATTGGGCGAGGAAAGTCTTGCACTTCACCGTCAAGTCGGGGAACATGCTGCCCCACAAAAATTTGAACACGTTCTCACGTATGGGGCAGACGCGAAGGTAATCAGTGACCTGTGCGACGGTACCCACTTTGAGACACATCAAGATATGATTGACTACATCAAGCAGCATCTAGACCAAACTGTTTCTGAAAACCACACCATGTTGGTAAAAGGAGCAAACGGTGCTCGTATGTTTGAAGTCGCTGCTGCTTTGAAGGAGTATTTTTAATGATTATCTGGCTTGCCGAGCTGCTACAGCCATACTTCTCTTTTTTCCGATTGTTTGAATATCTGTCTTTTCGAGCAATTTTAAGTGTATTAACTGCCCTAGGTCTGTCGCTCTGGATGGGGCCTATCATGATCAAGCGATTGCAAATGCTGCAAATCGGTCAGGTAGTACGAAACGAAGGCCCAGAATCTCACTTCAGTAAACGTGGTACGCCGACCATGGGTGGTATCATGATTTTGGCTGCGATTTCTATCACCATTCTGCTTTGGGCTGATTTATCAAACCCTTATGTTTGGGCGGTACTGACGGTGCTACTTGGTTATGGTGCAGTCGGTTTTGTCGACGATTATCGCAAAGTGGTGCGTAAGAATACCGATGGTTTGATCGCGCGCTGGAAGTATTTCTGGCAGTCGCTAATTGCATTTGTGGTGGCGTTCGCTCTGTATGCTTACGGTAAAGATACTGCAGCCACTCAACTTGTGGTGCCATTCTTTAAAGATGTCATGCCTCAAATGGGGATGTTGTACATTATCTTCACTTATTTTGTGATTGTCGGAACGAGTAACGCGGTAAACCTGACAGATGGTCTGGATGGCCTGGCGATTATGCCGACGGTTCTGGTGGCCGCAGGCTTTGCTGTTATTTCCTGGGCGACGGGTAACGTTAACTTCTCTGAATACCTGCATATTCCTTACCTTCCTCATGCATCTGAGCTTGTGGTGGTGTGTACGGCGATTGTTGGTGCTGGTCTTGGCTTTTTGTGGTTCAACACTTATCCAGCGCAAGTATTCATGGGCGATGTAGGCTCGCTTGCTTTGGGCGGTGCGCTAGGCACTATCGCAGTATTGGTTCGTCAGGAATTTGTACTGGTTATCATGGGTGGTGTATTTGTGATGGAAACCCTGTCGGTTATTCTTCAGGTGGGTTCTTACAAACTACGTGGTCAGCGGATATTCCGCATGGCACCTATCCATCACCACTATGAACTTAAAGGTTGGCCAGAGCCTCGCGTTATCGTGCGCTTCTGGATTATTTCTATTGTTCTTGTTCTGATTGGTCTAGCAACATTGAAGGTGCGTTAATCGCGCCTTTTCAGACAAGAGTTACAGTGTGAACAAATATGGAACGTTGGCAAAACATACATAATGTTGTCGTCGTAGGGCTCGGTATTACCGGGCTCTCTGTCGTTAAACACCTAAGAAAAAATCAGCCACAACTGGTGGTGAAAGTCATTGATACTCGTGCTAATCCTCCGGGGGCTGAGCGCCTGCCAGAAGGAGTTGAACTGCATAGCGGCGGCTGGAATAACGAGTGGCTTGCACAGGCCGATTTGGTTGTGACCAACCCTGGTATCGCGCTGGCGACGCCTGAAATTCAGTCGGTGCTAGGCCAGGGAATCCCCGTAGTCGGTGATATTGAACTGTTTGCCTGGGCAGCCACTAAGCCTGTGGTTGCGATTACCGGTTCTAATGGTAAGAGTACGGTCACGGATTTAACCGGAGTAATGGCAAAAGCGGCGGGTTTGAATGTTGGTGTTGGCGGCAATATTGGCGTTCCTGCACTCGATCTACTCGAACAAGAGGCTGATTTATATGTGCTGGAGCTGTCTAGTTTCCAGTTAGAAACCACGTCTAGCCTTAAGTTAAAAGCGGCAGCGTTTCTGAATCTTTCTGAAGATCATATGGATCGCTATCAAAGCATGGCCGACTACCGATCAGCAAAATTGCGTATTTTTAATCATGCTGAGCTTGCGATTGTAAATCGAGATGATCAGGAAACCGTCCCTGATCACGACATACCAGTGGTTACTTTTGGTGATAGCGCGCAGGCATTTGGGTTAGAAGCCGATGGCGAGAGAACCTGGTTACTTGACCATGGCCAGCGCGTCATTGCCAGCGACGAACTTAAGCTGGTCGGCAAGCATAATCTGTCCAATGTTCTAGTAGTATTGGCACTACTTAAATCGGCAGGTATCGATTATCTCAACACATTGAATACACTTAAAACTTACACCGGACTGACACACCGTTGCCAGGTTGTTGAAGATAATCAAGGTGTTAAATGGGTCAATGATTCCAAGGCAACCAATATTGCGAGCACTATGGCGGCACTATCGGGGCTGGAGCTGGCTGGTAAGTTGTATCTACTGGTTGGTGGCGTTGGTAAAGGCGCGGATTTCACTCCATTAGAACCGATCTTCGCGACACTCAATTTACAGCTGTGTTGTTTTGGCGCGGATGGCGATGAGTTCTTATCATTACATCCATCAGCGATTCGTTTCAATACGATGGAAGATGTGATTCAGCAAATATCTTCGCAGTTAAAACCGGGTGATATGGTGATGCTGTCTCCTGCATGTGCTAGTTTTGATCAATTCGACAACTTTATGGCAAGAGGTGATGCATTCGCTGACCTTGCTAAAAAATACGCATAATAATTGAAGGTCACTCGTTTCGTGGGTTTAGGTAACGTTAAACATAACATCAGTCATTGGCTCAGGCAGCCTTCACCACAAGCGTTGTTTGATCGCCAGTTGGTATGGATTGCGTTGGGGTTGATGCTGACTGGGTTGATCATGGTAACGTCGGCTTCGTTTCCGATCAGCTCACGACTGACCGATCAACCTTTCCACTTTATGTTCCGTCACGCCACTTTCCTTGTACTGGCGTTGATCACGTCAGCGGTGATTCTCCAAGTTCCTTTAGAAGAGTGGTTCAAGCGGAGCCACTATTTGCTTTGGCTCTCTTTTGCTCTGCTTATCGTCGTGTTGCTTGCGGGTAAGTCGGTCAATGGTGCATCTCGATGGATCCCTCTGGGGCTGTTTAACCTGCAGCCTGCCGAGGTCGCAAAGCTATCGCTGTTTATTTTTATGTCTGGTTACTTAGTTCGAAAGCAAGATGAAGTACGACAAACCTTCTTTGGTGGTTTTATGAAACCCATCATGGTCTTTGCATTTTTTGCCGTACTATTGCTGGGACAGCCTGACTTGGGAACGGTTGTCGTAATGTTAGTGACCTTGTTTGGTATGCTGTTTATCGCAGGCGCTAAGTTGACCCAGTTTCTCGCACTCATGGTCGCTGGTATTGGTGCTGTCGTCGGTTTGATCCTGGTCGAGCCTTACCGTATGCGACGAGTAACCTCATTTCTTGACCCTTGGGAAGACCCATTCGGCAGTGGTTATCAGCTGACTCAATCTTTGATGGCGTTCGGTCGTGGTGAATGGTTTGGGCAAGGGTTAGGTAACTCCATTCAAAAACTTGAATACTTACCAGAGGCGCATACCGACTTTGTGTTTGCCGTATTGGCCGAAGAGTTGGGCTTTGTGGGGGTCGTACTGGTACTGATGCTGATATTTAGTCTGGTACTGAAAGCTGTTTATATTGGTAAGCGCGCCTTTGAAGATGATGAAATTTTTGGTGGCTATCTGGCATTTGGTATCGGTATTTGGTTTGCGTTCCAGACGTTGGTAAACGTTGGTGCTGCTGCTGGTATCGTACCGACTAAAGGTCTGACGCTTCCTCTGATCAGTTATGGTGGTTCCAGTCTGATTATTATGTCCGTCGCAGTATCCATATTGCTGCGCATTGATCACGAATGCCGCTTGAAACGCGAGCAACAACAATCAGAACAACAAACTAATGAAGAAAACTAAACGTTTGATGGTGATGGCTGGTGGTACTGGCGGTCACGTATTTCCAGGTCTTGCGGTGGCTAAGCAATTGCAAGAGCAAGGTTGGGAGATTCGCTGGTTAGGTACGGCGGATCGAATGGAAGCAGACTTAGTGCCAAAACATGGCATTGAAATCGACTTCATCAAAGTGAAAGGCTTACGAGGTCAGGGCGTGAAGCGTCTTCTGGCGGCGCCATTCCAAATCATCAATGCCATTATGCAAGCGCGTACTCACATGAAACGCTGGCAACCGGATGCGGTTCTGGGCATGGGTGGTTATGTGAGTGGCCCTGGTGGTATCGCGGCTTGGTTAAGTGGTATTCCGGTAGTGCTGCATGAGCAAAATGCAGTCGCTGGGCTCACCAACCAATGGTTGTCTAAAATCGCTAAAAAAGTATTTCAGGCTTTTCCAGGAGCCTTCCCCAAGGCTGAGGTTGTCGGCAACCCTGTGCGTGAAGATGTCACTCAACTGTCCGATCCATCCGTGCGTATGCAAAACCGCCAAGGACCAATTAGGATTCTGGTGATGGGAGGAAGCCAAGGCGCTCGCATTCTTAACCAAACTTTACCTGAGGTTATGGCTAACTTAGGTGAAGACTACTGTATTCGTCATCAAGCGGGTAAGGGGTCTGCACAAGAGGTGCAAGCCGCCTATCAGGAACATAAGGTGGTGAATGCCGAAGTAACCGAGTTTATTGACGATGTGGCTGAAGCGTATGCATGGGCAGACCTGCTAGTGTGTCGCTCTGGCGCATTGACGGTATCTGAAGTCTCTGCCGCTGGAGTGGCCGCTATTTTTATCCCGTTTATGCATAAAGATCGTCAACAGGCTCTGAATGCGGATCATTTAGTCGAATGCGGTGCAGCGAAAATGATTGAACAACCAGAGTTAACGGTCGAGTCACTGACTCAGCAAATACAACAGTTAGATCGCAAAGTTTTACTTGAGATGGCCCAACATGCACGAGGTGCAGCTAAATTGGATGCTGACAAAACGGTCGCACAAGCCATCGTCGCTTTGACTGAAAAGCGTTAATGAATTATCGAGAATAGAAACAGATGACTATTGAACATACACAAGACTTAGCTCAGATTCGCGCCATGGTTCCAGAGATGCGTCGCGTAAAATCTATCCACTTTATTGGTATTGGTGGGGCGGGGATGAGCGGCATTGCTGAAGTACTGTTGAACGAAGGATACCAAATCACAGGTTCTGATTTATCAGAGAATCCTGTGACAGAGCGTTTAGTCTCAAAAGGCGCGACCGTATTTATCGGTCACCAAGCAAGCAATGTTGAAAAAGCCAGTGTAGTTGTCGTTTCAACCGCGATTAACGAAGAAAACCCAGAAGTGATGGCAGCGCGTGAGCTGCGTATTCCAATTGTGCGTCGCGCTGAGATGCTCGCAGAGTTGATGCGCTTCCGTCATGGTATTGCTGTGGCAGGTACTCATGGTAAGACAACCACGACAGCACTTGTGACTCAGATTTACTCAGAAGCGGGGCTTGATCCAACGTTCGTCAATGGTGGCTTGGTGAAAAGCGCAGGGACTAATGCACGTCTTGGTTCTAGTCGGATTCTTATTGCTGAAGCGGACGAAAGCGATGCGTCATTCCTACACCTTCAGCCGATGGTGAGTATTGTAACCAACATCGAAGCCGATCATATGGACACCTATGGCGGTGACTTTGAAACCTTGAAGCAAACCTTTATCGACTTTCTGCACAACCTGCCATTCTATGGTCAAGCGATTGTCTGTATTGATGATTCTGTCGTTCGTGAGTTAATTCCACGTATCAGCCGCCAGGTGATTACTTACGGTTTTTCTGAGGATGCCGATGTACGCATAGAAAATTACCGCCAGGAAGGCCAGCAAGGTAAATTTACTGTGGTTCGTAAAGGCAGCGCGGATCTTGATATCACACTAAATATTCCGGGTCGCCACAACGCACTGAACGCATCAGCGGCGATTGCGGTTGCAACAGAAGATGACGTTGAAGATGAAGCAATTCTGAAAGCAATGGCTGGAACGCAAGGCACTGGACGTCGCTTTGATCACCTTGGTGAATTTGATACCGGTAATGGCCATGCGATGCTGGTGGATGATTATGGCCACCACCCAACGGAAGTCGGCGTAACGATCAATGCAGCGCGCAGCGGCTGGCAAGACAAGCGCTTGGTAATGATTTTCCAACCGCACCGCTACAGCCGAACCCGTGATTTATATGATGATTTTGCCAATGTACTGGAACAGGTCGATGTGCTGATTATGTTGGATGTCTATTCTGCGGGCGAAAAGCCAATTGCAGGTGCTGATGGACGCGCATTATGTCGCACAATTCGCAGTCGAGGTAAGCTAGATCCAATTTTTGTTCCAGAAATCGAGCAATTACCGTCAGTTTTGGCTAACGTTATACAAGACGGAGACCTAATTTTAACGCAAGGTGCCGGAGATGTTGGTAAAGTTGCTAAACAGCTTGCGGCTCTTGAGTTAAATGTTAATAAAATGATGAGCTAAGTTATAACGCGGTGCAAGCTTTCAGAGAAAGACATAGATCTCGATTTTGCGCCAAT
The DNA here is from genome assembly GCF_033042495.1 of Vibrio sp. EA2. Classification (NCBI taxonomy): domain Bacteria; kingdom Pseudomonadati; phylum Pseudomonadota; class Gammaproteobacteria; order Vibrionales; family Vibrionaceae; genus Vibrio; species Vibrio sp. EA2. Next base: position 119,440 of record NZ_JAWLID010000006.1, on the reverse strand, counting down.
AACGTTGTGATTTATTGCTATCAGTGTTTGATAGTTTATTAGAGCTCAGTATAATCTCAAGGTTAAAGTCATTGCCTTTGTTAGTGTGTATTAACATGAACGAAGGCACGCGACAAAGGTCAGGAAACGAAGACGTTGTTGAATATTGCACTAAATGAAGAGCGACGAAACACGGAAAATAATCGTGGTCGCCAAAAGAAAATCTTAGGTGCGCTATTTTTCGTCGTAGTTTTGACTTTAATTAGTTCTGTTTTGTACTCGGCGATCAGTTGGATGTGGGATGACCAAAGACTTCCTCTATCCAAAATAGTGCTCCAAGGTGAATTGGAGTATATCAAAGCTGATGATGTTCAAACTGCATTCAGCAGAATAGATCACATCGGTACGTTTATGTCACAAGACATCGATGTATTACAGCAGAGTGTTGAAGCCTTGCCATGGGTCGCTCATGCAGCGATTCGAAAGCAATGGCCAGATACAGTAAAAGTATTTTTGACAGAACATCATCCTGAAGCCATCTGGAATGGCAACGAGCTGTTGGATAAAAACGGTTTGGTATTCGATGGGGATGTTGGTCTGGTCAAGGAAGATAAAGTTAAGCTGTATGGACCCAAAGATAGCGGACCTGAGGTTTTACAAACCTACCGTGAATTGAGTCCTAAATTTCAGCAATTAGGTTTAGCGATATCGTCTCTGGTGTTAAACGAGCGACGAGCTTGGCAAATCATCCTTGAAAATGGTATTCGATTAGAGCTCGGTAAAGAGTCTCTCCTTGAGCGTATAGAGCGTTTTTTCTCTCTCTATAACAAACTTGGTAGTGACACGCAAAGAATCAGTTATATCGATCTCAGGTACGATACAGGAGCTGCAGTCGGTTGGTTTCCTGAACAAGAGTTAGAAGAGAGTACAGATGACTAAGGCCGCAGACGACAACATTATTGTTGGTCTTGATATAGGCACTGCAACCGTATCAGCTCTAGTGGGCGAGGTATTACCCGATGGCCAAATTAATATAATTGGTGCAGGTAGTAGCCCTTCGCGCGGCATGGACAAAGGTGGCGTGAATGACTTGGAGTCGGTTGTAAAATCAGTACAACGCGCAATTGATCAAGCTGAGTTAATGGCCGAGTGCCAAATCAGCCGAGTATTCATTTCGTTGTCTGGTAAGCATATCGCAAGCCGAATCGAAAAAGGTATGGGTACGATATCTGATGAGGAAGTTTCTCAGGAAGATATGGACAGAGCGATTCATACTGCAAAATCAATTAAAATCGGTGATGAGCAGCGAATCCTGCATGTGATTCCACAAGAGTTCACTATCGATTACCAGGAAGGGATTAAAAACCCACTTGGTCTCTCTGGGGTAAGAATGGAAGTGAGTGTCCATCTTATCACCTGCCATAATGACATGGCGCGCAATATCATTAAGGCAGTAGAACGTTGTGGCCTTAAGGTAGAGCAACTTGTATTTTCTGGGCTTGCTGCAAGTAATGCAGTAATTACCGAGGATGAAAGAGAGCTTGGGGTTTGTGTGGTCGATATTGGCGCCGGCACGATGGATGTTGCAATCTGGACAGGTGGTGCGCTACGTCACACAGAAGTATTTTCGTACGCGGGAAATGCGGTAACAAGCGATATTGCTTTTGCATTTGGTACGCCAGTAAGCGATGCTGAAGAAATAAAAGTAAAATATGGCTGTGCTTTAAGTGAACTGGTCAGTAAGGATGACACGGTTAACGTTCCAAGCGTAGGTGGGCGACCTTCACGTAGTCTGCAACGTCAAACATTGTCAGAAGTGATAGAGCCACGCTACTCTGAGCTTATGGGGCTGGTTAACCAAACTATCGATACCGTTCAGGCGAAATTGCGCGCAGAGGGCATTAAGCACCACTTGGCAGCCGGTGTAGTACTGACTGGCGGCGCTGCGCAAATGGACGGGGTGATAGAATGTGCGGAACGCGTATTCCGCAATCAAGTAAGGGTCGGCAAACCGCTCGAAGTCAGCGGCTTAACTGACTATGTAAAAGAGCCGTACCATTCTACGGCAGTTGGATTACTTCATTACGCAAGAGACATGCAGTCCAGCGACGATAGCGATTACAATGAACCTAAACGCTCATCTGTTACTGGCTTTTTCGATAAATTGCGTAATTGGATACAAAAAGAGTTTTAACCTGAGTTGCAGGATAAACGGAGACAACACATGTTTGAACCGATGATGGAAATGTCTGACGATGCAGTAATCAAGGTCGTTGGAGTTGGTGGCGGCGGTGGTAACGCTGTTGAACACATGGTGCGTGAATCCATCGAAGGTGTGGAATTCATCAGCGTTAACACTGATGCGCAAGCACTTCGTAAGACAAGCGTTGGCAATGTTATTCAGATTGGTGGTGATATCACTAAAGGTCTGGGTGCAGGTGCGAATCCACAGGTCGGCCGTGAGGCAGCTCTAGAAGATAGAGACAGAATTAAAGATTCCATAACGGGTGCCGATATGGTGTTTATCGCAGCCGGTATGGGTGGTGGTACAGGTACTGGTGCAGCACCTGTTATCGCTGAAGTAGCAAAAGAGCTTGGCATTTTGACGGTTGCAGTGGTGACTAAACCATTCAGCTTTGAAGGTAAAAAGCGTTTAGCGTTTGCAGAACAAGGTATCGATGAGCTTTCAAAACACGTTGACTCACTGATTACGATTCCAAACGAAAAGCTACTTAAAGTTCTTGGTCGTGGTGTGACGTTGCTAGAAGCGTTTGCAAGTGCGAATGACGTACTTAAAAATGCGGTTCAAGGTATTGCAGAGCTTATTACTCGTCCTGGCATGATCAACGTCGACTTTGCGGACGTACGTACTGTTATGTCTGAAATGGGTCACGCAATGATGGGTAGCGGTATCGCCAAAGGTGAAGACCGTGCTGAAGAAGCGGCTGAAATGGCAATTTCTAGCCCACTTCTGGAAGACATCGACCTGGCGGGCGCACGTGGTGTTCTTGTTAACATTACAGCAGGCTTGGATATGCGTCTTGACGAGTTTGAGACGGTGGGTAACACAGTTAAAGCATTTGCTTCTGATAATGCAACCGTGGTTATCGGTACCTCTCTAGACCCAGACATGACGGACGAGATCCGTGTAACGGTTGTGGCAACCGGTATTGGTAACGAGAAAAAACCAGATATCACGCTAGTTGCGGGTGGTAAAGCGAATGTAGCGGCAACGCCACAAGCTCAACCACAACAGCAAGCGGCGGCAACACAAGCCGAAGAGAAACCAGCAGCGCAAACTTTGCAACCTCAGGTTCAAGAGAAGCCACAGGTAACTCCTCAGCCAGCAAATACCGCATCTTCTTCTACTGCATCGTCGAGCCAAAGCTCTGCGGCACCAAAGCAAGAGAAAGAGAGCGGTTATTTAGATATTCCGGCATTTTTGCGTCGCCAAGCTGATTAATCTTTAACCCATAAATTTGACATAGTTCAAAATTATGGTAGCATTCACGGTCGACGTTACAGACGACCGTGTTATGTAGCACATTTTAAAGAGGCAAGCAGATGATCAGACAACGTACTCTGAAAGAAATAGTGAAAACAACTGGTGTGGGTCTCCACTCTGGTCGTAAAGTCACGCTTACTCTGCGCCCGGCTGCTGCAAATACAGGTATTATTTACCGTCGTACTGATGTAAATCCACCTGTAGATTTCCCAGCTGATCCAGCGTCTGTTCGTGACACGATGCTTTGTACAGCATTAGTGAATGACGAAGGCGTGCGTATCTCAACGGTTGAGCACTTGAATGCTGCACTTGCTGGCATGGGCATCGATAACATTGTTATCGAAGTAGACGCACCCGAAATTCCGATCATGGATGGTAGCGCAAGCCCATTCGTATACCTGCTTCAGCAAGCGGGTATCGAGATGCAAAATGTACCTAAGCGTTTTATCCGTATTAAAAAACCAGTTCGTTTCGAAGATGGCGATAAATGGGCAGAGTTTGTACCATTTAACGGTTTCCGTATGGACTTTGAAATTGACTTTAATCACCCTGCCATTGAATCAGACGAGCAGCGCTTGCTGTTTGACTTCTCATCGAAAGGGTTTGTTCGCGAGATCTCTCGTGCACGTACGTTTGGTTTTATGCGTGATATCGAATATCTACAGTCTCAGAACCTAGTTCTGGGTGGTAGCTTTGATAACGCTATCGTACTGGATGATTACCGCATTCTTAATGAAGAAGGTCTGCGTTTTGACAATGAGTTTGTGACTCATAAAGTGTTGGATGCTATCGGTGACCTTTACATGTGTGGCCACCCAATTATTGGTGAGTTCCGCGCATTCAAATCGGGTCATGGTTTAAATAACCAGCTTCTACGTGCTGTTCTGGCTGATCAGGAAGCATGGGAATGGACAACATTTGAAGAAGAAGTCGGCTCGCCAGTCGCATTTGCTGAGCCAAATATGGTACTAGCATAACGCTTAGACAGAATATTAAAAACCAGGTCTCGACCTGGTTTTTTTCTATCCAAAATTTGCTTGAGAACGGCTATTTTTGCGATTTTTCTGCCATGTCAGCCAGTCTTTTCAGGCGTTCCTGAATTTTAGGCGGTGCCATATCGGCGATGATCATTAATGATTTGGCCGCAGATTCGGTTAATGGCGGTCGCTTAGGTCTCTCATCTTGCTCGTATCGATTGCGGTAAAGGGATGGATTAATTCTGACGTCCATGCTGATCAACTTCGCATAACCTTGAGTTCTAAGTTTATTAAGGATCATTAGGCGATCATAGTCGATCTTCATTTTAATCGCAGCGCTCGATACATCGATCAACAGATGGCCGTTACGAATATTGGCTACCCGACAATGATCCGCTGTTCCTTTGGGTAGGATTTCCTGTAAGGCTTGATTGAGCTGCAAGATTTCTCCAGCATGCTCTTGAATCTGCTTAAACTGAGATTCAGCAATAACATCCTCAGTTGAGGTTGGTCGATGATCACGCATAGGTAAAATCTAATTTTGTTAATATATAAGCTATTCTAGAGCAGCTTTCTACCTAGGTATAGTTTACATTAGCGCCTTTACTGCAATCAGTTTGGAAACGGCAAAATAAAAGCAAAAATGATAGATTTAGGGCTTTTCAGTGGAATCTTTGTCTAATCTATCACCACTTTCAATAAAATTTACAGAGTGCTTCAAACAAATAGGTCTATTTATGGTTGTATCGATTAAAAATCCTTACACTAGGCGACTATGTTTCGAAATTTAGCCTTGAAATATGGATGTTTGGACTCAATATCATTTGTTAAATGATTTATATCAGTATTCTTAGTACCAAACTGGCAGAGACTGAAGGCATTACAAGTAGATCGGCAACGGTCTGATGAAAGAGAGATTCACGAAAAATGATAACTAAGCTACTGACAAAAGTTATTGGCAGTCGCAACGATCGAACACTGCGCCGCCTTAGAAAAATTGTAAAAGAAATTAATAATTATGAGCCGACATTTGAAGCTCTATCTGATGAAGAACTAAAAGCAAAGACTGTTGAATTCCGCGAGCGTCTGGACAAAGGTGAAACTCTTGATCAACTCCTTCCAGAAGCATTTGCAACCGTACGTGAAGCGTCTAAGCGTGTTTACGGCATGCGTCACTTCGATGTACAGCTGATTGGTGGTATGGTCCTGAATGCAGGTCAAATTGCAGAAATGCGTACCGGTGAAGGTAAAACATTAACGGCAACGCTTCCCGCTTACCTCAACGCATTAGCAGGTAAAGGTGTTCATGTAGTCACCGTGAACGATTACTTGGCTAAACGTGACGCAGAAACAAACCGTCCATTATTTGAATTCTTAGGTATGAGCGTTGGCATCAATGTGCCAAACATGCCACCTCAAGAGAAAAAAGAAGCGTATCAAGCTGATATCCTTTACGGAACCAACAACGAGTTTGGCTTTGATTACCTTCGTGACAACATGGCTTTCCGCAATGAAGACCGCGTACAGCGCGAGCGCTTCTTTGCCGTAGTCGATGAGGTTGACTCAATCCTTATCGATGAAGCTCGTACTCCTCTTATCATCTCTGGCCCTGCTGAAGATAGCTCTGAGCTATACACTCGAATCAACCTGTTGATTCCTAATCTTAAAAAGCAAGATCAAGAAGATTCAGAAGAATACCGTGGTGATGGTCACTACACGTTAGATGAAAAATCGAAACAAGTGTACCTGACTGAAACCGGTCAAGAATTTGTTGAAGAACTGATGGTTAAGAACGGCTTAATGGAAGAGGGTGACACGCTTTACTCTCCAACCAATATCAGCCTACTTCACCACGTGAACGCAGCACTACGAGCGCATGTACTGTTTGAACGTAACGTTGATTACATCGTTACGGAAGAAGGTGAAGTGGTTATCGTAGATGAGCACACGGGTCGTACCATGCCTGGCCGTCGTTGGTCTGAAGGTCTTCACCAAGCAGTAGAAGCGAAAGAAGGCGTTAAGATTCAGAACGAAAACCAGACGCTGGCATCCATCACATTCCAGAACTACTTCCGTTTATACGAGAAGCTGTCAGGTATGACAGGTACAGCAGATACAGAAGCGTTTGAGTTCCAGTCAATCTATGGTTTGGAAACGGTTGTTATTCCAACCAACAAACCAATGATTCGTAACGATATGCCAGATGTGGTGTACCGTACCGAGCCTGAGAAGTTTGCCGCAATCATTGAAGATATCAAAGAGCGCGTAGCAAACGGTCAGCCATCATTGGTTGGTACCGTATCGATTGAAAAATCAGAGCTGCTGTCTAATGCACTTAAGAAAGCCAAGATTAAGCACAACGTACTGAACGCTAAATTCCACGAGAAAGAAGCCGAAATCGTAGCCGAAGCGGGTATGCCAGGTGCGGTGACTATCGCAACTAACATGGCGGGTCGTGGTACTGACATTGTGCTTGGTGGTAACTGGCAATCCAAAGTTGAAATGCTGGAAAATCCGACGAAAGAACAAATCGATGCGATTAAAGCGGATTGGAAAGTGGTCCACGATCAAGTACTGGAAGCGGGTGGTCTGCACATCATCGGTACAGAGCGCCACGAATCTCGTCGTATCGATAACCAGTTACGTGGTCGTTCTGGTCGTCAGGGTGATGCGGGTTCTTCACGTTTCTACCTCTCAATGGAAGATTCACTACTACGTATCTTTACCTCTGACCGTATGGCAAGCCTGATCCAAAGTGGTATGGAAGAAGGCGAAGCGATCGAATCTAAAATGCTGTCTCGTTCGATTGAAAAAGCGCAGCGTAAAGTGGAAGGCCGTAACTTTGATATTCGTAAGCAGCTGCTTGAATACGATGATGTTGCCAACGATCAGCGTAAAGTCGTGTACGAGCTACGTGACGAGCTAATGAGCGTTGATGATATCAGCGAAATGATCGAGCAAAACCGTGAAGACGTAATGACGGCGATCATCGATGAGTACATTCCGCCACAATCTCTGGAAGATATGTGGGATGTGGAAGGTCTGCAAGAACGTCTGAAAGCGGACTTCGATCTGGATGCACCAATCAAGCAATGGCTTGAAGAAGATGACAAGCTTTACGAAGAAGCACTGCGTGAAAAAATCATTGCTTTAGCGGTTGAAGTTTACAAAGCGAAAGAAGAAGTGGTTGGTGAACAAGTACTGCGTAACTTCGAGAAATCAGTGATGCTACAGACCCTGGATACGCTTTGGAAAGAACACTTGGCGGCAATGGATCATCTGCGTCAAGGTATCCACTTACGTGGTTATGCACAGAAGAACCCGAAACAAGAGTACAAGCGTGAGTCGTTTGAACTGTTCGAAGGTTTATTAGACGCGCTGAAATCTGATGTTATCACGGTACTGTCTCGCGTACGTGTTCAACAGCAGGAAGAAGTTGAACTTATGGAAGAGCAACGTCGTGCGCAAGCAGAAGAAGCGGCACGCCGTGCACAAGCTCAACATGCGGCGGCAGAAAACCAGTTTGCAGATGGTGAAGAGGCACACGATGAACACCAACCCGTTGTTCGTGATGAACGTAAAGTGGGTCGTAATGAGCCATGTCCATGCGGCAGCGGTAAAAAGTACAAACAGTGCCACGGAAAAATTGACTAATATTGCGTAGTCACTTATTGATAGAGAGTCGCTTAGGCGGCTCTTTTTTTAAGTAAATTTTATTGCTCCGACTCATGTTGTCTCCATGTAGGGTCGGGAGCATTTCAGTTTTAGGAAGTATTCTCCATGAAAAGAATTCACATCGTTGCGGCGATCATTTTCAACCAAGATAAATCGCAGATCTTCATTACTAAACGCCCTGACGATAAGCATAAAGGCGGATTCTGGGAATTTCCTGGCGGCAAAGTAGAACCCGAAGAGTCTGTTGAACAAGCTATGACTCGCGAGTTAGAAGAAGAAGTGGGGATAAAAGTCACAGAGCAGTCTCTGTTTGAGCACCTTGAGTACGACTACCCAGACAAATCCCTGAAGTTTGACTTTATCTCTGTTATCGCTTTTGAACATGAACCGTACGGCAAAGAAGGCCAGGAAGGACGCTGGGTTGATATTAAGAGCTTGCCTGAATATGCATTTCCGGAAGCGAATGTGCCAATTCTTGAACGTGTCGTACAAGAGTTTTCTTCATAGTTTACGCTGTAAGTATCTTGTGGTTCGCAAGGTATGTTGTTAGTTTAAAAACATTGAGCGAAATGTGAGAAAACGAGAATAGATCTCGTATTCCAGAGAAGGAGATAAACGCAATGGTTCGTATTGCAATCGCAGGAGCAGCTGGCCGCATGGGTCGCAACTTGGTCAAAGCTTCACACCATCATCAAGAAGCATCGGTAACGGCGGGATCTGAGCGTCCGGAATCATCACTTGTTGGTGTCGATATTGGTGAGCTTTGTGGTGAAGGTAAGTTTGATGTTGTGTTGACAGATGATCTTGCTAAAGACGTGGATAACTTTGATGTCATTATCGACTTTACGGCACCAGTCAGCACTTTGGCTAACCTTGAGCTATGCAAACAGCATGGTAAAAGCATGGTGATTGGCACCACGGGTTTCAGTGACGAAGAACGTGCGCTTATTGATGAAGCTGCGAAGCAAGTTCCTGTTGTAATGGCTCCTAACTACTCTGTTGGTGTGAACCTAGTATTCAAGCTGCTGGAAAAAGCAGCTAAAGTCATGGGTGATTACTGCGATATCGAAATTGTTGAAGCACACCATCGCCATAAAGTGGATGCCCCATCAGGTACAGCAATTGGTATGGGAGAAGCGATTGCAGGTGCAATGGGCAACAATCTTAATGATGTAGCGGTTTATGCTCGTGAAGGCATTACCGGTGAGCGTACTAAAGACGAGATTGGATTTGCCACCATCCGCGCTGGCGATATTGTTGGTGAACACACCGCGATGTTTGCCGATATTGGTGAGCGAGTTGAAATCACACACAAAGCAACGGATCGCATGACCTTTGCAAATGGTGCCGTGAAGGCAGCGGTTTGGTTAAGCGCTAAACCAGCAGGCTTTTATACTATGACTGATGTACTGGGTTTGAATGAACTGTAGTTACATAATTATTCGCCGGCGTTAGCCGGCTTTTTTATACTACTAGGTATAGATGTAAAATAAATGATTCAATGTTAGTGGGGTTTTGATTTCACTTAAGTTGTCTTTTTGGCGCTTTTGTTGTCTATGCTGTCTATATGGCTTAAAAAATATAGTTATTTTTGATTGGTTAACGTTTGCGTAAAAATCTCATCTAATTTTGTGATCTGTAGAAAGTTCAAATTTGTAAAATTCACAAAAAAGTCACCCCTTCTCATCTTAAGGTAACTAAAACTTGTTATTTTGGGGGTTATTCTGTCCAAACGCCCTTACTCGCTAGAAAATCATCATTTATTTTTAATTGTTTATTGACAGGTTTCCAGTCCGTCTTTAGAATACCGCCAATTTGTCTGAAATACCTATTTATGTCGATTTTATAGGTAAAGGAAGGCATTGATTGCAGTTTGATTTATTTTTTTTGCATTTTTATTCTGGAGGTTGTCTTGGGTAAATTAGCACTGTTAGTCCTAGAAGATGGGACAGTGTTCCGCGGAGTGTCCATTGGGGCAGATGGCGTATCCGTCGGTGAAGTCGTTTTCAATACCTCTATGACGGGGTATCAAGAAATCCTCACTGATCCTTCCTATTCTCAGCAAATCGTTACTCTTACTTATCCTCACATTGGCAATACCGGAACCACTTCCGAAGATGAAGAATCCTCTTCAATCCATGCACAAGGCCTTGTGATTCGCGATCTTCCTCTTATCGCTTCTAACTTCCGTAATGAGCAATCCCTTTCTGACTACCTTAAATCACAAAATATTGTTGGCATCGCCGACATAGATACGCGCAAGCTGACTCGTATCTTGCGTGAGAAAGGTGCGCAGAATGGTTGCATCGTCGCTGGCGACAACTTAGATGAAGCTTTGGCATTAGCGAAAGCTAAAGAATTCCCTGGCTTAAAAGGAATGGACCTTGCGAAAGAAGTTACAACAAAAGAAGCGTATCAATGGAAACAAGGCTCGTGGACGCTTGAAGGTGGACTTCCAGAAGCGAAAGATGACAGCGAGTTACCGTACCATGTCGTTGCATACGACTTCGGAGCGAAGCGAAACATCCTACGCATGTTGGTTGACCGAGGATGCCGCTTAACGGTTGTACCTGCTGAAACTTCAGCAGAAGAAGTACTGGCTCTTAACCCAGATGGCGTTTTCTTATCAAACGGCCCTGGCGATCCAGAACCATGTACTTACGCGATTGAAGCAACAAAAGTGTTCCTGGAAAAAGGTCTACCGATCTTTGGTATCTGTCTGGGTCACCAAATCCTGGCGCTAGCGTCTGGTGCACAAACGGTGAAAATGAAGTTTGGTCACCATGGTGCGAACCACCCAGTTAAAGATTTAGATCGTAACGTTGTCATGATTACTTCTCAGAACCACGGTTTTGCAGCGGATGAAGCAACGCTACCGGAAAACTTACGTGCAACTCACGTATCTCTATTTGATGGCTCTCTGCAGGGTATCCACCGCACAGATAAGCCAGCATTTAGCTTCCAGGGTCACCCAGAAGCGAGCCCAGGTCCACACGACGCGGCACCGCTTTTTGACCACTTTATCGAACTAATCAAAACACACAGCGCTTAATTCGGAGTAGTAGATAATGCCAAAACGTACTGACATTCAAAGTATTCTAATTCTTGGTGCTGGTCCGATTGTTATCGGTCAGGCATGTGAGTTTGACTACTCTGGCGCACAAGCGTGTAAAGCTCTTCGAGAAGAAGGCTACCGAGTTATCCTAGTTAACTCTAACCCAGCAACCATCATGACTGACCCAGAGATGGCAGATGCGACTTACATCGAGCCAATCCACTGGGAAGTAGTACGCAACATCATTGAGAAAGAGCGTCCAGATGCGGTACTACCGACAATGGGCGGTCAGACTGCGCTTAACTGTGCTCTTGATCTAGAGAAGCACGGCGTTCTTGAAGAGTTCGGCGTAGAAATGATTGGTGCAACGGCTGACGCGATTGATAAAGCAGAAGACCGTTCTCGCTTTGATAAAGCGATGAAGTCTATCGGCCTTGAGTGTCCTCGCGCAGATACAGCGAAGAGCATGGAAGAAGCTTACAAAGTTTTAGACATGGTTGGCTTCCCTTGTATCATCCGTCCATCTTTTACCATGGGTGGTACTGGTGGCGGTATCGCGTACAACAAAGAAGAGTTCGAAGAAATCTGTCGTCGTGGTCTGGATCTTTCTCCGACCAACGAACTGCTTATCGATGAATCTCTAATCGGTTGGAAAGAGTACGAAATGGAAGTGGTTCGTGACAAAGCGGACAACTGTATCATCGTATGTTCAATCGAAAACTTTGACCCAATGGGGATCCACACTGGTGACTCAATCACAGTAGCACCAGCGCAAACACTGACAGACAAAGAATACCAGCTAATGCGTAACGCATCGCTAGCGGTTCTGCGTGAAATCGGTGTTGAAACAGGTGGTTCAAACGTACAGTTTGGTATCAACCCGAAAGATGGCCGTATGGTTATCATCGAGATGAACCCACGTGTATCTCGTTCTTCTGCTCTCGCGTCTAAAGCAACAGGTTTCCCAATCGCTAAGATTGCAGCGAAACTGGCAGTTGGCTTTACTCTGGATGAACTACAAAACGACATCACAGGTGGTGCAACTCCAGCGTCATTCGAACCAACTATCGACTACGTAGTGACTAAGATTCCTCGTTTTAACTTCGAGAAATTTGCTGGTGCTAACGACCGTCTGACTACACAGATGAAGTCAGTTGGTGAGGTGATGGCGATTGGTCGTAACCAACAAGAATCTCTGCACAAAGCACTACGTGGCCTAGAAGTTGGCGCGACTGGCTTTGACGAGATGGTTGACCTGGAAGCGCCAGATGCATTGACTAAGATTCGTCACGAGCTGAAAGAAACAGGCGCTGAGCGCATCTGGTACATCGCAGACGCATTCCGTGCAGGCATGTCAGTTGACGGTGTGTTTAACCTAACGCAAATCGATCGCTGGTTCCTGGTTCAAATTGAAGAACTCGTGAAACTAGAAGAAGAAGTGAAAGCGGGTGGTTACGCAGGCTTGACCAAAGATGTGCTTCGTCAATTGAAGCGCAAAGGCTTCTCTGATGCTCGTTTGTCTAAACTACTTGGTGTTGCAGAAAGCGAAATTCGTCGTGCTCGTGAGCAATTCGATATTCACCCGGTTTACAAACGTGTGGATACCTGTGCGGCAGAATTCTCTTCTGACACGGCTTACATGTACTCATCTTACGATGAAGAGTGTGAAGCAAACCCAACAGACAAAGACAAAATCATGGTTCTTGGCGGCGGTCCAAACCGTATCGGCCAAGGCATCGAATTCGACTACTGCTGTGTACACGCATCACTAGCACTACGTGAAGACGGTTACGAAACCATTATGGTTAACTGTAACCCAGAAACGGTATCGACTGACTACGATACGTCTGACCGTCTGTACTTCGAACCAGTCACACTGGAAGATGTACTGTCTATCGCTCGCGTTGAAAAACCAAAAGGTGTAATTGTTCAGTACGGTGGTCAAACACCACTTAAACTGGCTCGCGCTCTTGAAGCGGCTGGTGTGCCAATCATTGGTACTAGCCCAGATGCTATCGACCGTGCGGAAGACCGTGAACGCTTCCAGGCAGCCGTTGACCGTCTAGGTCTACTTCAGCCAGAAAACGCGACAGTAACGACGATGGAGCAAGCGGTTGAGAAATCAAAAGAAATTGGCTTCCCATTGGTTGTTCGCCCATCTTACGTACTTGGTGGTCGTGCGATGGAAATCGTATACGACGAGCAAGATCTACGTCGCTACTTCAACGAAGCGGTAAGTGTATCGAACGAGTCTCCGGTTCTACTAGACCGTTTCTTAGATGACGCAACGGAAGTTGACATCGACGCTATCTGTGACGGCGAACGCGTAGTTATCGGCGGTATTATGGAGCACATCGAACAAGCCGGTGTTCACTCTGGTGACTCAGCATGTTCACTTCCTGCTTACACGCTAAGCCAGGAAATCCAGGATAAGATGCGTGAGCAAGTAGAGAAGTTGGCATTCGAACTAGGTGTACGCGGTCTGATGAACACGCAGTTTGCTGTGAAAGACAACGACGTTTACCTAATCGAAGTTAACCCTCGTGCTGCTCGTACGGTACCATTCGTATCGAAAGCGACAGGTGCACCTTTAGCGAAAATCGCAGCACGTGTAATGGCGGGTCAATCTCTGGAGTCACAAGGCTTTACTAAAGAGATTATTCCTCCTTACTACTCAGTAAAAGAAGTGGTTCTGCCGTTCAACAAATTCCCTGGCGTTGACCCACTATTGGGTCCAGAAATGCGCTCAACAGGTGAAGTCATGGGTGTTGGCGCAACGTTCGCAGAAGCTTACGCGAAAGCAGAGCTAGGTTGTGGTGCGGTTTACCCAGAAGGTGGTCGTGCGCTACTGTCAGTACGTGAAGGCGATAAAGAGCGTGTTGTTGACCTGGCGTCTAAGCTAGTGAAACTAGGTTACCAGTTGGATGCAACACACGGTACTGCAGTGATTCTAGGCGAAGCGGGTATCAACCCACGTCTGGTAAACAAAGTACACGAAGGTCGTCCACACATTCTTGACCGCATCAAGAACAACGAATACACCTACATCGTAAACACGGCTGCAGGTCGTCAAGCGATTGAAGATTCGAAAGTTCTACGTCGTGGCGCATTGGCAGAGAAAGTGAACTACACAACGACACTGAATGCAGCGTTCGCTACGTGTATGTCTCACACTGCAGATGCAAAAGCGTCAGTAACTTCTGTTCAAGAGCTACACGCTAAAGTGAAAGCAAGTCTAGAAGCGTAATAGATAAAAATCAGTAAGCTCGTTAATCAGAGCTTATATGACAACCTCATTGCCCGCTCTGTTGAGCGGGCTTTTTTGTATTAGATTCTTCCAACTGATACCAATCCGGAAAATTAACTGGTCAGGGAACTGGGGTCGATAAACAAACTCTATTTGCCATGGATGGCAAATCGAAGCCCCATGGATGGGTTGATGCGTGTTTGTGTTCGATGCCTGTTTTCTGGTTCTCTATAATTAAGCATGACCACTTGCTTACTTAGGTTGATATTAGATTTCCCAAACCAACACTGATGAAAATCTGGAATAGGTTGGTATCTTGCCTTTCCTTTTGTCCTTGCTTCGATTAATGCTACCGTTGCCTTCTTTTTGGTATCTCATTGACAAGGAAGCATAAGTGGAAATTACGTTTGAGGTTTTAGCTGCACTGTTTTTTGTAGCATCAGCAGCAGGGTTTATTGATGCCATGGCTGGTGGCGGCGGTTTGTTGACGCTTCCAGCATTACTGGCTGCGGGGCTCAGCCCAACTCAGGCGCTAGCAACCAATAAACTGCAAAGCTCATTCGGCAGCTTTTCCGCCAGCTGGTATTTTGTGCGTAATGGCATCGTCAGCCTAAAAGAAATGCGTGTTGCTATCTCATGTACTTTCATTGGCTCCGCAATCGGTGCTGAGGCGGTGCAATTTATTGATGCTGGCATTCTTACCAGCTTAATTCCCGTTTTGCTCATCGCAATTTCACTCTACTTTTTACTGGCACCAACAACGAAAAAGACCGGTGGTGACCCTAAGCTATCAGAGGCCATGTTTGCGCTCTGTATTGGTGGTGGCGTAGGGTTTTATGATGGCTTTTTTGGACCAGGGACAGGCTCTATCTTTACGGTTTGCTTTGTTGTTCTGGGTCACTTCTCTTTAGTTGATGCAACGGCGCGAACTAAGATCCTTAACTTCACTTCTAATATTGCCGCTTTGTTGTTTTTTGTATTAGCCGGGCTGCCAGTATGGGAGATAGGCTTAACTATGGCGGTTGGTGGTTTTATTGGCGCTCAACTAGGGGCGAAAGTCGTGGTGACGAAAGGGCAAAAATGGATTCGACCTTTAGTGATTACGATGTCGATGTTGATGGCGATAAAACTTCTTTGGCAACAACATCAGCAATGGCTTCTATCAATGTTTTAACCCGTTGATTTCGTGAGGTGTTGTGGCGCAAGCAGATGTTAATTGGCCGAATAAGATGAGTGAGTTCCTCGAATTCAAAACAGTATTTGGCGTCGATATTAAGTGTATTGACGATGGATTTGGGGATCAAAGCGGGGGCCATACCACCCAAAGCTAATTGTGCGGCTGCGGTATAAGAGTCCATCTGCATCAGGGGCTCGATGTTGTGTTTAGATAAAATCGCCTGTTGGTAAGTGTTAGCAGGGTTATCTAAATCATTGGTCAGTACTGCTTTTGGCAACGTGGTCAGTGGGTATTTACTGATTATTGAGAAGGGCTCGTCGGCTAAGTGAAAGCTCATTAGGCCGTGATGAGGGGGTAAATAGCCGGCGCAGAATCCAAGCGTTGCTTTGCCTGATTTTACGTTTTCGATGATTCTCGGCGTGTGATTAGTGGAGATACGAAGATAGGGATCTTCTGAGAATCGCGCTTGCATGATCAAACTCAGATAACCAGCAACCAAGGTTTCGGAGCAGTCGATCTTAATTAGCGACGTATCTTCGATCACTTGTTGATCGTGGATTTGGCCTATCAACTCGTTGAAGGTTGGCTCAATCATACTGATAAGGGCAGTCGCGTCTGAGGTCAGTTTGATATGTCGACCATGCGGCTCAATCAGCTTTTTGCCTAGTTTTTTTTCCAGGTTGGCAATACGTTTACTCACGGCAGACTGGCTAATATAGAGCTGACTGCCCGTACGGCTCATGGTCTTCTCTTTGCTTAGAACTAGTAACGTCTCAATGCCTTCTAATAACATACCAATTAATGAAAATAGGGAATAGTAGGTCCAATTTAACCAAATGTAGAACAGTAAGCGAGCATAATAGAACAAATAAAAAGAGCCGATGTCAGGACCGGCTCTTAAAAGTGTTCTTGGCTAGGGGGTAACTAGCGATTGATGGCGAATGTAGGCAAAGACAAGTGCCAGCGGATCGCCCCAAGACGGATGATCAATGTTGAGCTTACTCCAGCGATCATCGCCGTTGAATGGTCATAGCCCATTGCGACAGCGGTGGTATGAAATATCCCGCCAATAATACAGGCTGTCGCATACACTTCACTTCTCAGTACCATCGGCACCTCGCGCGCCAGTACATCACGTATGATGCCGCCACCACAGCCAGTAATAACGCCCATGATCACAGCGACCATGCCTGAAGCATTATAAGCCAGGGCTTTTTCTACTCCGATACCGACGAATACAGCAAGGCCAATGGCATCACAAACGGGTAAAACCCACCAAGGAAGGCGTTTGGGACGACGGACGATCAACAAAGTTAATAGACAGGTGATAAAGATAACCCAGAGATAAGTCGTGTCAGTGACCCAAAAGACAGGTGTGGCACCCAGTGCCATATCTCGGATTGTTCCTCCGCCGATAGCAGTAACGCTACCAAGTACAATAACTCCGAATGGATCCATCTTTAACCGGCCTGCCAGTAATACACCAGAAATGGCGAAAACAGCGGTGCCGAATAAGTCGATCAAATAAAGCAGCATGGAATCCATGTTACTTGGTACCTTTACAACGAGTGATAAAAAATGGGCGCAAATTGTACGGTATTTACCACAAAAACGTTAGCCTTTTTGGCGAACGCTTTCAAAGTGATCACACACTTCTGTGATGGCGTTAAGTGTTCTAGGTGTCGGGCGGTTGATCCAGTCAGCATTCAATGACCAAATATGTCCATCTCTTAAAGCCGGCACCTCATTCTTCCATTCAGACCACATCCCGTCACTACTCATTGCATGACGCGAAGTAAAAATGACATCCGGTTGGCGAGTGATGACTTGCTCGATGCTGACCTGAGGGTAGGGGGATCCTGCATTGGCAAATATATTTTCGCCGCCACAAAAGCTAAACACTTCGCTCGGCCAGTTTTTTCCTGCGACGGTGATGATCGGCTTTTCACTCAGCTGGTAAAAATAGCGGACTTTATCTTCAGTATTGTATTTGTCTTTGAGTGCCTTTAATCCGGCTCTAAAATCTTCGGCGGCTTGTTGGCCTACTTGTGGGTTTTCGCTGTAGTGACTCAATTGCTCGATGTTATCAGCTATCTCCTCCAGTGAATCCGTCGTCGAGTAATAGATAGGTACATCAAACTGGGCGAGCTTTTCCAGTTCTTTGGCTGGATTGCCTGAAGGCCAGGCAATGACCAAGTCCGGACGAAGCGCAATGATACGTTCTAGTTTAATTCCTTGGTAATTAGAAACTTTTTCCAGCTTGTTCGCTTGCTCAGGGTAATCACTCGACTCGCTTACTGCGATCAGTTTGTCTCCCAGCCCTGCGGCATAGGCAAGTTCTGTCGCGTGTGGCGCTAAGCTTATTATGCGTTGAGCTGGCTCGTTCGCCAGGGTAATAGACGAAAAGAACAGTGAAAGTGATACGGCAATTTTATGCATCATAATCCTTGATAAATCAGTCCTAGAAGAAGGCTTTGGATAACAATCCAGGCAAAGATACGCCAAACCAGCAGGGTTTGGATCTGTGCCAGATGTATGGCGGAAGGCGCAATGCGTCCGCCTAATTTCGCTCTCTCGGCGCGTGTTCCTTGGTAAAGGGCTGGTCCACCCAAAGAGAGCTGCAACTTGTGTCCGATACTACAGAGCAACCATGCAGGCCCGGGTAACGGCCAGGATTGGGCTTGTTGTTTTATCCCGCTAATAACAGTGGATAGGCTCTTGCCTGATGCGATAAACAGAGCGAACAAACGCAATGGGATGACTTCAAGTGCGGCGAGAAGCTGAATGATGGGCTTGCCAAATGGTGAATACTGTTTACGGCTTGGTGACCAGGTGCGTGCAAGGTCTGCGATGAGTCGGTAAAGGAAAGCGCCGATACCACCCGTCAGTGCATACCAGAACAAAACACAGATGACATTTCTACCGTACCCCATAATGATGGTCTCTGCGCCCGCTTTTCCAATGCCTACGAGCGAAAGGCTTTCGGTATCACGATTGAGGTACGGTTGTAGCCGTTGACGACAAAGCGGTTTGTCCTCTTTAGACATGGCGTTGACGAGTTGTTTGGTCAACCTCTCGCTGCTTCGCCAATCTAACGCAAGCAACAATAGGGCGAGCTCGTACAGTGGTGCTTTCCAGACTAAAGGTTTGAGTGCGATCAGTAATGCCAAACAAGGCATGAGCATGAGGATAATGGAGAGGCTGCCTGCGAGTATGCTTTGCGAATAGCTATGGTGTCGATTCACCTTTATGGCCAGCTGCTC
Organism: Vibrio sp. EA2; assembly: GCF_033042495.1. NCBI lineage: Bacteria > Pseudomonadati > Pseudomonadota > Gammaproteobacteria > Vibrionales > Vibrionaceae > Vibrio > Vibrio sp. EA2. The sequence continues at coordinate 100,562 of NZ_JAWLID010000006.1, read as the reverse complement.
GGCTATTTTTCGCCATAAGGCTAAGGGATGAGCGGAATGAGGGATAGGCAGTATTAAATGAAATAGCAGCGCGCTCCACATTACCAGGAGCGCGCCATTGGTATAAAGTTGCTGAAAAATTTCGTCCATGAAAGGTTCGATTTATTTAACCTGCGTGATTGGCTTCACGTGCTTTATTTTACCAACTCAAGCATTTTGAATACCATTTCGGAAGAGCTCTTCGCCGCTAACGGTAAAAACTCTTCAAAGCTCATTGGTGATTCTTTGTCTGCTACGTCTGAAATCGCGCGCACAACCACAAATGGCGTGTTGAACTGATGGCAAGTTTGGGCAATGGCGGATGCTTCCATTTCTACTGCAATCACTGATGGGAAGTATTGACGAATAAATGCCTGACGCTCTGCAGTACAAACAAACGCATCACCCGTACAAATTAGACCGCGTACCGCGTGTTTATTTTCCATTTGTGCCAGTGCTTTTTCTGCAAGCTCCATGAGCTTTTCATCGGCTTTAAATGCCGCTGGTTGGCCAGCCATTTGCCCCATTTCGTAACCGAATGCCGTTACATCTGCATCGTGGTGACGCACTTCCGTTGAGATAACTACGTCGCCTAGGTTCAGGCTTGAATCGAAACCACCAGCCGAGCCTGTGTTGATCACAACGTCAGGTTGGTATTCATCAAGTAAGATAGTGGTACCTACAGCGGCGGCAACTTTACCGATACCTGACTGCAGAAGTACCACATCTACACCGTTAATTTGACCAGAGAAATACGTACAGCCAGCTTTGTTAACCGTCTGGCAGTTTGTCATTGCTTCTTTCAGGATGGTCACTTCTTGTTCCATCGCACCGATGATACCGACTTTCATAACACTCTCTTTGGATAAAATATGTATTCGGCCGAGAGTATAACACTCCCCATCGCCAGTTTTCTATTTGATGAGTCCTGCGTCAGAGAGTTCTGCGCGCAATTGATTCGCTCGCTTTCGGTTGACGCCGAAATCAGAGTATCCAATACGCGATTCAGAGCGAACAATGAGCTTATCGTCACTGATTTTTAGCTCGAGATCATCAACAAAGCGCATGATTTTCGACGTACATTCAATACGCAGGTAATCACCTTCTTTTACCGCCGTTTTTGCCCCTGGTAACTTAAGTGCCGCTTGTTCGATGGCATCTAAAGTAGCAGCGTCGGTCAGGACAAATGGCTCAAGGTAGTGCTCGTCACGAGAATCTTGGGTGGAAACACAGTTTGGCTTGTTACCACATGGTGTTTGAGAGCGATCGGTCATGGTTGGTACTCCTTGGCTGCACGCGGTTAAGCTGAAAAGAACGATAGAAAGGAGAGCAAATGTTTTCATGGAATGGATTCCTTGTGGTAGGAATTTACTACGATTGGTATTGGGTAATTATATGTAGTAAAAGAAAAAAGGACCCAACAATAGGGTCCTTTTGAGAAGTTTGACGGGTTGAAATTAGACTTCTAGGTAGTCGAGGATACCTTCGGCTGCTTTTCGGCCTTCGTCGATGGCCGTAACCACGAGGTCAGAGCCGCGTACCGCATCACCCCCGGCAAAGATTTTCTCGTTGCTGGTTTGATACTGAAACTCTTGTTTCAGAGGCGCTTTAATTCGGCCCCACTGGTCGAGGTCAACATTGAAAGGGGTTAACCAATCCATTTGATGTGGTTGGAAACCAAATGCCATGATCACCGCGTCAGCAGCTAATACATGCTCACTTCCTTCAACAGGTTCTGGGCGTCGTCGGCCTGCTTCATCAGGCTCACCTAGTGCGGTTTTCACCACTTTCACGCCAGTCACCTTACCAGAGGCATCGATTTCTAGCCCCAGAGGTTGAAGGTTGAACATGAATTTCACGCCTTCTTCTTTGGCATTTTTAACTTCTCGACGTGAGCCCGGCATGTTGGCCTCGTCACGACGGTACGCACAAATGACGTTGGAGGCACCCTGACGAATAGAAGTACGCACACAGTCCATTGCGGTGTCACCGCCACCAAGTACCACGACTTTTTTACCCGCCATATCGATATATGGTTGACTATCTTTCAGGCCCATCACTTTATAGGTGTTGGAAATCAAAAATGGCAGGGCATCATATACACCTGGTGCTTCTTCATTTTCCAAACCGGCACGCATGTTTTTGTATGTACCTACACCAAGGAAAACAGCATCGTACTCATCGATAAGTTCTTGCATCTGCACATCTTTACCGACTTCGACATTCATGCGGAACTCGACGCCCATCTCAGTGAAAACGCGGCGACGATTTTCCATGACCCCTTTTTCAAGTTTGAATGAAGGGATACCGAAGGTCAGCAGGCCACCAATTTCAGGGTAGCGGTCAAACACCACAGGTTTCACTCCGTTACGAACCAAGATGTCGGCAGCAGCGAGACCCGCAGGGCCAGCACCGATAATGGCGACTTTCTTGTCTGTCCATTCAACCTTGGACATATCCGGCTTCCAGCCCATCTCAAAGGCTTTATCGTTAATGTACTTCTCGATGTTACCGATGGTGACGGCACCAAAGTCATCATTGAGTGTACATGACCCTTCACATAAGCGGTCCTGCGGGCAAACGCGGCCACACACTTCCGGTAAGCTATTGGTTTGGTGAGACAGCTCAGCGGCTTCCAGAATTCGCCCCTCATTAGCCAGCTTCAGCCATTGAGGAATATAGTTGTGCACCGGACACTTCCACTCACAGTATGGGTTACCACAATCCAGACAACGGTCAGCCTGTGCCGATGCCTGTTGCTTAGTAAACGGTTCGTAGATTTCAACAAACTCAATCTTACGAATTTTAATTGGCTTTTTCGCCGGATCTACGCGTTGAACATCGATAAATTGATAAACGTTCTGGCTCATGATTCAAACATCCTCCATGATTTATTGGGCTTGAACGCGCAGTTCAGCAGTGCTGCGACTTTGGTGACCAAGCAGCGTATTTAGATCTGCCGCTTGAGGTTTCACCAAGTAGAACTTCGGAATCCATTCATCAAAGTTCGCTAAAATATGCTCTGCGTGACTAGAGCCCGTTTCTTCTAAATGCTCTGCAATCAGACCACGAAGATGTTCTTGGTGGATGAACAGATCAGACAGTGAAATAGCTTCAACCGATTCGTTGTTCACACGACCTTGGAAGCTTTGTTTCTCATCCAGCACATAGGCAAATCCACCTGTCATACCCGCGCCAAAGTTCACGCCCGTTTCACCAAGAACAGCAACAATACCGCCTGTCATATATTCACATGCGTTATCACCTGCGCCTTCAATCACAGCGATGGTGCCTGAGTTACGCACACCAAAACGCTCGCCAGCTTTACCTGCAGCAAACAGTTTGCCGCCCGTCGCGCCATATAAACAGGTGTTACCTATGATGGTCGCTTCGTTACATTTGAAGGCGGTGCCCAAATGTGGCTTGATAGCAATCTTGCCTCCCGCCATGCCTTTACCGACGTAGTCGTTGGCATCACCAGTCAGGTAAAGTTCTACACCACCGGCGTTCCAAACCCCAAATGACTGTCCTGCCGTACCATCGAGGTGCAGTTTAATCGGTGATGCCGCCAATCCTTGGTTACCATAGCGCTGCGCGATTTCACCAGATAGACGAGCGCCTACTGAGCGATCCGTATTGATCACATTGTAGTAGAAGCTGGCTGAACGGCCCTCTTCTACAGCAGCAATGGCATCGTCAACGATTTGTTGGTTGAGTTCTGCTTTATCAAATGGTGTGTTTGGCTCTGTCCAAAATAGAGGGTGTCCCTCAGCAGAAACCGGTGCTTCCAGAATATTAGATAAATCTAGTTTGGTTTGTTTTGCGGTGAAACCTTCTACAGCTTCAAGTAAGTCGGTACGGCCAATCAAGTCGGTCAGCTTTTCGACCCCAAGCTCTGCAAGCAGACCGCGTACTTCTTCCGCAAGGCCTGTGAAGTAGTTCATCACCATTTCAGGCAAGCCTTTGAAGTACTCTTTACGCAGGGTTTCATCCTGAGTCGCAACACCTGTCGCACAGTTGTTAAGGTGACAGATACGCAAGAACTTACAACCCATAGCGACCATTGGCGCGGTACCAAAACCAAAGCTTTCCGCCCCTAAGATCGCCGCTTTTACGACGTCTAAACCTGTTTTCAGACCACCATCGACCTGCAAGCGAATTTTATGACGCAGACCGTTGGCAACCAGAGCTTGTTGAGTCTCAGCTAGGCCTAGCTCCCAAGGGCTACCAGCGTATTTCACCGAGGTTAGTGGGCTCGCGGCCGTACCACCGTCATAACCAGAGATAGTGATAAGGTCAGCATAAGCTTTTGCCACGCCCGTAGCGATAGTGCCAACACCTGGTTCAGATACAAGCTTCACCGAAACCAGTGCTTTCGGGTTGACTTGCTTTAGGTCGAAGATCAGCTGAGCCAAATCTTCAATCGAGTAAATATCGTGGTGTGGAGGAGGGGAGATCAGCGTCACGCCCTGCACTGAATAACGCAGCTTAGCAATTTCAGCCGTGACTTTATGTCCCGGAAGCTGGCCACCTTCACCCGGTTTCGCCCCTTGAGCGACTTTGATTTGTAGGACATCCGCATTGGTGAGGTAGTGCGGAGTAACCCCAAATCGACCTGAGGCAATCTGTTTAATGCGAGAGTTACGCTCGGTACCAAAACGGCGAGGGTCTTCACCACCTTCACCAGAGTTTGAATAACCTCCGAGACGGTTCATTGCCGTTGCCAGTGCTTCGTGTGCTTCTGGGCTCAATGCACCGATAGACATCGCAGCAGAGTCGAAACGTTTGAATAGATCGTTTTTCGGCTCGACTTTATCCAGTGACAACGGAGACTCGGCTTTCTTCAATGTCATTAAATCACGCAGCATAGCAACCGGACGTTGGTTTACCTGCTTCGCATAGGTTTGATAGTCATTGATGTCGCCTGATTTCACCGCGGTTTGTAGCGTACCTACCACATCTGGGTTGTAGGCATGGTATTCGCCGTCGTGAACGTATTTCAGCAAACCACCTTGTTCGATCGACTTACGTTTTGTCCAAGCTTTACGGGAAAGGTTAGTCAGATCTTGCTGGAAATCTTCAAAGTTTGCTCCGGCAATTCGTGTCGCGACACCTTTAAAGCAGAGATCAACGACTTGCTGACTTAAACCTACCGCTTCAAATAGTTGAGAACAGCGGTATGAGGCGATGGTTGAGATCCCCATTTTCGACATGATTTTGTACAGGCCTTTGTTGATGCCGTACTGGTAGTTTTGCATCACGTCGCGGTATTCTTTGTTTAGTACACCATCATCGACCAGCTTACCGAGAGCTTCATAAGCTAAGTACGGATAAACCGCTGTGGCACCAAAGCCAAGCAGAACGGCAAATTGGTGTGGATCTCGTGCTGTTGCGGTTTCGACCACAATGTTGGCATCACAGCGCAAGTTGGCATTGGCAAGGCGAGTTTGTACCGCCCCTACCGCCATTGCCGCAGGGATTGGCAGCTTACCTTTAACCAAAGCGCGATCAGACAGCACAACCAGAACCGTGCCTTCACGAACCACTTGTTCCGCTTGATCACACAGGAAGTGAATCGCTTCCTCGAGGCTTCTCTCTTCCGGATCATAGTTGATATCGAGAATGGTATTGCGATAGTGATCGTCACTCAGCCCAAGCAGTTGCTGCATATCAGAATAAAGCAGAACCGGTGAGTCGAACGTGACACGATGCGCGTGTCCGTCGGTTTCACAGAAGACGTTCATCTCCTGACCGATGCTGGTTGCCAGTGACATCACGTGCTGTTCACGTAATGGGTCAATCGGCGGGTTAGTCACCTGAGCAAATTTCTGACGGAAGTAGTCGGTAACCAGGCGCTCTTTGGAAGACAATACGGCCATTGGGGTATCATCACCCATCGAGCCCACTGCTTCTTGTCCCATTTCGCCGAGAACACGCAGTACTTGGTCGACTTCTTCGTTATTCATGGCGAATTGCTTCTGATAGGTCTTGAGCAAGTCTTCGTCAAAAGTGCGCTCGCCAACCTGATCTTCAGACAGTTCTGCAAACGGTGTCAGTTTACGTACGTTGTTTTCCATCCATTCACGATATGGGTGACGACTTTTCAGATCGTTGTCGATCTCGCTAGATTGCCACAATTTACCTTTTCGGGTATCGACAACCAGTAGCTCGCCGGGGCCAACACGGCCTTTTTCCGCCACTTCATCTGGTGCGTAGTTCCAAATACCGATCTCAGAAGCAAGCGTGATCAATTTGTCTTTGGTGATCACATAACGCGCCGGACGCAGACCGTTTCGATCCAGGTTACATGCGGCGTAACGACCATCAGACAATACAATTCCCGCTGGGCCGTCCCATGGTTCCATGTGTTTCGAGTTGAAATCGTAGAAAGCGCGCAGATCCTGATCCATGTCCGGGTGGTTCTGCCATGCTGGCGGAACAAGCATGCGCATTGCACGGAAGATATCCATACCACCAGCCAGGAATAGATCCAGCATATTATCTAAGCTGGAAGAGTCTGAGCCAGTTTCGTTAACGAATGGCGCGGCGGTTTGAAGATCAGGTAACAACGGAGATGAGAACTTGTAAGCACGAGCACGTGCCCACTGGCGGTTGCCTTCAATGGTATTGATCTCACCGTTATGTGCCAGATAGCGGAACGGCTGCGCTAGGGGCCAGCGTGGCTGTGTGTTGGTTGAAAAACGCTGGTGGAATAGACAAATTGCCGATTCCATACGTAGATCGGCAAGATCCAGATAGAAACGTGGCAAGTCTGCCGGCATGCAGAGCCCTTTATACACCAATACTTGCGTAGATAAGCTACAGATATAAAAATCTGGATCTTCCGTGATCTGCTTTTCAATACGACGTCGAGCTATATATAGACGGCGTTCAATATCTCGTTCACGCCATCCTGCTGGTGCGGAGATAAAGACCTGATGGATATTTGGTACTGAGTGCAGGGCTATTGGACCCAGAACTTCAGAGTTTATTGGTACTTCTCGCCAGCCCGCTATGGTTAGCGTTTCTTGGGCGAGTTCTTTATTCACGATTTCTCGTGCTTGTTGAGCTTTGATAGGATCCTGGCTAAAGAATATCATCCCTACGGCATATTGCTTGCCAAGGTTAAAGCCATGCTCTTCAGCGACTAGACGTAAATAGGAATCGGGCTTTTGAAGTAGAAGACCACAACCATCACCTGTTTTACCATCGGCGGCAATACCACCACGGTGGGTCATACGGTCAAGTGCAGAAATTGCTGTACGAACCAGCTTGTGACTTTGCTCGCCTTCCATATGAGCGATCAAGCCAAATCCACAGTTGTCTTTCTCAAGACTTGGATCATAAAGAGCCATTGCAATTCTCCCTTTGCTTATCTGTCATCCCGACAGATATATCAACACTGCTTATGTTGATACTGATGACTAACTATGCGTCATTTTTATAATTTTATGTATATTTATTCAATAAAAGTTGTGAAATATTTAACAAGTTTTGTCTGTTTTATTTTCATCAACTTCACAAGCTATAGCTTATTGTAAAAAAGGTCAAGTTATTAGTGGATGATCACGTAAATCTGGTAATTACCATTTAATTGGCTGGGATTGTTCAATAATTTCAATTGGATATAAATTTGATTGTTACAATAAAGTAATATTTACGTCTGTGAGAAATAAAAAAGACCAGCATAAAATGCTGGTCAAAATAGAAAGATTGGAAGGAATTGTTTTCTTTCTAGGACAACAGCCCACAATATAAATGCTGGCTGTTTAAAACGCAGAAAGAGTGGGGGGAGTGTATCTCCCCCACTATTATGCAGAGAGCATCAGCGAGTCTGCTTTAGCTTCCAGATGGGTTCCGCCCATCAGGTATTCATCGATAGAACGAGCACACTCACGACCTTCGTTAATACAACGAACAACCAGTGATTGACCTGTACGCATATCGCCTGCAGCGAAAATGCCTTCTTGGTTAGTCGCAAAGCCCTGAGTTGCAACATTGCCACGATCATCAAGAGCGATGTCTAGCTGAGCCAGCACACCTGTTGGTTCAGGATGTAAGAAGCCCATCGCTAGGAATGCCATGTCACATGGAATCACTCGCTCACTGCCTTCAACTTCTTTAAAGCTTGGGCGTTCGCCTGGTTTTGCATCTTCCCATACGATGTCAGCAATACGTAGACCCGTTACTTCACCTTTATCGTTGCCAATGAACTCCTTGGTCAGGATGTTCCAGTGACGATCTACCCCTTCTTCGTGAGAAGTCGAAGTACGAAGGATCATTGGGTATTGTGGCCACGGCATATTCGCAGGGCGTTTTTCTGGTGGAATTGGCATGATCTCAACTTGAGTCACACTCGCTGCACCGTGACGGTTTGAGGTACCAACACAGTCAGAACCTGTATCACCACCACCAATAACGACAACATGTTTACCAGCAGCATGAATCTCTTCTGTTTTTAGATCCATGTTGTTTGCGCGGCGGTTGTTCTGTCCAAGGAACTGCATTGCGAAGTAAACGCCGTTTAGCTCACGTCCCGGTACCGGAAGGTCACGAGGAACCGTAGAACCACCAGTCAGAAGGACGACATCGTACTCCTGACGTAACTGCTGTGCGTTTACGTCAACCCCAACGTGTTGGTTTACTTTGAATTCAACACCCGCTTCAGCCATCAGATTGATCTTACGATCGATCACTTCCATGCTCAGCTTAAAGTCAGGGATACCAAAACGTAGCAGACCGCCAACTTTTTCATCGCGTTCAAATACCGTCACTGAGTGACCCGCGCTGTTCAGCTGTTCAGCCGCAGCCAGACCCGCAGGGCCTGAACCGATGATTGCAACGGTTTTACCAGTACGAGAACGTGGTGTTTTTGGCTTGGCGTATCCTTCACGATACGCCGTTTCCACGATGGTTTTCTCAATATTACAGATGGTGATTGGGTCTTGGTTAATACCAAGTACACAAGAACTTTCACACGGTGCTGGACATACACGACCCGTAAATTCAGGGAAGTTGTTCGTCGAGCTCAGAATGTTCCATGCTTCTTCCCAGCTATCGCGGTAAACCGCATCGTTAAATTCTGGGATGATGTTACCAATCGGGCAGCCGTTATGACAAAACGGCACGCCACAGTCCATACAGCGAGAAGCCTGAGTATTGATCTTGCTACCAAACTCCTCGTTCAGAACGAACTCTTTGTTGTTCTTGATACGTTCAGCGGGATCGATCTTCTGTGGAAGTTCACGACCATGCTCTAAAAATCCAGTAGGCTTACCCATTACACTGCCTCCGCTTCAGTTTGTTGTGCCTCAGCCTTACGTTTTTGAAGGACCGCTTTGTAATCGCGCGGCATAACCTTAACCATTGAGGTCAGGCTAGCTTCAAAGTTGTCTAGGAATGACTGAGCTACTTCACTTCCTGTGAATTGAACATGCTTAGTTAGCATGTCGAGTAACAGATCTTTGTCTTCTTGCTCGATAGGATCCAGGTCTACGAGTTCTGGGTTCAGTTTTGACTCGAAGTCACCTGATTTATCCCATACGTACGCAACACCGCCACTCATACCCGCTGCAAAGTTACGACCCGTTGAGCCAAGAATAATCGCTGCGCCGCCAGTCATGTATTCACAGCCGTGGTCACCGACGCCTTCTACGACAACTTTCGCGCCAGAGTTACGAACACAGAAACGCTCACCAGCCATACCGCGGATGAAAGACTCACCAGAAGTTGCACCATAGAAACATACGTTACCTACGATGATGTTGTCTTCAGCAATAATGCTAGAGTTTGCGTCTGGGTACAGTACTAACGTACCGCCAGACAAGCCTTTACCCCAGTAGTCGTTCGCATCACCTTCAACTTCGAACTTCACGCCTTTCGCAAGGAATGCACCGAATGACTGACCTGCAGAACCGTTGAACTTCACGTTCATTGGCTGTGGTAGACCCTGGTCTTTGTAAACCTTCGAAATCTCATTCGACAACATAGTACCCGCAGAGCGGTCAGTGTTGACGATAGGGAATTCAGCGTTAACTGCTTCACCTTTCTCCAGAGCAGGAATCGCTGCTTGGATCAGCTTACGGTCAAGTACTGATTCAAGGTTGTGGTTCTGTACCGTTTGGTTGTGTACACCGTCAGCTTCACGTGGTTGCTCAACGTGTAGGACAGGAGACAGATCCAGGTTCTTGTATTTCCAGTGTGAAACGTTTTGGCGAACACGCAGTTTCTGGCCTTGGCCAACCATCTCGTCGATAGTGCGGAAACCAAGTTCAGCCATGATTTCACGCAGACCTTGAGCCATGTACTGGAAGAAGGTCACAACGTCTTCTACGCGGCCATCAAAGCGCTCACGCAGCGTCTTGTTCTGAGTTGCGATACCAACAGGACAGGTGTTCTTATGACACTTACGCATCATGATACAGCCTTCAACAACCAATGCAGCGGTTGCCACGCCCCATTCTTCAGCACCCAATAGCGTTGCGATTGCAAGGTCACGAGGTGTTTTCATCTGACCGTCAGCCTGAACAACGATACGGTTACGCAGACCATTCTTCAGAAGTGTCTGGTGTGTTTCTGCCAAACCGAGTTCCCAAGGAAGACCTGTGTGACGAATCGAAGAAATTGGCGACGCACCTGTACCGCCATCGAAACCAGCGATCAGTACAACGTCTGCTTTTGCTTTCGCTACACCTGATGCGATGGTACCAACGCCCGCTTCAGATACCAGTTTCACGTTGACACGGCCTGCACGGTTCGCGTTCTTCAAGTCGTAGATCAGCTGAGCCAAATCTTCGATTGAGTAGATATCGTGGTGTGGCGGTGGAGAAATCAAACCCACGCCAGGAGTCGAGTGACGAGTTGCACCGATCCAGTCATCCACTTTATCGCCAGGTAGCTGACCACCTTCACCAGGTTTTGCACCTTGAGCCATCTTGATTTGTAGCTCATCTGCGTTGCTGAGGTAGTAAGAGGTCACCCCGAAACGACCTGATGCAACCTGTTTGATTGCTGAACGTTCCCAATCGCCGTTTTCTTTACGTTCGAAGCGAATTGGGTCTTCACCACCTTCACCTGAGTTGGATTTTGCGCCCAGGCGGTTCATCGCAACAGCCAGTGTTGAGTGAGCTTCGTGAGAGATCGAACCAAATGACATTGCACCTGTTGCAAAGCGTTTTACGATGCTTTCAAGTGGTTCAACTTCGTCGATAGAGATAGAACCTGCTGGGTTCTTAATGAACTCTAACTGGCTACGCAGTGTAACGGCGTTATCACCCTGTTTATCGACTGCACTCGCGTACTGCTTGAACTGATCGTAGTCTTTATTTCGAGTCGATTGCTGTAGCAGAGAAATCGTTTCTGGGTTGAACAGGTGCTTCTCACCACGTTGTTTCCATTGGTAAACTCCGCCAACATCCAGCATTTGAATTGGGATATCGCGTTGTGGGTAACCGATACGGTGACGAACTACGACTTCTTTCGCGATGTCGTCCAGAGTCAGACCCTGAATACGAGAAACTGTACCGGTAAAGTATTTGTCTACAACTGACTTGTGAATACCAAGTGCTTCGAAGATCTGTGCGCCATGGTAAGACTGTAGCGTTGAGATACCCATTTTCGAGAAGATTTTCAGCAAACCACCGTTAACTGCATTACGGTAGTTGTTGAACAAATCGCTTGGGTTTGCTTCAGGATCGAGCTTTTTCGTACGCTGTAGTTCGATGATGCTTTCGATTACCAGGTAAGGGTTAACCGCGTTTGCACCGTAACCAAGTAGCGTTGCGAAGTGGTGAGTTTCACGCGCGTCACCTGTTTCTACCACGATGTCACACTTAGCACGCAGACCTTTACGGATCAGGTGGTGGTGTACTGCGCCAACCGCCAGCATTGCTGGGATAGCTGCGTGGTTAGAGTTTACTGCACGGTCTGTCAGTAGAATGATGGAGTAGCCATCGATCACTGCGTCTTCTGCGTATTGGCAGATACGTTTTAGTGCGCGCTCAAGCTTGCCTTTGTCTTCGCTTGCCTGGAATACGATGTCTAGCGTCTTCGCTTGTAAGTGCTCGTTATCGATAGCACGCAGCTTCTCAAGCTCAGAGTTAGCCAATACTGGAGATTCCAGCTCTACCTTCTGACAATGAAGCGGTGTTTCTGTCAGTAGGTTTTGGTCTTTACCCAAGTAGGTGTTCAGCGACATAACCATGCGCTCACGGATCGGGTCGATCGGTGGGTTGGTTACCTGAGCAAACAGCTGCTTGAAGTAGTTTGATAGATGCTGAGACTGGTGAGACAGAACGGCTAGTGGCCAGTCCGCACCCATCGCAGATAATGGTTCTTTACCATCTTTTGCCATTGGAACGATGATTTCGTTCACTTCTTCAGAGCTAACGCCAAATGCTTGTTGGCGATGCAGCAGATGTTCCGGTTTAGGCTGGCTAAACTGGTTGCTCGCATCTGGCAGTTTTTTCAGGCTAAGAAGGTTCTCTTCAACCCATTTATCGTATGGCTGAGAGGTGGCAATGGTGTCTTTCACTTCTTCGTCAGAAATGATTCGACCTTGCTCTAGGTCCGCAACAAAGATACGACCTGGTTGCAGGCGACCACGGAATTCAACATTTTCAGGTGCGATTTCTACTACGCCAGATTCTGACGCCATAACCAGGAAGTCATCTTTAGTTACTGTGTAGCGAGAAGGGCGTAGACCGTTACGGTCAAGTGTTGCACCTACTTGAACACCATCAGTAAAACATACTGATGCTGGGCCATCCCATGGTTCCATAACGTTGGCGTGGTACTGATAGAAAGCACGACGCTTAGGATCCATGTTTTTATTTTCCTGCCATGCTTCAGGAATCATCATCATCAGCGCGTGAGGCAGGCTACGGCCAGAAAGAACCAGCAGTTCCAGTGCCATATCAAAGTTGGCTGAGTCAGACATGCCTTCCTGACAGATAGGCAGAAGCATATCGATTTCAGCCTGAGTGAACAGATCTGATTCGATGATCGCTTCACGGGCTTTCATCCAGTTCAGATTACCGCGAACGGTATTGATTTCACCGTTGTGGGCGATATAGCGGAAAGGCTGAGCCAGGCGCCATCTTGGGAATGTATTGGTAGAGAAACGAGAGTGTACCAGTGCCAGTGCAGTTACCATTGTTGGGTTCTGCAGGTCAAGGAAGTACTGTGGTACCTGTTCTGTCGTTAGCTGGCCTTTATATACCAGCGTCTTGTACGACATAGAGTTGATATAAAACTCGTCTTTGATATTCGATACGCTTTCCAGGCAGACGCGCACTGTATAGTTACGCAGAACGTACAGTTTACGTTCCAGTTCCTCAGGTGTTACACCTGGGCCGCCAGAGATAAATACATGTTCGAATTGCGGCTCCGTGCTAAGCGGGTCAGCACCAAGCATAGAATTATCTACTGGAAGTACGCGGTAACCGATAACTTCAAGGTCCAGGCGTTTGGCATTACGCTCTAGAATGTCACGGCACTGTTCACGTTTGTATTCGTCTTTCGGGAAAAGAACAACACCAACACCGTATTTTTCGAACGAAGGCAGTTTAATGCCCAGTTTAACGGCTTCTTCTAATAGAAACTCATGAGGTTTCTGCAGCAAAATACCGGCGCCGTCACCGCTGCATGGGTCACAACCTTGACCACCACGGTGTTCCATACGAGCCAGCATATCCAATGCTTGCGTTACTACTTCATGAGATTTACGGTTTTTAAGGTGAGCAACAAAACCGATACCACAAGCGTCATGCTCCAGCTCTGGAGTGTACAGACCCTGTGAATTGTGCTCTCTATCTACCATAGATACATCCTTCCAGTTCAATGTAGACGCGAAAACTCCAGACAGACTGAGCCTGTCTAGGTAAATTTAATTTGCGTCTTGTCCTTTATATTTATGATTCGCAACCAGTCGCAGTTGACCAGTCTTGATTCCTTTCCGTATCTCGCAGGAAAAGTGTTGCGAGAAAAACAATCCTTGGTGATATCTCTTTTTAATTTGTCACTTCTTGGTGACTTATATAGGTAGGAGTGGGATAACACCGACAAACCCCGCAGTCCGTGTTGTAATCAAAATGACAAAAACAACGGGGATGCGTAAGTATCCTACAATTTTGTTACTTCATAATGCAACGAAAAAGTCGACGTTGTGACCCATTTTTTTTGTTTAAATATGCATTTTTTGTTTAACAATTACGTAACATCGTCGTTTTTTATATGTTTTTATGCAGGTTTATTGATTTTGGCCAGTCTGAGATTCGTTTAAATTGACTATTATTCTTTGCTTTTTCTTGCAGGTATGTAATTAAGTTACACAGATCGTAGTGAGATTGATTGCGATTTTTGTTTGGTGGAAATTTATGCAGTTACATGAATTGGTTAACACATTAGGCCAGGATCTTCAGCGCCGCTATGGTGAAAAAGTTCATAAATTAACATTGCATGGTGGATTTAGCTGCCCGAATCGAGATGGCACGATAGGCCGTGGAGGATGCACATTTTGTAATGTTGCGTCTTTTTCCGACGAGGAAGTACAGGTTAAAAGCATTCATGATCAACTCAGTGATCGGGCAGGAGAGATCCAACGTGCGAAAAAGTATCTCGCCTATTTTCAAGCATACACGAGTACTTATGCTGAAGTTCAAGTGCTCAAGAGAATGTATGAAGAAGCATTAAAAGCGGCAGATATTGTTGGTTTGTGTGTTGGTACCCGACCTGATTGTGTTCCAGATTCTGTGTTGGAACTCTTGTCTGACTACGTTGAGCAAGGTTATGAGATCTGGCTGGAACTAGGTTTACAAACCGCCAATAATAAAACCCTAAAGCACATTAACCGCGGTCATGACTTCGAATGTTATGCTGAGATAACCAACCGAGCTCGGGCTTTAGGCATAAAAGTGTGTACCCATCTGATCGTAGGGTTACCCAAAGAATCCCGCCAAGATAACGTGAACACGATGAGCAAAGTACTCGAAGTGGGAACGGATGGCATCAAATTGCATGGTTTGCATATTGTTGAGGGTAGTATCATGGCGAAAGCGTGGCGAGCTGGAAAGCTGGAAGCTCCAGAGCTAGATGAGTATGTCGCCATCGCCAGTGAATTAATTCGCATGACGCCGGCAGAGATTGTTTATCATCGGGTTTCTTCAGCTGCACGTCGTCCGACGTTACTTTCCCCTTTGTGGTGTGAAAACCGTTGGTTAGCGATGACAGAAATTGGCCGTGCATTGGACATAGAGGGCGCTCAGGGGAGTTTAACCGGTCAGCCATTTATCTATACAAAACCCCAACTTAAACATTAAACAATGTACGCATATCTAATTGCTCACGGCTAGCATGAAACTCTGCATTCCCAAGTATTTCCTTCCTACTTGGGTCTGTGGTTCACCACTCGGTCCTTATCTGTTCTCACCACCTTTTTAAGTCTTTTCCCATGTCTGTTTTGTCGTTCATTATTAAGCACACCAACGATAAAAGAGAAGTTATTGCCAACGCTTTGTGACCTCTTGCTCTAAGTTGATAGTGAGCAGTTTAAATCACCGTATCAAACACGTTAAACTGCTGGTACTTGGTGTTTTTCCATTATTCCCCTGATACTTTTTTTAACACTAAGGCAAATGTCTCATGTTCAGGGATGATATCTAGCTTTGCGCCGTGGAGTCGTGAATGAAACCGATGAAAAATCTCGCCCAGTATTATGTCGACCTTTTGGTTAAGCTGGGAATTGTCCGTTTTTCAATTTTGCTGGCGCTTGCTCTGGTGGCGTTGGCTGTCGTGGTACAAGTCGGTATTACCCTGGCACTTAAGGGGCGAGTGGACGATATTGATATCGTTCGTTCGGTGTTCTTTGGTCTGCTGATTACTCCTTGGGCGGTATATTTTCTGTCGGTGGTTGTCGACCAATTGGAGGAGTCGCGCCAAAGGTTAACTAAGCTGGTTTCCAAGCTGAAAGACATGCGCTCGCGCGATCAAGAACTGAACTTCCAGTTGCAACAGAATATTGAAAAGCTCAATCAAGAGATTGAAGAGCGTATTAAAGCCGAAGAAGCACGCGAAGAAGCGATGAAGGACCTGGAAAATGAGGTCTTTCAGCGTGAGCGAACCCAGCTAGAACTTGCCGAGCGAACCGCACTATTACGCTCTTTCATTGATGCGTCTCCGGATTTGATTTACTACCGAAATGCAGATGGTGTGTTCTCTGGTTGTAACCGCGCCATGGAAGAGCTGACGGGTAAGAAAGAACATCAGTTGGTGGGCTTAAGCCCTTGGGATGTTTACAGTAAAGAAATTGCACAGCCAATCGTTGATACGGACCAGAAAGTCTTTACAGATAATCAGGCGATTACCTATGAGCAATGGTTGGAATACCCGGATGGCCGCAAACATTACTTCGAATTGCGTAAGGTTCCATTCTATAGCAAGGATGGCCGTCACCTTGGTTTGGTTGGTTTTGGACGTGATATCACCGAGCGTAAGCGCCACGAAGAGTCCCTGGAAAAAGCCAGTCGGGACAAAACTACCTTTATCTCCACCATCAGTCATGAGCTTCGTACCCCACTCAACGGCATAGTCGGCTTGAGCCGCATGTTGCTGGATACCCAGCTGACGGAAGAGCAGCGCAAGTACATGCAAACCATCAATGTCAGTGCCATCACATTAGGCAATATTTTCAACGATATTATCGATATGGATAAGTTTGATCGCCGTAAACTTGAGTTGTTGCCTGAGCCGCTGAACTTCGAAGATTTTGTCGCAGAAATCGAAAGTATCTCCGCGTTGATGGCGGAACAGAAAGGCTTGCGCTTTGATTTAGAGCGTTTGAGCGATTTACCCAAAGCGATTGAAGTCGATGCCACCCGTTTACGTCAGGTTATCTGGAACCTGGTCAACAACGCCATGAAGTTCACTAAAGAAGGTGGCGTGGTGATGACGGTAAGTGCCGATGTTGAAGATAGCTTCGCGACTATCATTATTGAAGTGGAAGATACCGGTATTGGCATTCCGGAAGAAGAATTGAATAAGATTTTTGCCATGTATTACCAAGTGAAATCAGGCAAAGATAATCTACACGCGGTGGGGACTGGCATTGGACTGGCTGTCTCTAAACAACTGATCAATATGATGGGTGGTGATATCTCGGTAACCAGTGAAGAGGGCTATGGTAGTACCTTTACCGTGTCTATTCATGTACCAGTCGTTCCTCTCGAAGAACCTGTCATCGACGCTCAGCGCGACAATGTTCATTTAAATATCTTTATGGTCGAAGATATCGAATTGAACGTGACAGTAGCGAAATCTTTATTGGAAAGCTTGGGTCATTCCGTCACCGTTGCCATGACAGGACAAGAAGCGTTAGTTAATTTCGTTCCCGAACAATATGACTTAGTTTTACTCGATATTCAGTTACCCGATATGACTGGTTTCGATATCGCCAAATACTATCGAGAGCACTACGATAACTTGCCTCCATTAGTTGCGTTGACAGCAAATGTGCTAAAAGATCGTAGAGAATATCTGCAAAATGGTATGGATGATGCAATCAGTAAGCCTTTAGCTGTGCATGCTATCCAGTCTGTGATTGATAAGTTCTTTGTGCATAGAGTGGAAAAACCACAGCCAGTAGAGGTTATTGAAGTGAAGGAAGAACCAACCCCATCCCCGGTGATAGAGACGCATTTGCTTGACCTCGATATGCTGGAGTCTTACGTTGATATTGTGGGGTCAAAGCCCGTTTATGACAGTATCAAAATGTTTGAAGAGATGATGCCTGATTATATTGAAGTTCTGGATTCCAATATGATCGCGAAAGATAAAGATGGCATCGTGTCAGAAGCGCACAAAATCAAAGGCGCGGCAGGTTCAATTGGTCTGAAACGCATTCAAAGTGTCGCGCAGAAAGCCCAGTCTCCTGATATGCCTGCGTGGTGGGAGAATATTTCCGATTGGATCGAAGAAATAAAAAATGAATACCTCAATGATATTCAAGTACTAAGAAGTTGGTTAGAACAAAGGAAATAACATGAAAAAACTTGCATCAGTGGCCATTGCTACTGCTTTGCTGACGGGTTGTAGTGCTGTTCCTGAAGTGAATTGGAAACAAGACAGCCAGATAACAATTAATAAAGTCAATATTGAACTCAAGAGTAACCTCTGGGTCAATTTGATGCCGACGATTGGTGAGTCGCAGGAAGCCAGCCTTCATGGTTCTCTCTCCCTAGAAAGTGACACGCAGTTACCCGCAAATCTTACCGTTGAGGCTTTGATAATTAAGCAAGGTGATGAGCAATGGATGTTGGACGAAGACTCACTGGAAACACGGACTCATAGCGAAAACCAATGGGAAGTTGCTTTTACCTGGGAAAACCAAGTTAACACTGAGAAGTGGGTTGAGCTGGCGATACTGCTGGATGATGCTGGTAAAAAGCGCTGGCTGGTCGAAAAGTATGTGAAGATCAATAAGGTGTATTGACCTCTTAAATTAAAAAAGGGCTTGCGCAGGCAAGCCCTTGGTACCTATGAAGAATAAATTAGTCTTCTAGATCACCACAGAAGCGGTAACCTTCACCATGAATCGTTGCGATGATTTCTGGTGTACCTGATACCGATTCGAAGTGCTTACGAATACGACGAATGGTGACGTCTACAGTACGATCATGTGGCTTAAGTTCACGTCCTGTCATCTTCTTAAGAAGGTCAGCACGTGTTTGGATTTTACCTGGGTTCTCACAGAAGTGCAGTAGAGCACGGAATTCAGAACGAGGCAGCTTGTAGCTATCGCCTGAAGGGCTCACTAGTGAGCGGCTATTGATATCTAGCACCCAACCGTTGAATTCGTATTTTTCTACTGAGCGTTTTTCTTCTTGAACGGCATTCTCGCTCATTGAGCGACTCAACAAGTTACGCGCACGGATAGTCAATTCACGTGGGTTGAATGGTTTAGTGATGTAATCATCAGCACCAATCTCAAGACCGAGTATCTTGTCCACTTCATTGTCACGGCCTGTCAGGAACATCAGTGCGATGTTTGCTTGTTCGCGTAATTCACGTGCAAGTAGAAGACCATTCTTGCCTGGAAGGTTAATGTCCATGATGACCAAGTTGACAGAGTTGTCTGATAATACTTGGTGCATCTCTTCACCGTCACTGGCTTCAAAAACAGCGTATCCCTCTGCTTCAAAAATACTCTTAAGAGTGTTACGAGTTACTTGCTCATCTTCAACGATCAGAATCTGCGGGGTTTGCATTGGCGGTACCTAAATTTGTGACAAAATTGTGCTAATAGAATAAATTCTAGGCAAAAATATAACATACAGGTAATGAAATTTTGATAATAAATCAAGTTAATCAAAATTACACTTCTTTCAGTTATCCGCCTTCCATGGAGATTTACCAGCTCACCTACATCCCGTGGCGACTTTTATTCTAATGGGATATTTACCTTTCATTTCCAGTTTCTTATTGGGATAGGAAACGTAAACACCCCAGAGGTGCGGAGAATTTTATATTGTTAACAGCATGCTAACAATGCTCAAATGTTAATTCCATGCAGTTTGTTGATTTACATCAATTGATGAAATTTAACTGTTATTAATCATTTAAGAGTTATGATAGAAAAAAATAATACGAACATCGACGCATCGTTATGGAATGCTTATGCAAATTCTTTTTTTCGCTTTGAAACGAAATGGAATGTTTTGAGCTATGTTGTGATAACTGCTTGGAACCCATACAGTAATTTGCTGTCCAAAGAAGATAACTGCATAATTAATCAAACGCTAGAAAAACGTCTAAAACACATCAATTATGTGCCAGTTGTGGTAGGTGATAGAACCTTCGAATGGTACGAAGAAAGTTTTGCGGCGGAGATCTCAATAGAAAATGCTATATCACTAGCGAACGAGTTTCAACAAAACGCGATTTATTATGTTTCTCATGGCGACATCTACCTTATTGCCTGTAGTGAGCCAAGCAATCGACACAAGATCGCTAAGATGAGTGAGCGACTCGTATAACGCAAAAAGGATACTACTCGTTCGAGTGTCGCTCGGGCGAGAAAATTCATGGAGGAAATATGAACGATATAACACCAGATATTTGTGACCAATTTGAAGACAAGGTTACGTTGCTGAATCTGCCATTACAGAATTTCGGACAACGGAGTGCGTTTTTTGGCGAAATTGTCACAGTGCGTTGTTATCACGATAACTCCAAGGTACGAGAAGTGCTTGGACAGGACGGCAGCGGAAAAGTATTGATTGTCGATGGCCATGGTTCGTGTCAAAAAGCATTGCTCGGTGATCAATTAGCCATACTGGGTATTGAGAATGGATGGGAAGGTATCATCGTCTATGGTGCAATACGCGATGTCGCTCAAATGTCTCAAATGGATATTGGTGTACAAGCACTTGGTACCTGTCCGTTTAAAACAGAAAAACGAGGCTTGGGCGAGGTTAATGTGACATTAACGATGCAAAATCAGCTAGTGCAGCCAAGGCATTATGTTTATGCGGACTGGAACGGCATTCTGATTTCAAAAGAAAAACTCGATTTCTAGAAGCGGAAGCCTAATCCCACCTCAAAGCCTTGTTGCCAGTCTTGATAGTCCAAAGTGGCGTGAATATCTAACTTGTCAGTAATCTTCACGCGGCTAGATACTTCGGCAGCAAGGCCACTATCTTCTTCATCAACACGCTCGTTGGTGTCCCCTTTGAAAGAACGCAGCGTACTTTTAACCGTGACACGATCATTAAAGTGGTAGCTAACACCACTTAAAAAACCACTCTGGTTCTGAATTGGAGAATTGTTAACGCGTGCCCCGACATAAAGATCAACAGAGTCAAATAACTCGTACGAGTAACCGCCGTCGATGTTCCATACATCGAAGCTATCCGTTTGATAACTGTCACTTGAGATAAACAATTTGTGTGGGGAAGTAATAGATGCACCAGGAAGGGTAGGCAGTTCAGCGGCTAAAGAAATACCGGGCATGACAAACAGTAACAGAAAAAGCCATTTTTTCATGCTCACCACTCCTTGTGTTTCACGATTTTTATTGGTATGTGCTCAACGCTTCTCACTATTAAAGCATATAATATGAAAGCCAGCTCATTTATTTGCCAAATAATTTATTCTCGTGGACAGTGATCACACTTAGTTTGCAGTGAAAGGGGCATTGCTGTGCACTTTTTTTTGATCTTGGCCGTTTTAGCAAAGATCCTTTCGAATGTAGGTGTAATGCAACTTTATCTTGGCAAACTTACATGGGGAGTGAAAAGCCAAGATAAATTTTTATTAATTTTGAATTTATAACTATGCTTTATTTTTCAGTCAGATAGCGCAGAGTTTATCTCTGGGAGATTGGGAAATAAACAATTTCTTGTTGACTCTCTTCCAGAAACTCGGTAAACGTAGGGTTAAGCAAACACACATTTCGTAGAATATTAGTTTATGCCAGTTAACAGCCTCGTTGTAATGACCACCACGATTATTATTACCGACATTACCATTGTTGGGGCAGGCTGCTGAGCGAAAGAAATTCACAAGAAAGGCCTGTATCCAACAAGATACAGGCCTTTTTTTATGCTTTCTTAATACAAAATTTAGACAAGTTTAAGAAGATACATTGGAGGAAGGGATGCGAGTATTGAAGTTTGGCGGTTCATCATTGGCTGATGCAGATCGCTTTTTACGAGCAGCAGATATTATTGCGAATAATGCTCAACAGGAAGAAGTCGCAGTCGTGCTTTCTGCACCGGGTAAAACAACTAATAAACTGGTTGCTGTGATCGAAGGCGCTTTACGAAATGGTGAAGCAGAATTACAAATTAACGAGTTAGAAGAGTCGTTTAAAACGCTCTTTGCTGAAATCCAAGCCGTTGTGCCTAACCTAGATGGGACTGGCTACGACAATCAAGTTAAAACCTCGCTCTCTCAATTACGTCAATTTGTTCATGGCATCAGCTTGTTAGGCATGTGCCCAAATAATGTCAATGCACGCATTATCAGTAAAGGTGAGCGTGTTTCTATCCAGCTGATGAAAGCGGTACTTGAAGCCAAAGGTCAAAAGGCCAGCCTAATTGAGCCCGTTGAATACCTTTTTGCTCAAGGTGATCACCTTGAAGCGATGGTTGATGTTGATATTTCTACGCAAAACTTCCGCCAAAAGCCTCTTCCTCAAGGCCACGTTAACATCATGCCTGGTTTTACTGCCGGTAATGAGAAAGGAGAACTGGTTACACTAGGTCGTAACGGTTCTGACTATTCAGCCGCTGTTTTAGCTGCCTGTCTTCGTGCGGATTGTTGTGAAATCTGGACAGATGTTGATGGTGTTTACAACTGTGATCCGCGCTTGGTAGAAGATGCGAGATTGCTGAAATCACTTAGCTACCAGGAAGCAATGGAGCTCTCTTACTTTGGTGCATCCGTTCTGCACCCGAAAACCATCGCTCCAATTGCTCAGTTCCATATCCCATGCTTAATCAAAAACAGTTTTAACCCGCAAGGTGCAGGTACCTTGATTGGTCAAGATACTGGTGAAGATAACCTGGCGATCAAAGGCATCACGACACTGAATGACCTGACTATGGTTAACGTCTCTGGCCCGGGCATGAAAGGCATGGTTGGCATGGCGAGCCGAGTATTTGGTGCTATGTCTGCGGCTGGCGTTTCAATCGTACTGATTACTCAGTCATCTTCAGAATACAGCATCAGTTTCTGTATCGAAGCACAAGACAAAGCGAAAGCACAACAGACACTGGCAGAATCCTTTGAGTTAGAACTGAAAGATGGCCTTCTTGAACCTGTAGAGTTTATTGATGATGTGGCTATCGTGACCCTTGTTGGTGACGGCATGCGTACATCGCGTGGTGTTGCTTCACGTTTCTTCTCATCTCTTGCTGAAGTAAACGTCAACATCGTTGCGATAGCGCAAGGATCTTCTGAGCGTGCAATCTCTGCGGTTATCCCTGAAGATAAGATCTCTGAGGCGATCAAAGCCTGTCACATGAACCTGTTCAATTCTAAACACTTCCTTGATGTTTTCGTCGTAGGCATCGGCGGTGTTGGTGGCGAGCTGGTGGATCAGATTGAACGTCAACAAGCGAAATTGGCTGAAAAAGGCATCATCATTCGCGTATGTGGTTTGGCAAACAGTAAAGGCCTGCTACTCGATAGTGAAGGGCTGCCACTGGAACATTGGCGAGATCGTATGTCTTCGGCAACAGAAGAGTTCAGCCTGGCACGTCTAATCGCACTTGTGCAACGTAACCACATCATCAACCCTGTTTTAGTCGATTGTACTTCGAGTGAAGCCATTGCGAATCAATATGCAGACTTCCTGGCGGCGGGTTTCCACGTTGTAACACCAAACAAAAAAGCAAACACTGCAAGCATGGCCTACTACCATCAGCTTCGTGATGTAGCGCGCAACTCACGTCGTAAACTGATGTACGAGACAACGGTTGGTGCGGGTCTACCGGTGATTGAAAACCTACAAAACCTAATTGCGGCAGGTGATGAGCTTGAGCGCTTCAGCGGTATCCTGTCAGGTTCACTGTCTTACATCTTTGGTAAGCTAGACGAAGGCATGAGCTTGAGTGAAGCGACAAACATCGCGAAAGAAAACGGCTTTACTGAACCGGATCCACGTGATGATCTATCGGGTATGGATGTGGCTCGTAAGCTTCTTATTCTGGCTCGTGAAGCGGGAATGTCGCTAGAGTTAGAAGACGTTGTGGTTGATCAAGCACTACCACCAGGCTTTGACGATTCAGGCAGTGTTGATGAGTTTATGGCACGCCTACCTGAAGCTGATGCTTACTTTAAAGAGCAGGTCGCAAAAGCAGCTGAAGAAGGCAAAGTTTTGCGTTATGTTGGTGAAATCAGCGAAGGCAAGTGCAAAGTAAGCATTGCAAGTGTTGATGAAAATGATCCGATGTACAAAATTAAAGATGGTGAAAACGCACTAGCGTTTTACAGCCGTTACTACCAGCCAATTCCATTGGTACTACGTGGTTACGGTGCGGGTACTGAAGTAACTGCTGCAGGCGTATTTTCAGATGTGATGCGTACTTTAGGTTGGAAACTAGGGGTATAACAGTAATGAGTTCAAGTGATATGGATGTAGTGGTTTATGCCCCAGCATCAATTGGTAATGTAAGCGTAGGTTTTGATGTTTTGGGAGCAGCTGTCTCTCCTATCGATGGCACCTTATTGGGTGACCGAGTACAAGTGAAAGCTGGCTCTGAACCGTTCAGTTTGAAAACCGCAGGTAACTTCGTCTCGAAGTTACCAACAGAGCCAAAAGAGAACATAGTTTACGACTGTTGGGTTGTCTTCGCTCGAGAGCTGGACAAAAAAGGCATTGAGCTGAAATCATTGGAAATGACGCTGGAGAAGAACATGCCGATTGGCTCAGGTCTGGGCTCTAGTGCGTGTTCTATTGTTGCTGCATTAGACGCTTTAAACCGTTTCCACGGACAGCCACTCGATGAAACTGAGCTGTTAGCGCTAATGGGTGAGATGGAAGGTAAAATTTCTGGTGGTATCCACTATGATAACGTGGCGCCGTGTTACCTAGGTGGCGTGCAGTTGATGCTTGAGGAACTGGGTATTATTAGCCAGGAAGTACCATGTTTTGATGACTGGTACTGGGTAATGGCTTACCCAGGTATCAAAGTGTCTACTGCGGAAGCTCGAGAGATCCTACCATCTCAATACCGCCGACAAGATATCATAGCTCATGGTCGCCACCTTGCAGGCTTTATTCACGCGTGTCATTCTGGTCAACCGGAACTTGCTGCGAAAATGATCAAAGACGTGATCGCAGAACCGTATCGTGAGAAACTGCTGCCAGGCTTTGCGAACGCTCGTCAATACGCTGCATCTGCGGGCGCGTTAGCAACCGGTATTTCTGGCAGTGGTCCGACACTGTTCAGTATTTGCAAAGAGAAAGATGTCGCTGAGCGAGTTGCTCGCTGGTTAGAACAAAACTACGTACAAAACGAAGAAGGATTCGTCCACGTTTGTCGTCTAGATAAACAGGGCTCGATCGTTACAGGAAGTGAGCTATGAAGCTTTACAATATAAAAGAAAATGATGAACAAGTTTCCTTTGGCCAAGCCGTTCGCCAAGGATTAGGTCGTAACCAAGGCCTGTTTTTTCCATCAGAATTACCAAAATTTGATGATATTGATGCGCTGCTAGAAGAAGACTTTGTCCCACGCAGCACAAAAATTCTTTCCGCATTGATTGGTGATGAGCTGTCAGAAGACCAGGTTAACTCTATGGTTGATGCTGCTTTTCAATTCCCAGCGCCGATCAAGCAAGTTAAAGATGGCGTTTATGCACTGGAGCTTTTCCACGGCCCAACACTGGCGTTTAAAGACTTCGGTGGTCGTTTTATGGCTCAATCACTGGCTGCAGTATCGGATGGTGGTAAGATCACTATTCTTACCGCAACATCAGGTGATACCGGCGCTGCAGTAGCACATGCTTTCTACGGCATGGAAAATATCAATGTCGTGATTCTTTACCCTAAAGGTAAGATCAGCCCGCTACAAGAAAAGCTATTCTGTACGCTAGGTAAGAACATCCATACCGTAGCAATTGACGGTGACTTCGACGCTTGTCAGGCACTTGTGAAGCAAGCGTTCGATGACGCTGCTCTGCGTGAAGAAATCGGTCTTAACTCTGCGAACTCAATCAACATCAGCCGTCTGATGGCGCAAATCTGTTACTACTTTGAAGCAGCGGCGCAAATGAGTAAACAAGAGCGTGAAAACCTGGTCATCTCTGTACCAAGCGGTAACTTCGGTAACCTAACTGCTGGCTTGCTGGCAAAAGCACTTGGTCTGCCTATCAAACGCTTTATTGCTGCTACGAATGCGAATGATACGGTTCCTCGCTATCTGCAAACCGGTCAGTGGGATCCAAAACCAACGGTTGCAACAACATCTAACGCAATGGACGTAAGCCAGCCTAACAACTGGCCGCGTATTGAAGAACTATGCCGCGTAAAAGAGTGGGGCTTGGAAACACTAGGTAAAGGTGCCGTTTCTGATGAACAGAGCGCTGAGTCAGTGAAAGAATTGAATTCACTGGGTTACCTATGTGAACCACATGGTGCAATCGCGTATCGTGTACTGGATGAGCAGCTTCAAGCAGGCGAAACAGGTTTGTTCCTGTGTACGGCTCACCCGGCTAAGTTCAAAGAAGTGGTTGATGAGATCTTAGAATCTGATATCGATTTACCAGCACCACTTGCGAAGCATGCTGTGATGGAGCTGTTATCGGAAGATTTAGACGCAGATTTTGAAGCGCTTAAAGCCGTATTGCGTCGAGTGCAATAAGACTGAATCGCGCTAAATGAAAAAGGTGGAGCTTAGTCTCCACCTTTTTGTTTTTATTGGATAAAAAAACGACGCTCAATGAGCGCCGTTTGCAAAACTTACCGGAGTGTGTCTCTGCGATTATAGAGACTCAGTAAAGGTACGTGCAATTACGTCACGTTGCTGTTCTGGAGTTAGTGAGTTGAAACGAACTGCGTAGCCAGATACACGAATGGTTAGCTGAGGGTATTTCTCAGGATTAGCGACAGCATCTTCTAGTGTTTCACGCTTAAGCACGTTCACGTTCAGGTGCTGACCACCTTCGATCTTTGGTGCTGTTTCGATTGCTACTTCACGGCTTTCGTATTCACCCAGATCGCTGATCGCAATCACTTGGTCTGCTTCGTAGCCAGCGGATGCTGCAACACAACGAGCTTCATTCTTTTCACCATCTAGTAGCCAGATAGAGTTTAGTAGTTCGTCGTTTGCCGCTTTAGTAATTTGGATACCTTGGATCATCACTGTCTCCTAGTCCACTTACGTGGTGTTTATTGGTGTTAGTTTTCAAACTTTCTGTTGAGCTGAGTATTATATAGCTAATAACCACTATTTTAATATTGATTTAAGTCAAAAAACAACCAAAAACATTATTTTTACTAAGGTTGTTTTGTTGAGGTAAATCAATAAAGTGTTTAAAAACATAATGATTACACTATTTTTGAATGATTAAAAAATATTTTAAACATTAAATTGTTGTGATTTTACTACATTTTGTTGATTTCAACTTGACCACAACTATGTAACTAATTGTATTTAGGTACACATA
This sequence comes from Vibrio sp. EA2, assembly GCF_033042495.1. NCBI lineage: Bacteria > Pseudomonadati > Pseudomonadota > Gammaproteobacteria > Vibrionales > Vibrionaceae > Vibrio > Vibrio sp. EA2. The sequence goes on along the minus strand of NZ_JAWLID010000006.1, from coordinate 73,376 downwards.
CTGAAAGTCTAAAGTGATTAAATGACAAATATGAAAAACAAACTTGGAAATAAATTGATCGGTGCTCATGTTTCTGCCGCTGGAGGCGTGGATCAGGCCCCTCTACGTGCACGTGAGATCGGTGCCAACGCTTTTGCTTTGTTTACCAAAAACCAACGTCAGTGGGTAGCCAAGCCACTGGAAGAGAAAACCATCCGTGCATTTAAAGCCAACTGCCAAATGCTTGGCTTTGGTGCTGACAGTATTTTGCCGCACGACTCTTACCTGATTAACTTAGGTGCACCAGAAGAAGAGAAACTTAATAAGTCTCGCGCCGCATTCATTGATGAAATGGAGCGTTGTAACCAGCTTGGTCTAACGCTTTTAAACTTTCATCCCGGAAGTCACCTGAAAAAAGTATCTGAGCAAGCGTGTTTAGCGATGATTGCGGAATCGATCAACCTGGCACACAAAGCCGTACCAGATGTGATTGCGGTTATCGAGAACACGGCTGGTCAGGGTACCAACCTAGGCTGGAAATTTGAGCACCTGGCTGAAATCATTGAGCAAGTGGACGATAAAGAGCGCGTGGGTGTGTGCATCGATACCTGTCATACGTTTACCGCAGGATACGATTTGAGAACGAAAGAAGATTGTGAACGCACCTTTGCTGAGTTCGATCGTATCGTTGGGATGCACTATTTAAGGGCGATGCATCTAAATGATTCAAAAGTCGAGTTTGCAAGCCGGGTTGATCGCCATCACTCTTTGGGGAAAGGTGAAATCGGCTGGGACTGTTTTGAGTATATAGCAAGAGACGCTCGTTTTGATGGTATCCCACTGATTTTGGAGACAATTGATCCGGATATTTGGCATCAAGAAATTAACACGCTGCGTGGCTACCACTTGCAAGAATTCAACAAAAGTTAATCCCGTTGTCATAGTTGGCACTTTTCTTTCTTAATGATCATTGGGGCCATAGGAAAGAAGGATTGCATTATGTCTCGACCTAACACTTTTACCGCTTTTTCACATAGCAGACGTTCGGTGCGTTTGCCTGCGCCTAACCGTCATATCACGGGGCAAGGTCACTTCCGAACGCCGCAGAAACACTGATCTCTGATGACTGTTCTCAAGTCGGCAGGTAAGTTTTTGTTTGTTTGAGTGTTGCTGGTTAGAATAGAGCAACACTTAAGGACAGGAACTTTCTATGAATCAGTCACCGACTTGGCACGATGTCATCGGAGAAGAAAAAAAACAAAGCTATTTTGTCGATACCTTAAACTTTGTTGAATCGGAACGTTCGGCGGGAAAGACGATTTATCCGCCAGCAAAAGATGTGTTTAATGCGTTCCGTTATACCGAGTTTAATGATGTTAAGGTGGTCATTTTAGGGCAGGATCCTTATCACGGTCCTAATCAGGCGCATGGGTTGTGCTTTTCTGTTTTACCTGGCGTGAAAACCCCACCTTCTTTAGTGAACATTTATAAAGAGCTTGCTCAGGATATCGACGGTTTTGAAATTCCTCAACACGGCTTTTTACAAAGTTGGGCTGAGCAAGGTGTATTACTGCTTAATACCGTATTGACGGTAGAGCAGGGCAGAGCTCATTCGCATTCGAAAACTGGCTGGGAAGCGTTCACGGATAAAGTCATTGAGGCAATAAACTTACACCAACAGGGGGTTGTATTCCTGTTGTGGGGCGCGCACGCTCAGAAAAAGGGAAGGTTTATTGATCGTTCCAAGCATCATGTCCTTGCTGCTCCTCACCCATCTCCGCTTTCTGCTCACCGAGGCTTTTTAGGTTGTAAGCATTTCTCTCAAGCAAACCAACTGCTTACATCACAAGGTAAACAACCTATCAATTGGCATCTACCGATGACGGTATAAGCTTAACAACAGCGATTAAGCGCTTCTGATCGCTGTTTTTTTGAGCGCGCTCAAGCTGACAATGTATTTCTCATGTACACTTAATAAAAGCAGGTGTTAAGGAGAGACGCTATGATGATCGAAAGAATTCGACGCGAACACGGCTACATGGTTCGCCTGTTGGCTATATTGCGCCACAAACTTAATGAAATAAAACAAGAACGTGCCATTAACTATGCGTTAGTGGGCGAGATTGTTGATTACCTCTCTACGCATTCAGAAAAAGTTCACCATCCAAAAGAGGACATCCTCTACCACCATTTTCTTGAGCATTATGGTAAGCAACGGACCGTGGAAAACCTTGAGCAGGAACATAAAGAACTGGCCGAAAAAACCAAAGAGTTCTCAACGGTGATTGAGATGATTTTGCAAGACGCTGTCGTTCCTCAAGATGTGTTTGTTAGACATTTAGAAGATTTTATTGAATCTCAAAAACGTCACCTCGAGCTAGAGGAACGGAAGATCCTGCCATTAATCGAAGAGCTGTTTACGACCGAAGACTGGCAGTACGTAGAGAGTCTCTGGAGTGAAAATGAGGACGATCCTGTATTTGGCGATACCATAGCTGACCGCTATAAACAGTTGGCTGAACGCGTTCGTCAAAGCGACATGGAGTTCATCTAACGTGAGATTTGCCCGAGTAAATCACGATTTTGCTCGGGTTTGTATGCCGTTTTTCTTACTTGCTAAGAATTGCTAACAAATAAATCTTCGGCTCAATGTGGGGCGAACATGCTGCAAATTATCACTATGTGATAAAGAGGCATAAGCTCTCCCTAAGAGCCCTTAGCTCCCTGATTATTCGCTCTATATCAAATAACAAAAGGCACCGATGAGGTGCCTTTTGTTCGAATTAGAGTTTAATATCGTCTAGGTTGTAATCATTACAGACATCGAGTTCACGCAGCTCTTTTAATAGGTTGCGTCTGTCGTTCATCTCTTCTATTTCTCGCCATTTACGTTTCATTGGTTTGGCTCGAGATTTGGTTGTTGAGGTAGTATCCAGATTAAAAATGTCATCTAGTTGAAAGCCGTCCATAAGCCACCTTACCTTGTTTATCTAAACTGTTGTAACCACTCCATGTGGAGAATTTTAATTACCACAATAATTGTGAGAATAGCCATGACATATTTCGAATTTGTGTCCGTATTATGACATTTTCGTGCAAAAACACTTCGATAATCACACTTTACTTTCTCACCCTTGCATAAAAAGTGCCCAAACGAGCCAGTGAAAACGATTAAATGGTGAATTTTTCAGTGTTAATGAAAAGGTCGCAGTTAGAGCATATCGGCAAGGTTAAAGTTGCATAAAACGACTTTGATGAAATAGTGGTCGACTGAAGAAAACGTTAGGGGGGTAACTTTCTGTTACACCTTATGAATACTAGCCTTGTACCTGAATTTTGTAGTGAGACTCTATTGGTTATAAGTTCATTACTCTTGTTGTGTTAAAGTAAGCAATATGTTGCGTTTTATGGTGCGTCTGTCTTCTGATTATGTTATTTTTTGGTGACTTTATAGTGAAAAATAACAATATTAAGCGTGTTGTTTCATATTGATTTTTGTGTCTCCAGGTTGCATTATCCGCCCGTCAAAAAATACGCTGGTACGTAAAATGGATGCATGAAGCGACATTTACGATTCTAGATTGCCCTTAAAACAAACACTATTTAATTAGCTAAGCACACTTTGACACTTAGCAGGCAATCTGGTGGATGGCTAGGATGCATAGACCAGCGCAGCTCACTTTGAGGTACGCATGACAGACTTAATCAATTTGATGAACGATCTTCTGTGGGGATCGATTCTGGTTTATCTTCTGGTTGGTGTAGGTATTTACTTCACCTTTCGATTGGGGTTCATTCAGTTCCGCCACTTCGGACACATGTTTTCGGTTCTAAAGAACAGTCGTAAAGCAGACAAAGCTGGTATTTCTTCTTTCCAAGCACTTTGTACCAGTCTTGCAGCACGTGTTGGTACCGGTAATATGGCTGGTGTTGCTGTAGCACTAACAGCCGGTGGCCCTGGTGCTATCTTCTGGATGTGGTTGATCGCTATGTTAGGTATGGCAACCTCGTTTGCAGAGAGTACTCTGGCGCAGCTATACAAAACCAAAGATGATGATGGCAACTACCGTGGTGGTCCTGCTTACTACATGGAAAAAGGCTTGGGCATGCGCTGGATGGGCGTACTGTTCTCGGTTTTCCTAATGATCGCTTTTGGTTTGGTATTCAACGCCGTTCAAGCTAACTCTATTGCTAATGCGATGAACACGGCATTTGGCTGGGACTCTCTCTACGTGGGTATCGCCGTTGTTGTATTATCCGCAGCGGTTATCTTTGGTGGTATTAAACGTATCGCTAAAGTTGCAGAGATGATTGTTCCACTGATGGCACTGCTTTACCTTGCGCTGGCACTAGTGGTGATGTTTGCCAACATCGAGAAGTTACCTGCGGTACTAACTCTGATTGTTAAAAGTGCCTTTGGTCTACAAGAAGCTGCTGCTGGTGGTTTAGGTTACGCTATCGCTCAAGCAATGATTAACGGTGTAAAACGCGGTCTGTTTTCGAACGAAGCGGGTATGGGTTCTGCTCCAAACGCGGCGGCATCTGCTACACCGTATCCGCCTCACCCTGCGTCTCAGGGTTACGTTCAGATGCTGGGTGTGTTCATGGACACGATTGTGATCTGTTCTTCGACGGTAGCGATCATCCTGATGTCAGGTGAATACGTAGGTCAGGCGACAGAGATTACAGGGATCGAACTGACTCAGCGTGCATTGAGCTCACAAGTCGGTGACTGGGGTGGTATTTTCATCGCAGTGGCGATCTTCTTCTTTGCATTTACGTCGATCATTGCAAACTACTCATATGCAGAAACGAACTTAGTCTTCCTGGAGCATAACCATAAAGCGGGTATCGGCATTTTCCGAATTATCTTCCTGGGTATGGTGATGTTTGGCGCGGTAGCTTCGTTGCCAATGGTATGGTCACTGGCTGACGTGTCGATGGGCCTAATGGCGATCGTCAACTTGGTAGCGATTATTCTGCTATCCGGCATCGTTATCAAGCTGGCTAAAGACTACAACCGTCAGTTAGACGCTGGTAAGGTACCAACATTTGATGCTAACGATTTCCCAGAGCTGAAATCTCAGTTGGAAGAAGGCATTTGGTACAGCGACAAAAAAGACTGAGTGTCATAGTTAAAAGCTATTAGCACGATTTATAAAGCCATGCAGACAATGCATGGCTTTTTTTGTACCCTTAACGGTATATAAAATTAAAAGGATAGAGTCAAAGTCATGCTTATCGTAGTTTCTCCTGCTAAGACACTGGATTATGAGTCTCCGTTAGCAACGGAAAAGTTTACTCAACCTGAGTTAATTGAATTCTCCAAAGAGCTGATCGAAGTTTGCCGTAAATTGACGCCTGCTGATGTTGCATCGTTAATGAAGGTGAGCGACAAAATCGCAGATCTGAACGTAGGGCGATTCCAAGAGTGGAGTGAAACCTTCACGACTGAAAACTCACGTCAGGCGATCCTAGCGTTCAAAGGTGACGTTTATACGGGTCTTGAAGCGGAAACCTTGTCTGAAGCTGACTTTGATTACGCTCAGGATCATCTGCGTATGCTATCTGGCCTTTACGGCTTGTTGAAGCCATTGGATTTGATGCAGCCATACCGTCTGGAAATGGGGACTAAGCTTGCGAACGACAAGGGCACTAACTTGTACCAGTTCTGGGGCAATATCATCACTGACAAGCTTAATGAAGCGATTTCAGCGCAAGGTGACAATGTGTTGATTAACCTGGCATCAAATGAATACTTCAAGGCGGTGAAACCAAAGAACCTTGATGCTCAAGTGATCACGCCAGTTTTTAAAGATTGTAAAAACGGTCAATACAAAGTGATCAGTTTCTATGCGAAGAAAGCACGTGGCATGATGGCTCGCTACATTATCGAAAACCGAATTGAGAGTGTCGCTGACCTGACTAAGTTTGATACGGCGGGATACTACTTTGTCGAAGAAGAGTCGACGCCAACAGAATTGGTCTTTAAGCGCGAAGAGCAGAACTAAGCTCAAACTCCGTACACAAAAAAGGGTTGGCATTGCCAACCCTTTCGCTATTTTAGACTTACAAGCTTACTTCTTCTTAGCGACTTTCTTTTTCGCGGTTTTCTTCTTGTCGTCTTTTTTCTTTTTCTTCTTAAATACCGGTTTTTTGTGTTTAGGACGCATCTCTTTGATGAAGCGCTCTTTGATGTCTTCTTTCACGTAACGAGCGACGCGATCCATCATTGGCTGATCGTGGGCTTCTACAATCGAGATTGCATTACCTTTCTTACCTGCACGAGCGGTACGGCCAATACGGTGAAGGTATACGTCTGCCGTGCGCGGCATGTCATAGTTGATAACGTGCGATACATCTGGAAGGTCGATACCACGAGCTGCAACGTCTGTTGCCAGTAGAACGTTAACCGTACCATCACGGAAACGTGCAATCGCGTTATTACGGCGGTCTTGTGGCATCTCCCCCTGAATCCATGAACATGGAATCTGTGCGCTTTCAAGCTGGCCACGCAGTTCAGCCAGACGTTCACGCGTTTTCAGGAAGACGATTGTACGTTCTGCTTGCTCCGTGATGATGTGCTTGAGTAGATCGAGTTTATGCTCTGCGCTGTCTGCACGGTGGTACCATTGTGCGATCTTCTTACGTTCACGCAGTGGTGACTTCGCATCGATCTCTGCAGGTTCATTCAGTAGGTCCGCAGTAAAGCCTTCAACACCTCTGCCTTCTAATGTTGCAGAGAACAGAAGGGTTTGCTTACGCCAGCGACACTCGTTAGATAGACGATCGACTGTTGGCGCAAAACCCATGTCTAGCATTCGGTCGGCTTCGTCGAGGATTAGCCATTCAATCGCGCGGCAATCAAAACGTTCTGCGTCAATGTATTCATGCAAGCGGCCAGGTGTTGCAACAACGATATCTTGTGTCGTTGCCAGAATATCAGCATGTTCTTGGTACTGAACGCCACCTGTGATGGTAAAGATGTTGAGTTTGGTATTTTTTGCCAGTGCACGAGCTTGATCCGCCACCTGCATCGCAAGCTCACGAGTTGGCGTTAGGATCAGAATACGCGCTGGTCCAGGTTTACGACGCGGGAAATCTTGCAGGTATTGAAGTGCTGGCAGTACGAATGCTGCCGTTTTACCTGTACCTGTTGGTGCCGACGCTAGAATATCCCGACCATCCAGCGCTTGTGGGATTGCTTCTGCCTGGACTTTTGTTGGGCGATCGAAGCCCATATCTTCAATGGCATCAAGTAGGTTTGGGTCTAGATCAAGTTCAGCAAAAGTTCTGATCACAATGAGTTCTCCACAAGCAAGGCTTGGTTAATGGTCCGCCGCAACAGCTTAAAATACGAAAAGGTCGGACATTATAAAGTGATTGGTGATAAGGATCACATGTTATTTCACATCTTAAGATAAAACTCTCGGGTTAGCTGGACAAAATGATCGCTGTATCCGTCTGATGAGTGAATGACTAAGTGTGACTTTTGAGTATCGCAAGGCTGCTTGGCCAACTCAAACAACAAGCGATGTACAGGCTTTTTCTCTGATGGCTGCACGTGGCAAAGGCGAGATAAATACCAACTTTGCTGTAATGCTAATTCAATAAACTGCTCACCTTCGGTGATAGGCAGCACAAAGCTGGCTTTTCCATTTTCCTCTACTAGTTGGTAACAACGTCGAAGTAGGGCGTCGTGAGGCAGAGAGTCTGTATGCCTTGCCGCTGCTCTCTGGCTCTGTTTGGATTGTTCTCCGCTATTGAAATAGGGCGGGTTACAAATGATTCGTTGGAACAACTTCTTTGGGGAGAAGCTCAACACATCTGTATGAAGCACGCATAACCTGTCTTTCCAAGGCGATTGACTGAAGTTGTTTCGAGCTGCAGCGATTGCCGTTGCTTCAATATCGAGTGCGGTTATCTGGGCTTGACTAAAACGTTGAGCACACATCAACGCCAGCAAGCCTGTACCGGTTCCAATATCGAGTATCTCGGCATCTTCAGGGCTTTCAACCCAAGCGCCAAGCATCACGCCATCGGTACTGACTGGCATGCCGCTTGCGCCGCCTTCGATGAAAAAACGCTTAAACTTGAAGCTCTTAGTTTTAAATTTTTCGTCACTCATGATTGTTTTGCATATACTCTCTATTTTAGTGCTTTCATCTAATGTTTATTAATTGTTTAGTTTGTTGTTTTGTAGGTTAGTAAATTGTATTGTTGTTTGATCGAGATAAATTTCTGGTTTTTTGTTTTTTATTGGTTGGATTGACTGGTTTTTTGTTCTAAACATAAATTAATATGGTGTTTTTTTCTCGTCGGTTGCCAAATGATGATTCTTTCGTCATTATGCGGCGCTATTTTATAGATTGAACCACGAGTACTTGTTGAAAACAAAGGCTCAAAAAGTGGTCGATGCATACACAACATTCACACATTTTTAGACAAGGGTTATCTGTGAAACAGACATTAAAATTAACAGATATTATCGCAGTAGGCTTTATGCTATTCGCGTTCTTTTTAGGTGCTGGTAACATCATTTTTCCACCTTTAGCTGGTCAATTGGCCGGTGAAAACCTCATGCCAGCTATGTTCGGTTTCTTGCTAACAGCGGTAGGTCTACCTCTTATCACTATCGTTGCTATTGCTGTGGCAGGCGGAACTTGGGATCATCTAACGCAAGACCTGCCGAGAAAAGCGGCGGTTGTAATGGCGGCTCTGATCTTCATTATCATCGGTCCGGCATTTGCTGCGCCTCGTACTGGCCTCGTCGCTTATGAGATGGCCGTTAAGCCATTTTTTGTTGAAGCGTCTCAAACAAACCTGACCGCTTTCTCCGTTATCTTTTTTGCCGTTGCGATGCTGTTTTCATGGTTCCAGGGACGCTTGATCGACCTGATAGGTAAAGTACTGACACCTGTGTTGTTCATTGGTCTGATGGTTCTTGCTCTGTCTGTGTTTATTGACCCTCAGGGTGAAATGATTGGCGCAACAGGTGAGTACTTAACTCAGCCTCTGACGAAAGGCTTTCTAGAAGGTTACAACACCATGGATACCTTCGCGTCACTGATGTTCGGCATGCTGATGGTCGATGCGCTGCGTGGCAAAGGCATCACTGAGCGCGCTGCAACAACGAAATACCTGATTTTTGCTGGCTGTATTGCGGCGGCAGGCTTAGCGTTCGTTTACATTTCGCTGTTCTATTTAGGTGCAACCAGCGCATCGGTTGCTGCGGGTGCAGACAACGGTGGTTTGGTTCTGAGCCAATATGTTCAGGCGCTGTTTGGCCCTTATGGTCAAATCGTTCTTTCAGTGATTGTATTGCTGGCATGTTTAACCACAGCAATCGGTCTTATCTCGGCGTGTTCTGATTTCTTCAGCTCTAAAACATCACTTTCTTACAAGCACTGGGTACTGATTAACGGTTCTGTGTGTGCGCTGGTGGCAAACGTGGGCCTTGCACAGTTGATCTCTTTGTCAGTTCCTGTGTTGTTCGCACTTTACCCTGTTGCGATTGCATTGGTTGCGTTAACGTTTGTTCGCAGCAAACTACCTAATACACGCTTTGCATACCGCGCGGTATTGTTGGTTTCTTTGCTGTTTGCGTTATTGGATGCAGCAAAAGTAGCTGGTATGGACGTATCGACTTTCAACGTACTGCCTCTGTTTGACATCGGTATGGGCTGGGTTCTGCCGACGTTCGCGGCGATCATTTGTATGTTCTTCATCTCTAAGCCTCAAGAAGAGCTCGTCGAAGAAACGGCGTAAGTTCACTTAACGACGAACAACAAAAAGCCCGATGAAGTCATTCATCGGGCTTTGTTTTTTCTGCGAAGCGGAACAATGGCAGGTTGATTACAGAGTATCGTGGAACTCTACCAGCACTTGCTCGCACCATTTCTCAATACGTTCGTCACTCAATTCGTACTGTGAATCTTCATCCAATGCGAGACCGACAAATTGGCTGCCATCTTCCGTCAGTGCTTTCGATACTTCGAACTCATAGCCTTCATTCGGCCAGTAACCGATAAATTGTGCGCCTGTTGCTTTCAGTTCATCATGGAGTAGGCCCATGGCATCCAGGTACCATTCACCGTAACCTTCTTGATCGCCCAGACCAAACAGTGCCACCACTTTGCCTTTTAATGGTGTCGCCGCGATGTCTTGCCAAATGGCACTCCAATCCTCTTGGATTTCACCAAAGTCCCAGGTGGAAATACCAATCAGCAGTAAATCGTAGTCTGCCATCAAAGACAGCGGTGTCTCTTTCACATTGTGAATGTCGACAAGATCTTCTCCAATGATGGAACGAATTTTCTCTGCTGCCATTTCGGTATAGCAGGTCGTAGAGCCGTAAAAGAGTCCGATTTTCATTATATTCGTCGTATTTTATGTTGCTGTTGTGGAGGATTTTAACCTTAAATTGCCTGTGAATGCAGCGAATATCGTGAGATTACCTCACGAAGCTAATTTTTTATGGCATTCAAACTGGGGCTGCCTTACCCTCACAGGTTACAGAAAAATAATAAAAGGAAGCGCGAATGACAGCACAACTGCCTGTCAATCAACAAGACTTTGCCTTTGTCGATCAATTCCTAGACGCGATGTGGATGGAGCGTGGACTGTCTGAGAACACCTTAGCGTCATACCGAAATGATTTGATAAAACTGCTCATATGGATGGAGCAACAGCGCTACCGTCTTGATTTTATCAGCTTGTCGGGTCTTCAGGAGTATCAGAACTACTTAGTTGATTTGGATTACAAACAGACTTCCCGTGCCCGTATGTTATCGGCGATTCGTCGTTTGTTTCAGTACCTTCATCGTGAAAAAGTACGGGCCGATGATCCCAGTGCATTATTGGTCAGCCCTAAGCTCCCGCAGCGTTTGCCGAAAGATATCAGCGAAGAGCAGGTAGATGCATTATTGGATGCGCCCGATCCAAATGATCCAGTGGAGTTGCGTGATAAAGCAATGCTAGAGTTATTATACGCAACGGGGCTTCGTGTTACGGAGTTGGTGAGTCTGACCATGGAAAATGTCAGCTTGCGTCAGGGCGTGGTTCGCGTGACGGGTAAGGGCGGAAAAGAGCGTTTGGTGCCGATGGGCGAAAATGCGGTGGATTGGATCGAAACCTTTATCCAGCAAGGCCGGCCTGCACTGCTGGGTGAGACTTCTTCGGATGTGGTATTTCCAAGCAAACGGGCCCGACAAATGACTCGTCAGACGTTCTGGCATCGAATTAAATACTATGCTGTGATAGCGGGGATCGATACCGAGCAATTATCACCGCATGTGCTGCGTCACGCATTTGCAACACATTTACTGAACTATGGCGCAGATCTCAGGGTCGTACAGATGCTGCTCGGGCATAGTGACTTATCGACCACGCAAATTTATACTCACGTGGCGACTGAGCGATTGAAGCAAATCCACAGTCAACACCATCCAAGAGCATAATGATGGTTTCATTCATTGCTTCTCATTGGACGAAAGAACGTATTTTTAAGGTGATTTTAATGAGCGTATTACGCCGACTAACTCTGCTGACTTTACCCTTTTTTGTAACCGCTTGTGGAGCGGAAGAAAGTCAGGCTAAAACGGAAACTCCTGTACAACAAGTTGCCTCAACCGCGCAACAGCACTTTGATGAAGCTGCATTAAAAGCGAAATTCTCAAAGCTAGGCTTATCTATCGTTAATATCCAACCATCGGACGTGGCAGGCCTGCTAGAAATTCAAACCAACGGTGGTGTTTTATTTGCTTCAAATGATGGTAATCATTTCATTGCAGGCACCCTGTACGCGATTGATGAAAATGGCGGTTATAAAGATGTGCTGGCTGAACGTCAGGCACCACTGAACGCTGCTAAGATCGCAGAATTTTCTGACAGCATGATTGAGTTCAAGGCTGACAATGAGAAATATGCAGTGACGGTATTTACCGATATCACTTGCGGATACTGTGTCCGTCTGCATAACCAAATGCAGGGTTACAATGATTTAGGCATTACGGTGCGTTACTTGGCGTACCCTCGCCAAGGTGCGACAGGGCCTGTTGCTGAGCAGATGGCATCCATTTGGTGCGCAGAAGATCCAAAAGCGGCAATCCACAATGCGAAAGTGAACCGTACTTTTGATAGCCCTGTGAATGACCTGGAGCAGTGTAAAGAAACGGTTCAGGCACATTACAATGTCGGTCGTCAGCTTGGTATTTCTGGTACGCCAGCTATCTTCCTGCCAAGTGGTGAAATGGTAGGGGGTTACCTACCTCCAGCTGACCTACTAAACCGTTTACAGCAACAATAATCCTTTAGGAGCAGAGTCGGCAGCACCGCCGGCTCTTTTCAAGCATGATAGAAATTCAACGACGTCCCGAACCGGATCTTTCCCTGCTACCGGATTCCATTCCTCCAATCTTAAAGCGCATTTATATCAATCGTGGCATAACGGATCAGGCACAGCTGGAAACCTCTGCACGTGGTTTACACTCCTACCAAAAGCTCGGTGGTATTGATGAGGCAGTAGCGCTGTTATTCCAAGCGATTCAGGAACAAAAGCGCATTATCATCGTCGGGGATTTTGACGCAGATGGCGCGACCAGCTCGGCGTTGTCAGTGCTGGCACTACGAATGCTGGGTAGTGCCAATGTGGATTACTTAGTGCCAAACCGTTTTGAAGACGGCTACGGTTTGAGCCCGGAAGTGGTTGATCAGGCATTAGAGCTCGGCGCTGAAATGATCATGACCGTGGACAACGGGGTCTCGTCGATTGAAGGTGTCCGTTATGCCAAAGAAAATGACATAACGGTACTGGTAACCGACCATCACTTGCCAGGACAAGTACTGCCAGATGTGGATGCCATGGTTAACCCAAACCTGGAAAGCTGCGCGTTTCCGTCTAAAGCACTCGCGGGGGTTGGGGTTGCGTTCTATTTGATGATGGCACTTTGCGTGCACATGCGAAAGTTGAACTGGTTTGCTGAGCAAGGGATGCAAGAGCCCAAATTAATGGAGCTGATTGATCTTGTTGCGTTAGGCACAGTGGCTGACGTGGTACCGCTGGACGAAAACAACCGTATTCTTGTTCATCAAGGCTTACAGCGAATTCGTGCTGGTAAAGCGCGTCCGGGGATTCAGGCTTTGATTGAAGTCGCCAAGCGTGATGCCCGCCGTCTGGTGGCGTCTGACTTTGGATTTGCTCTTGGCCCGCGCATTAACGCAGCCGGTCGCTTGGATGACATGTCTTTCGGGGTTGAGCTGCTGATGTGTAATAACATCCATGCTGCTCGCCGAATGGCCAGTGAACTTGATGGCCTGAACCAAACCCGAAAAGAGATCGAGGAAGGAATGAAGCAGGAGGCCATGGCCTTTTGTGAGCGCCTGCAGTTTGGTGAAAACAGTGAGTTACCTTATGGTTTGGCTCTGTTTCAGCGCGATTGGCATCAGGGTGTGATTGGCATTCTGGCTTCACGTATTAAAGAGAAGTTTCATCGTCCCGTGATTGCATTTGCTGATGGCGGTGAAGGGACGATCAAAGGTTCTTGCCGTTCGATACCGGGGCTGCACATGCGTGATGCGCTCGATTTGATCGATACGCAAAACCCGGGATTGATCCTCAAGTTTGGTGGCCATGCGATGGCGGCTGGTTTAACCATTAAAGAACAGGATTTTGAACGTTTTAGCCGTTTATTTGATCAAGTGGTGAAGCAAGAGCTTGATGATGCAGCACTAAAAGGTGTGATCCTGTCTGACGGCGAACTTAAGCCAGAAGAGTTTTCGATGCATATTGCTGAACTGCTGCGTGCTGGTGGTCCATTTGGTCAGGCGTTCCCGGAACCGGTTTTTGATGGTGAGTTTAAGGTATTACATCAAAAACTAGTGGGAGAAAAACACCTGAAACTGATGTTAGAACCACTGCATAAAGGTCATCCAACCAATGTGATGATTGATGGTATTGCGTTCAATATCGATTTGCGTCGCTGGCCGGACGCCTCCGTCAAAACGGTGCGTTTAGCCTATAAGCTGGACGTGAACGAATTCCGAGGCAATCAATCTCTGCAACTGATGATTGATCACATTGAAGCTAAGTAGTACCTAAGCTTTTCTTTAATATCACGTACGGTCTCCTGCATGTGCGAGGCCGTGCTTATCTCGTCGCAATCTGACCTTTCATTCGAAATTTTCCTGTATCTCCGTCACATTTTTCAGTAGAATTCCTCGGTTAAATTCTATTCTAAAATGTTGAGTAAACATGTTTGAAATCAATCCAATTAAAAACCGTCTACAGGACGTGTCTGAGCGCACAAATGTCCTGAGGGGGTATCTTTGACTATGACGCTAAGAAAGAGCGTCTAGAAGAAGTAAACGCAGAATTAGAACAACCTGATGTATGGAATGAACCAGAGCGTGCACAAGCACTGGGTAAAGAGCGTGCATCACTAGAAGCGGTTGTTGAAACTATCGACCAATTAGAGCAAGGTGTAGAAGATGTTGAAGGTCTTCTGGAGCTTGCGGTTGAAGAAGAAGATCAAGAAACGTTTGACGAAATCGAACCAGAACTTGCTGAGCTAGAAGAGAAACTAGAGCAGCTAGAGTTCCGTCGCATGTTCGCTGGCGACCACGACAGCTCTGATTGCTACATCGACTTGCAAGCAGGCTCAGGTGGTACAGAAGCGCAAGACTGGACCAACATGATGCTACGTATGTACTTACGCTGGGCTGAAGCAAAAGGCTTTAAGGCGGAGGTGATCGAGGTGTCAGAGGGCGAAGTAGCGGGTCTGAAATCTGCAACGGTTCGTATCTCTGGTGAGTACGCTTACGGCTGGCTACGCACAGAAACAGGCGTTCACCGTTTGGTTCGTAAATCGCCATTTGATTCAGGCGGCCGTCGTCATACATCATTTGCTTCTGCGTTTGTTTACCCAGAGATTGATGACAACATCGACATCGACATTAATCCGTCCGATCTCCGCATTGACGTATATCGAGCGTCTGGTGCGGGTGGTCAGCACGTTAACACCACGGAATCTGCGGTACGTATTACCCACGTTCCGACCAATACTGTGGTTCAGTGTCAGAATGACCGTTCTCAGCATAAGAACAAAGATCAGGCAATGAAGCAGCTTCGTGCAAAACTGTTTGAACTTGAGCTTCAGAAACAGAATGCTGAAAAGCAAGCAAACGAAGACGCGAAATCTGATATCGGCTGGGGCAGCCAAATCCGTTCTTACGTACTGGATGACTCACGTATCAAAGATTTACGTACAGGCGTTGAAAACCGTAACACGCAAGCGGTTCTTGACGGCGATCTAGACAAATTTATTGAAGCTAGCCTGAAGTCAGGTCTTTAAGCTTTTCACCGACACTCAAATCGAAACAGGATACATCGAAAAATGACTGATGCTGTTCACAACGACAACGCACAAGAAGAGAATAAGCTAATTGCAGAACGCCGCGCGAAACTGGACGAGATCCGTAAGAGCTGCAAAGCAAACGGCCACCCAAACGACTTCCGTCGTGACGCACTAGCGGGCGACCTTCAAAAAGAGTTCGGTGAGAAGACCAAGGAAGAGCTAGAAGAGCTTAACCACGTTGTTGCAATCGCTGGCCGTATCATGGCTAAGCGTGGTCCTTTCCTAGTTATCCAAGAGACTTCTGGCCGCATTCAGGCGTACGCTGCAAAAGACGTACAGAAAGAGCTTAAAGCTAAATACCAGGGTCTGGACATCGGTGACATCATTGGTGTGAAAGGCGCTCTGCATAAGTCTGGTAAAGGCGACCTATATGTAAACATGGAAGAGTACGAGTTGCTGACGAAAGCACTACGTCCTCTACCAGAAAAATTCCACGGTCTGACTGACCAGGAAATGCGTTATCGTCAGCGTTACGTAGACCTGATCGTGAACGAAGATTCGCGTCAGGCGTTCATTATTCGCTCTAAACTGGTTTCTGCGATTCGTAACTTCATGAGCTCAAAAGGCTACCTGGAAGTTGAAACGCCAATGATGCACGTGATCCCAGGTGGTGCGACGGCGCGTCCATTCATCACTCACCACAACGCGCTGGATATCGACATGTTCCTACGTGTTGCTCCAGAGCTGTACCTGAAGCGTCTGGTTGTGGGTGGATTTGACCGTGTATTCGAGATCAACCGTAACTTCCGTAACGAAGGTCTGTCTCCTCGTCATAACCCAGAATTCACTATGATGGAGTTCTACCAAGCTTACGCTGACTACAAAGATCTGATGGATCTGACTGAAGAAATGCTAAGCACGGTAGCGTTGGAAGTTCTGGGTTCAACGTCAATGCCTTACGGTGAAGAGACGGTTGAGTTCGGCGGTACTTACGCACGCATGAGCATGTTTGAAGCAATCAAACACTACAACCCAGAGCACGCAGAAATCCAGGCGCTAACAGAAGCGGATCTGCAAGATCGTGAGAAGATGGTTGCGATTGCGAAATCTGTACACGTTGAAGTAGAAACATTCTGGACATGTGGTCAGCTACTGGAAGAGATCTTTGGTGAAACAGCTGAGCCACAACTGATTCAACCAACATTCATCACGGGTTACCCTGCGGACATCTCTCCACTGGCACGTCGTAGCGATGACAACCCGTTCTTCACTGACCGTTTCGAGTTCTTTATCGGTGGTCGTGAGGTTGCAAATGGTTTCTCAGAGCTGAACGATGCTGAAGACCAAGACGCGCGCTTTAAAGCACAAGTTGACGCGAAAGATGCGGGCGATGATGAAGCGATGTTCTACGATGCAGACTACATTACTGCACTTGAGCACGGCCTTCCGCCAACAGCTGGACAAGGTATCGGTATCGACCGTCTGGCAATGCTGTTTACTAACACGCATACGATTCGTGATGTGATTCTGTTCCCAGCGATGCGTCCACAAGCGTAATCGAGTCAAGAACCTAAAAAAAACCACCTTCGGGTGGTTTTTTTTTGTCATTTATTTAAGCAAATTCAAACAATTGCACATTGTCTATTATAGGATATGCAAATAAGTATTCGCCAAAATTCAATCTATTGCATAGTCTTAATATTGAGACAGACTTGAATGATTGGAGTCTCGATAATGGTACCCGTTCGCAAAGATGGGCTTTCGCCAATATTTTATCAACAATAAATAATAAGGGTTAGAGAATGGCTGGGCAGTTTAAGATGGATTCCATTCCGGGGTCGCTTGTCGTCGTAGGTGGCACGTATGAGCCTTGGTTGTCAGTGTTGGAGCAAGTTGGCTGGAAGTGTCACCAGGTGGGTGATTTACGTAAAGCCAACGCGTTGTTGGAAGATATTGGGCCATGTATTGGTATCGTCGACCTCAGTCATGATGAGTTCAGTTTAAACGGTTTGGCTAACTTGGTGAGCTCACATAAACACGTGCGTTGGCTGGCGTTCATCAGAGAGACGCAGTTGGGGGCAGACACTATCTGCCAGTTTATCGTTAACTTTTGTATCGACTTCTTCACTGCCCCAATCCCTGACGCGCAACTATTAAGTACCATCGGTCACCAGCTTGGTATGCTCAAATTAGAAAAGAAGGTCTGGCCAAGTTTTGGTAACTGTCTGGACATGGGGCTGCTTGGTGAATCTATTCCGATGAAACGCCTGCGTGATCAAGTGAAGCGTATCGGTCCAACCGACGTCAGTATTCTTATTTCTGGAGAAAGTGGTACGGGTAAAGAAGCGGTTGCCCGAGCGATTCATAAAGTCTCTTCCCGTTCTCACAAACCGTTTATGTCGATCAATTGTCGAGCGTTGAATGAACAAAGATTCCAAGCTGAAGTGTTTGGTGTGGCCGCGAATAGCGAGACAGGCCCAACTCTGCTTGAGCAGGCCGATGGTGGCACCGTTTTGTTTAATGATGTGCTGACCATTTCTAAACAACAGCAAATGAACTTACTGAGGTTTTTGCAAGAAGGCACTGTTGACACCCCTAATGGTGTGAAGAGCGTTAATGTACGTATTCTTGCGGCGAATTCATCTGATGTAGAAAAAGCACTGATCAATGGCGATTTCAACGAAGAGCTCTATCACTACATTAACGTGTTGCGCATTAGTGTCCCTAGCCTGAAAGAGCGTGCCAGTGACATTGCGCTACTGGCTCGTTATTACTTGCAAGAGTTTTCAAAAGAGTACAACTCACAAGCGAAAAGCTTCTCGGAAGATGCATTAAAAGCGCTGACGCGTTACTTCTGGCCGGGTAACGTACGCGAGCTGATGAATCAAGTTAAACGTGCGGTATTAATGTCAGACAGCGTGGTGATTGATGAGCACCATTTAGATCTGCCTCAACGCAATGACGCCAAACGTAGTTTGAAGTCTATTCGAGAAAAAAGTGAACGTGATGCATTGCTGGTGGTATTGGAGTCGCACTCAGGTCAGGTTTCTAATGCGGCGAAGGAGCTCGGCGTTTCGCGCGCAACCATGTACCGCCTTCTTAACAAACATAATTTAATATCGGACCAAACAATCTAGGCCCTAATTAAATGTTGAACGATTGAAATAATAACAGCGGCCTAATGGTCGCTTTTTTTTCTATATTTACGATTTATAAAATTCGAAGATTTATATATTACTCAGATGAATATGTTATTCATAAAAACATATGCAACTTGATTTCAGGTTAATGGTTTGTTTTTTATCGAGACGGAAAAAATTGTTTGATAAATAAACACTAGAGCTTACAATTTAACCGTAACTCAAAGAGTTATATCATTTCATAAACGGATTAATTTTTTAGCTAGGAGGCGCAAGATGAAACATTACGTTGATAACACCATGACTTGCGCTGATCGTATTTCTATCGCACCGACATCTCTAAAATCGGCAGATACCAATACTACCACTGGCTCACGAGATAAAAATTAACCCGTAACCTATCTTATTTTTTACTAGGCTGCGGAAAAATGGCGGCTTGGTACCACAGTTCAATCTGTTTCTCTGCACACTATTTTTCCCAGTCGAACTCTATCGATACTTGGAGAAAATATTATGCGTCACTCTATTTACTTGAAACTTGCCACTCTACTTTTGAAAGCAGACTTAAGACGTGAAGAAAAGGAATGGCAACGCAAAGTTCGCCGCTCTGCTCATGATATTCCGTGGACTAATGCGCACTTGTTAAAAGACATTGGTTTGGATCACGAAGGTCGCTCTACACGCGTAAGTGTTCCAGATACTGTCCTGGTTGAGCGTCGAGTTCGTCATCTTCGCCGTGTTTTAACTGCGCGAATACCGACGTAATTCATAGCGTGTTGCGCTTCGTCTGTTTGTTTTACACACGATAAACAAGTTCAGCACGCTATAAATCAGAATTCCGAAAGCGTTAATTGAAATAGAGCTAAACAGGCTGACCTTGATGATCAGCCTGATTCATTTTATGGGCAAGGGTTGGAGTAGGTTGTACCAATTGCCTGAATTTCTGTTAACAGTTCGTCACTGAGCTGAAGATCAATACTATCAATATTGGCTTTTAACTGGTCGAGGTTAGTCGCACCAATAATATTGGAAGCAACAAAGGGACGCTGATTCACGAATGCCAGTGCCATTTGTGCCGGGTCTAAACCGTATTCTCTCGCCAGGTTGACATACGCTTCGGTTGCTTTAACGCCTTGCGGTGTAAAGTAACGAGCAAAGCGCTCCCACTTAGTGCAACGAGCACCCTCTGGTTTCGCTCCATTGAGGTATTTACCCGTTAAGCAGCCAAATGCTAATGGTGAGTAGGCTAATAGCTGTACGCCCTCGTAGTGGCTAATTTCAGATAAGCCCACTTCAAAGCTGCGGTTGAGTAAGTTATAAGGGTTTTGAATAGAGACGATACGTGGTAAGTCATGTTTTTCTGCCAGTCGCAGCAGTGACATTACGCCCCATGGCGTTTCATTTGATACGCCGATATAACGAACTTTACCTGCGTTAACCAGCTCGGTCAGGGCTTCCAGAGTCTCGATTAACGTCACTTCTTCTTGTTTATCTGGGTAAGGGTAATTGAGTTGACCAAAGCAGTTAGTTTGACGTTGTGGCCAATGGAGTTGGTATAGATCGATGTAATCTGTTTGTAGTCTTTCCAGGCTGGTATCAATCGCATCGTGAATATTGCGACGATTCAGGCTCATATCTTCGCGAATATGAGGAACGTTACGTGGCCCGGCGACTTTTGTTGCCAGCACGACTTTTTCGCGTTTGCCCGATTTTGCGAGCCAGTTTCCGATGTATTGTTCCGTCAGACCTTGGGTATCGGCATTAGGCGGTACTGGGTACATTTCAGCGGTATCGATGAAATTCACCCCATGATCCAAGGCAAAATCAAGCTGTTCAAACGCTTCTTTTTCTGTATTTTGTTCACCGAATGTCATGGTGCCGAGGCAGATTTTACTAATCTCGAGCGACGAGTGCGGCAGTTTAGTATATTGCATTTCACTTCCTTGAGAGTCACCAACGTATTGCGTTACCCCAATATAGGGGATTTTTAGCCTCTCTCGCAAATGATTTGCGTTTAACTGCTTAAGATGACTCGAAAGCGCTTGATACTCTAACTACACTTAGAGCAAGTGGTAAAGGAGGTGAATCATGCAGAAGCATCAATTGGACATGTGGCTACACGGCGATCACAAAGACAGCTATAAAATGCCAAAAGTCTTTGTGATCGGCTGTTCTGATGTCTCTGACTATTTGCTAGCAGTGGAATACAAACACCAACTTGAGCCGATCAAAGACGGCGAAGATCCTATCCATTTTGGATCACTAGAATTGGTGAAAGAAGAGCTGCTCAAGTTGGGGTTCAAAAAAGCGTATTTGAGGCTACACAACGCATACGATGAGTGCGGTAGTAATGGTGTGGCCGCATATTGTGATATTGAATTATCACTCGTCACACACTAAGTCGTTGAGATCATTGGTCACTCAGATTGTGTATTGATGTAATGTTTAAGCAGAATCTGCTCGGTAAACTGTGTTCTGAGATAAAATCCTCGGGGCAGGGTTTTTATTGGCTTACCGTTTGAGCTGTACGCTTCCGTTTGTGCTTTTGCATTGGCGGCTTTTGGTCGTAAATGAAGGGCTTCCCCGTGTCTGGCGGAAATTTGATCAAACTGACCCAGTACGATCATTTCCATCAGCTCTTCCCAATCGTTACGTAAAATACGCTCTTCTTCTTCGTCAGGCGACCAAATTAAGGGGCTGCCGACCCGGCGCTCTGCAAGGGGAATTTCTCGCTCACCTTCAACGGGTACCCAAAGTACACGAGAGAGTTTGTTTCTTACGTGGCTGGTTTCCCAGGTAAGACCTTGCACACCCGTCAAGGGCGCAACACAAACGAATGTGGTTTCTAATGGTCTACCTGAATAACCAATCGGAATGCTTTTTAATTCGATCCCTAATTTGGAGAAGTCTTGTTGGGGCTTACTTCCGGCTGGAGCACCCAAATGCCATTCAAGCAGCTGGCCCACCCAGCCTTTGTCTCTCTTTAAGTTTTCAGGAACGATCATCCCGGCTTCTTGCGCGAGTTCCGCAAAACTCAGGCCGGCAATATCGTGAGCACGCTCCATGAGCTCCGCTTCTGTTTGTGGTTCTGGTTTCATATTGGCTGGGGGCTATTTCAAAACCCATAGTTTAACAAATTCCGAAAAAAAGCACTGTTTAAGATTTCAACGAGGTGGATTAAGAATGATCAATTCATAACTTATCCACAGGGAGCTAAGGGTGTGGTGGGATCTAAGTCAGGGCTGGATGAATTAACAGGGGTTTGAACGGGTTTTTAGGCTTGATTTTATCAACATGTCATGAAGCTCTACTGGATAAGTGTGGATAAATTGTAGGTTGGTGGATCTTTGACCGATCTGTTTTTGATGAAAAGATCATCAATGATTTTAAGATCATTTAATCACCGTTTTTATGTTTAATTCATTTATTATCAATATCTTATTTTTATTTTTTGTTTTCATTATTTAAGTGGTACGCCATTGTTTTGAACAAAAATATTCTTTGCCCTCGAATTCTTCACAAAGTTATTCACAGAAAAGGTGAATAAATGTGGGCAATGTCTCACTCTTGTGTTGATAAAGTATTTGTTGGCTAAAAGATATCCAATAACGGTGTAAAAGTAATAAATCTTGCTCATATCACATCAGTAAGTTTGCTAGTCATGGGGATATGTGGAAAAATCACGGTAATAAAAAATTATTCATAGAGGTTAGCCAGTGATAGATGGCGATGGTTACCGACTGAATGTTGGTATTGTGATATGTAATAACCATGGTCAGGTCTTCTGGGCTAAACGATACGGGCAACACTCATGGCAATTTCCACAAGGTGGAATTGACGAAGGTGAAACACCTGAGCAAGCAATGTTCAGGGAGTTATATGAGGAAGTCGGTTTAACGAAAAAAGACGTTAAAATCATTGCAACAAGTCGTCATTGGTTAAGATATAAACTACCAAAGCGATTGGTGCGTTGGGACTCCAAGCCTGTTTGTATCGGCCAAAAACAGAAATGGTTTCTGCTGCGATTAGAATGCGATGAATCTCGCATCAATATGCAACGCGGGAAATCCCCTGAATTTGATGGTTGGCGGTGGGTAAGTTATTGGTACCCAGTTAGGCAAGTTGTTTCTTTCAAGCGAGACGTTTACCGTCGTGCAATGAAAGAGTTTGCTTCTTTAGCCATGCCTTTTCGAGAAAGAAAAGCGAAAGGGAAAAGAAAAAAGCAACGTAGAGGATAGTCATGCTCAGCCAGCTAAGGGAAATAGTTGAAAAAGTCTCCAGAGTCGAAGATGTGCATCTGGCCTTTGATATATTGGTTAAAGAGACTTGTGCTGCCCTTCGCACAGAGTGTTGTACTATTTATCTTGCTAATGAAGAAATGCAGCGCCTTGAGTTAATGGCGACTCAAGGCCTGACGTTTGAAGGTGATAGCATCCATATCAACTTCAATGAAGGTTTGGTCGGGTTAGTTAAGCGTAGCGCTGAACCACTCAATCTTGCCGAAGCTTCCAAACATCCCGAGTTTAAATTTTTCCCTCAACTCGGAGAGCAAATTTTCCACTCCTTTCTTGCCACTCCGATTATTCATCGCAAACAAGTGTTGGGTGTTTTAGTTATTCAGCAAAAAACGCCGCGTTTGTTCAGTGAAATGGAAGAGTCATTCCTCGTCACATTATCGGCGCAGTTAGCGGTATTGATTGCTCACGCACAAAATCTTGGTCATTGGCAACTGGCTTCGAAACCGACCGTTTTGAAAGGGGTTCCTGCGTCGACAGGTGTAGCTATTGGCGAGTTCTGGTTTGATAACACACAACCTAGCTTGTCCGATGTTTTTCCTGCCTCTACGCTAGACAAAGAGCGTGAATATGAGCTCTTACTGGTCGCGATTGAGCGAGCTTTGAATGATTTCCGCCGGATGCGTAAGAAGCTGGATAGCGAAATCAATAAAGACGCGTTAGCTATCTTCGATTTGTTTACTCACTTGCTTAATGATCCGATGTTGCGTGGTGATCTTAAGAAACAAATCGAGAAAGGCGATAGGGCTGACTGGGCACTGCGACAGGTTGTAGAGTCTTACTCGAATCGGTTTGCCAGAATGTCTGATGTATACATGCGTGAGCGAGCGCAGGACATCAGAGAACTGGGCCAAAGATTGCTTTATTTCTTGCACAATAGTGAGCAAGAGAATTCTGCCATTGATCGACCTGTCATTATGGTGGCAAATGAGCTTACCGCAACCTTACTCGCTTCAGTCCCTAAAGAACATTTATTGGCGGTGGTTTCGCTGGAAGGGGGAGCCAACTCTCACGCGGCTATTTTATCGCGTGCCTTGGGTGTACCTGCAGTGATGGGCGCCAACATCAACACAGAAGTGGTCAACGGTAAGTTGGGCATTGTTGATGGCTATACCGGAGAGATTTTCCTAGAGCCAAACCGTCAGTTATTACGTGAGTACCGTAGCTTAGTTAGCGAAGAAACCGAACTCGCTGCAATGGTGAATAAGGATCTCTCACTGCCAGCGGTTACGCAAGATAATCACCACGTCGAAGTCATGCTGAATGCGGGGTTGAGTGCTGACAGCAATATTGCCATCAACACCGGAGTGGATGGCGTGGGATTATATCGAACTGAAATAGCATTTTTACTTCAGCATCACTTTCCATCCGAAGATGAGCAGTATCATCAATATAAGGCGATACTGAACAGTTACGCACATCAGCGTGTGGTCATGCGTACATTGGATATTGGTGGTGACAAACCACTGCCATATTTACCTATCGATGAAGATAACCCATTTTTAGGTTGGCGCGGCATCCGCTTTACCTTAGATCATCCAGATATTTTCCTTATCCAGTTACGTGCCATGCTAAGGGCAAGTGCAGATAGTGGTAATTTGAGTATCTTGCTGCCAATGGTCTCAGGGGTAAAAGAGCTGGATGATGCGATTACCTTAATTGATCAGGCTTACAGTGAAGCCGTGTTAATTGATGAACGGATTCAAGCGCCGGAAGTCGGGGTGATGATCGAAGTGCCTTCGATGGTTTATTTATTACCGACTATCGCACATCGCGTTGATTTCGTTTCAGTGGGTACCAACGACTTAACCCAGTATTTATTAGCGGTTGATCGGAACAATTCTCGTGTTTCTGATGTCTATGAATCCATGCACCCAGCTGTGTTACTGGCGTTGAAGCAGATTCATGACGTTTGTCAGCAATATCAGGTTCCAGTCTGCATTTGTGGTGAGCTAGCTGGCGATCCATTTGGTTCGCTGTTGCTATTGGGCTTGGGTTATACGTGCCTGAGTATGAACACGTCTAATGTCGCTAAGGTTAAGTATTTGATTCGTCATAGCCAACAAGAAGAGCTAAAACAGTTAGCGGAACAAGCAATGACTCTTTCATATGGAGAAGAAATCTATCAAATGATGCATGATTTCTTTATCCAACAAGGGTTTGCTGGCTTTATACGGGCAGGCAAGAAGTAGTAGGTAAATGTGACGGTCTCATTATTTTTGTTATTGCTGGCACTAGGCGCGTTTGTCGGTGTCATGGCTGGCCTGCTCGGTATTGGCGGCGGACTCATCGTTGTACCTGCTTTGCTGTACCTTCTTCCTTATGCTGGTATTTCGCCTGAACTGAGCATGCATATTGCTCTCGCCACCTCGCTGGCGAGCATCATAATTACCTCGGGATCATCGGCTATGCACCACCTGAAACTGGGTAATGTCGATATGTTTGTGGTGAAGTGGCTGATGCCTGGCGTTGTGATCGGTGGTTTTGTCGGTGCCAGCCTGGCTGAAATCATCCCAACTCATTACTTGCCAAAACTCTTTGGTGTGATTGTGCTGCTGCTTGCGGTACAAATGTTCCGTTCCATTAAAGTCCTGAAATCCAAACCCATGCCCAGCAGCCCGGTTACCGTGATGTATGGCGCTGGCATTGGTATCGTGTCCAGTTTAGCTGGGATTGGTGGTGGTTCGTTATCCGTCCCGTTCTTAAACAAGCATGGTGTTGAAATGCGCAAAGCGGTGGGCTCTTCTTCAGTATGTGGCTGCGTTATCGCTATTTCAGGTATGATCGGTTTCATCTTGCACGGTTACAAAACTGAAAACTTACCTGCGTACAGTATTGGTTATGTTTACCTGCCTGCTTTGTTGGCGATAGCTATGACGTCTATGCTCACCACCAAAGTTGGCGCGAAGTTGGCGACCCGTCTTCCTACAGCCGTATTAAAAAGAGTTTTTGCCGTATTTTTGATTATCATTGCGGCGACCATGTTACTGTAAATTTCATCCGTTATTTTTATCTTAAGAAGAGAATGATTTATGTCTCAGGGATTCATTGAATTTCCCAATATTGATCCGGTTTTAATCTCTATTGGACCTGTCTCTATTCGCTGGTACGGCTTGATGTACCTGGTTGGTTTTATTTTTGCTTTATGGCTGGCGAATCGCCGTGCGGATAAACCCAATAGTGGCTGGACTCGAGAGCAAGTATCCGACCTATTGTTTGCTGGTTTCCTTGGTGTGGTCATTGGTGGTCGAGTCGGCTATGTGATTTTCTACAATTTTGAATTGTTCCTCGACGATCCTTTATATCTGTTTAAAGTCTGGACGGGCGGCATGTCATTCCACGGTGGTTTGCTGGGTGTGATTACCGCAATGTTCTGGTACGCAAGGAAAAACGGCCGTACCTTCTTCGGCGTGGCTGACTTTATTGCCCCACTTGTGCCATTTGGCTTAGGAATGGGACGCTTGGGTAATTTCATGAACAGTGAGCTTTGGGGACGTGTGACCGATGTGCCTTGGGCGATTATCTTCCCGAATGGTGGTCCATTGCCGCGTCACCCATCTCAGCTCTATGAAATGGCACTGGAAGGTGTGGTTCTATTCTTCATTTTGAACTGGTTCATCAAAAAGCCGCGTCCATTGGGCTCAGTATCAGGGCTATTTTTAGCTGGATATGGTACATTCCGCTTCCTAGTAGAGTTCGTACGCGAACCGGATGCTCAGCTTGGTCTGTTTGGTGACTTTATTTCGATGGGACAGATCCTGTCTACACCGATGATCGTGCTGGGAATCCTGATGATGGTTTGGGCGTACAAACGTGGTCTTTACCAAGATAAAGCCCCAGTTAAAACGAAGTAAGGTATTGGTGTGAAACAGTATTTAGATTTGTGTCAACGCATTGTTGACCAAGGTGTTTGGGTTGAGAATGAACGTACAGGCAAGCGTTGTCTTACTGTGATCAACGCGGATTTGACCTACGATGTTGCAAACAACCAATTCCCTTTAGTGACAACACGTAAAAGCTTCTGGAAAGCCGCAGTGGCGGAGCTACTGGGTTACATTCGTGGTTATGACAACGCAGAAGACTTTCGTAAACTGGGTACCAAAACCTGGGACGCAAATGCCAACCAGAATGATGCATGGCTGAGTAACCCTTACCGTAAAGGTGAAGACGATATGGGCCGTGTATATGGTGTTCAAGGTCGTGCATGGGCCAAACCTGATGGCGGTCACATCGATCAATTGCGCAAGATTGTGGATGATCTAACTCGCGGTATTGATGACCGTGGTGAGATCCTAAACTTCTACAATCCCGGTGAATTCCATATGGGCTGTTTGCGTCCGTGTATGTACAGCCATCACTTTTCACTATTGGGTGACACTCTGTACCTCAATAGCACACAACGCTCATGTGACGTTCCGCTTGGCCTGAATTTTAATATGGTTCAAGTGTATGTTTTCCTAGCGATCATGGCGCAGATTACCGGTAAGAAGCCGGGGCAGGCGTACCATAAAATTGTCAATGCACACATTTATGAAGACCAGCTAGAATTGATGCGTGACGTGCAATTAAAACGTGAGCCGCTAAAGGCACCGACTTTCCATATCAACCCAGCGATAAAATCGCTAGAAGATTTGGAAACCTGGGTGACGTTAGATGACTTCTGGGTCGAAGGCTACGAGTACCATGACGCGATTCGCTACCCATTTTCTGTGTAGTGTGGTTGGTCTGACTTAATATGAAAAAAGCTCCTAAATGGAGCTTTTTTCTTTTAAGGCTATTACTTTAGCGCGCTGACAATATAACGATGTATCGGATTGGTTTGCTTTGGGCGCGACAGTGCAGGGCTGATGAACTCCGGCCGAGCAAAGGTCCCTTTATCCACCAGCGAGCGGATCACGTTGAAGTATTTCAACTCTGTTTTACCACACAAGAGCAACGAAAAATCGTCACCCAAGTTATCGTAGGCGTTGAGCACTTCTCGGAACCCACGCAGATATAAGTAATCTTTTGTTAGGCCACCGCCTCGGTAAACACGAGCAGTAATGGTGAATGCTTGTATATCAGAAGTGTGGTATTGCTCTTTAAGCAGCCGGAACGTCTGGCGGAAATCACGTTCTTTGATCATTGATTCAACTGCCAGTACCCGCAGAGCCAGTGTACGTAATCGCTTGATGCTGAAATGCCCAGAGAGGTATTCACACAAAATCGCTAAGCCTTCCTGAGTGTTGGTATTAGCGGGACAACCTAAACTTAACACGCTAAGAGGCTGCCTGCGGCCGTTTAAAGTCGTCAGTAAATGCACGCCCATCTCATGGTGCGCCAGCGCCTCTAGCTCGTCTGTTGTGATGTAGGCAGCACTGTTTATTTTTACTCGCAGGCCAGATACAAGCGCATTGGCCAGCATGCCATCAAGGACTTGTATTTCACAGTCATAGCCATGTTTTTGTGCAAATCGCCCCATGAACCGTGCGATAGAGTGGCTGTCATGTTCTGGTTTACTTTCCTCTTCTGTAGGTAAATGCAAGATGAATTGTGCATTGGCGATATCTTTCGCACTCGGCTCTCCGTAGTAACGCAAAGAGTTATACAGAAAATCTTGGCTACCGATGGTATCAACTTGATCCAGCTTATCGGCATAAGACTGGATGACATCCGCATAGAGCTTTTGCAGCTGAGTATCTTTGATATTTTCTAAAGGTAACTCGTACAAACGACGCTTAGACTGGTGAGTCACAAGCGGTGTCTTTTGGTACTCAAAGTCGGGCTCTTGAGAATATTTGTTAGTGATGAAGCGCTCTCTTTCACTTGTGTAATTGAGTGGGTTTACGCTACTGAGGATGTCTATATCGCTAACCAACTGGGTTAGTTGTTCGTCTATTGCTAATAGCTGGCTGGAAATCGGTTCGTGAGCTTGAGCCATTCTGTTTAACTCCGTGTAAAGGCAACACCAACCAGAATCGTGATTGATTCGAGAGGGTAAGGCTCAAATTATCACCGTGAACGCATATTGAACAACAAAAATTTCTATTAGAAGTCTGTTTGATAAAGGGGAAAATGAGTTAGAGAGAACAAAAAAGGCCCCACATAGTGGGGCCTCAAACAATGCGATGATATTTCGTTTTGATTATGCTGTCAGAGCGAGAATAGCACCTGGCAAAATAATGAATACAGACATTAGGTAGCCACCTACAACGGCTTTATTCTTAATAGCCATATCTGAAATCATGTCAGCGCCTTTCAGTGGCAGCTCACGCAGGAACGGGATACCAAAGATAAGTAGTGTCGCTGCGATGTTGAATACCAAGTGTACGAGGGCAATTTGTAGAGCGAATACCGCAAACTCACCAGAAACTGCCGTTGCTGCCAGTAGAGCTGTGATACACGTACCGATATTAGCACCTAATGTGAATGGGTAAATATCACGAACTTTTAGTACGCCAGTACCCACTAGTGGAACCATTAAGCTTGTCGTTGTTGAAGAAGACTGTACAAGCACAGTAACGATAGAACCAGATAGGATACCGTGGATAGGACCACGACCAATCGCGTTCTTAAGAATCTCACGTGCACGGCCAACCATTAGGCTCTTCATCAGTTTACCCATCACAGTGATAGCAACGAAGATAGTTGCGATACCAAGGATGATAAGCATCACGCCACCGACCGTGTCACCGAACGTTGATAGAGGCTCTTTGATTGCACTAACAACAGGCTTTGTCATCGGCTTAATGAAGTTTAAACCTTTGATGCTCATGTCACCGGTCGCAAGCAATGGTGAAACAAGCCAATGAGAAATCTTTTCCAGGATGCCGAACATCATTTCCAAAGGCAGGAAAATAACTACAGCAAGCAGGTTGAAGAAGTCATGGATCGTTGCACTGGCAAATGCACGCTTGAACTCTTCTTTACAACGTACGTGACCTAGAGAAACAAGTGTATTAGTAACCGTTGTACCGATATTGGCACCCATTACCATAGGAATCGCCGTTTCTACTGGCAGACCGCCAGCAACTAAGCCCACAATAATAGAAGTTACAGTACTAGAAGATTGGATTAGGGCTGTCGCCACCAGACCGATCATAAGACCAGCGACAGGGTGCGATGCAAATTCAAACAGTACTTTTGCTTGATCGCCAGTGGCCCATTTAAAGCCGCTACCGACCATAGATACTGCTAGAAGAAGCAGGTATAGCATGAATGCCAAGTTAGCCCAGCGCAACCAGCGAGTTGTACTCGAGATCGGCACCGCTGTTGAAGTAGCTTGGTTCATCATAATTTTCTCCGTGACCTTTCAGTTCTTTTGGGGTCTTTAGTTGAAACTGCGGGCGATGTTAGAGAAGAAATATTTCAGTAATATTACAGATTGATGGCTATTGACGTTTTTTATTGTCATTTTTGACAGTTGCAAATTTATCACTTTTTTTTGGTTTTTAAGGTGTTGTTATTTAAGTGTTTTTTTGTATTTTTTATGTGATGTTTAGTTGAGGGGAATTTTGCGGAAGTGCGTTTTATCTCAAGTTTTATGACAATGTGAATATTAAATATTCGGTAAAACCTAAATATAAGTGTTCTTTACGTAGGTTTTGTCGAGTTAATTGTCTATCCCTGTCACATTTGATATAAAAACATCACCATCATTTCGGGAAATGGGTATGTCACATCTAAATTACAATCATCTCTACTACTTCTGGATGGTCTGCAAACAAGGCTCTGTCACTAAGGCTGCGGATGCGCTTTTCCTCACGCCGCAAACCGTGACCGGACAGATTAAAGCATTTGAAGAGCGCATGAACGGAAAACTGACCAAGCGAAATGGGCGAACCGTTGAGCCGACAGAGCTAGGGCAACTCGTGTTTAAATACGCCGACCGAATGTTCGGTTTGAGTTATGAAATGTTGGATATCGTAAATTACAGCCAGCACTCCAATATATTGTTTGAAGTCGGTGTTGCTGATGCCTTGTCCAAGCGACTAGTCAGTAAAGTACTGATGACAACCGTCCCTGAAGATAACAGTATTCATTTACGCTGCTACGAATCCACCCATGAGCTGTTATTGGAAAGGTTATCTCAACACAAACTGGATATGATCTTATCTGATTGCCCGGTTGACTCTACTCAAAGCCCTGGCCTCTACAGTAAGAAGCTTGGAGAAAGTAGCATGAGCTTTTTTGCCTCATTTGAAATTGACAAGGTGAGGTTCCCTGAAATTCTGGAACAGAAAAAGCTGTTGATCCCGGCAAGCCGCACGGCAATGGGACGTAAAGTCATTCAGTGGTTTGACCGACAAGGTTTACAGCCTGATATTTTAGGTGAGTTTGATGATGTTGCCTTGATGAAGGCCTTCGCTCGATACCATGACGATGTGATATTTCTGGCCCCGACCATGTACATGTCAGAAATTGAAGACGACCGCAAGTTACAACTAATTGGTCATGTGGATGATTTAAAAGAAGAGTATTATGTTATTTTTGCCGAGCGCATGATCCAGCATCCCGCAGTTAAGAACGTTTGTGACGCTAATTTTAGTCAAATGTTTGAATAAACACGTATCGTTGCACAAGTAAATAGATTACTATCGACAAAAATATAACCATAAATGTAAATGAGACTTAAATAACTTTGGAACTGAGGCTGAGTGTACCAATTGGCGCGTTGCTACTGGATGGGTTAATGCGGGTGGCAAAGACGAGTTAGCATTGATCTTCAACAGAAAACCACAGCAAAGTTCTCAATATTGAGATTCTCTTTATTTATCTGGATGTCACGAGAAAAGTTTTTGTATCGCAACTAGCTAGCCCGCGTTGGAATAAGTAAGTTGTAGCTAGAGGTCCAACACATGAATTTACAAGACATGGAGAAAAACTCCGCCAAAGCCGTCGTATTACTCAAAGCGATGGCGAACGAAAGACGCTTACAAATTCTTTGTATGCTACATAACCAAGAGCTGTCCGTTGGAGAGCTATGCGCAAAATTAGAGTTAAGCCAGTCGGCATTGTCACAGCACCTTGCTTGGCTGCGCCGTGATGAATTAGTAGCAACAAGAAAAGAAGCGCAAACAGTGTATTACACATTGAAGAGCGATGAGGTCAAAACACTGATCAAAACGCTTCATGGTCTTTACTGTGCCAGTTAATCATCTTGGTTAAAGAATGTGACATGCTGATGTCAGGCTGGTGGGGTTAAGAAGCGGCTAGATTGAGCATCAGAAAAGAAAAGCTGGCATAGCCAGCTTTTTTTATATCTTGATATCGAGTTTTAACCAATTTCAGATATAAAAAAACCGACATAAAGTCGGTTTTTTCTTCACTGTAAAATCAGGACTCTATTAAAGAGATTTGATTTGTGCAGCGAAACGAGACTTATGGCGAGCTGCTTTATTCTTGTGAATAAGGCCTTTAGTTGCCATGCGGTCTAGGATAGGTGTAACTACAGCGAATGCAGCAGTTGCAGCTTCTTTGTCGCCTGCTTCGATAGCAGCAACAGTTTTCTTCATGTAAGTACGCATCATTGAGCGACGGCTAGCATTGTGCTGACGACGTTTCTCAGCTTGGATAGCGCGCTTCTTAGCAGATTTACTATTTGCCAAGGGTCTAACTCCCAAAAACTTAGTTCTGTGACAATTTAAGGGCGAGGAATATCCCTCATTTGCGCTTAAATGTCAAATGATTTGTGCAAAAACCGTTCTAAGCCAAAACAAATTTTGGTAAGAGAGGTTATCGCGGTTAAGATGGCGGGGATTCTAACAGCATTTTTATACCAATGCTAATAATTATCCACTTAGAACTTACAATCGGTGGATAAATTTTTGACGTCTATTTAGAGCCCCCACGAGCTTAACAGTATAGGGTTGGCTATCTTACAGTGATATTCCGAGGTTACAGTGAGTAAACGACTACTCAAGTCAGGCATGATTGTCAGTGCTATGACTCTTATTTCGCGCGTTTTAGGCTTAGTCCGTGATGTGGTAGTGGCGAATTTGATGGGGGCAGGAGCAAGCGCAGACGTCTTTTTCTTTGCTAATAAAATTCCCAACTTTTTACGCCGTTTGTTCGCAGAAGGTGCTTTTTCACAAGCGTTTGTACCTGTATTAACCGAGAGCCACGCTCAAGGGGATATGGACAAAACACGAGAACTCATCGCAAGAGCCGCCGGGACGCTTGGGGTTATTGTGTCGGTGGTAACTCTGTTTGGTGTTCTTGGCTCTGGCGTTGTCACGGCACTGTTTGGTTTCGGCTGGTTTTTAGATTGGATGAATGGTGGGCCATCCGCAGAAAAGTTTGAGCTGGCCAGTATGCTGCTCAAAATCACGTTCCCTTACTTGTGGTTTATTACTTTCGTCGCACTTTCTGGCGCGATCCTCAATACGCTCGGTAAGTTTGCCGTTTCGTCGTTTACCCCCGTATTTTTGAACGTGATGATCATACTGTCGGCTTGGTTTATTTCGCCGCAGATGTCTCAGCCTGAGGTTGGCCTGGCGATTGGTGTTTTCTTGGGCGGCTTAGTTCAGTTTCTATTCCAAATACCTTTCCTTATTAAAGCGGGCGTGATGGTCAAGCCTAAATGGGGTTGGCGCGATCCTGGGGTAGTAAAGATACGCACCTTAATGATCCCGGCTTTGTTTGGTGTTTCCGTCAGTCAGATTAACTTGTTGTTTGATACCTTTATCGCCAGTTTTCTGCAAACAGGGTCAATTAGCTGGTTGTACTACTCCGATCGCTTACTGGAGTTTCCTCTGGGACTGTTTGGTATTGCCATTGCAACCGTCATTCTACCAGCACTTTCTCGCAAACACGTTGACGCCCACAGCGAAGGATTTGCTCATACTATGGACTGGGGTGTACGCATGGTTACGCTACTCGGTATTCCAGCCATGTTGGGGTTGATGGTGTTGGCGAAACCAATGCTGATGGTGTTATTTATGCGTGGTGAGTTTTCGCCACAGGACGTGCACCAAGCTTCACTTTCTCTGTTAGCCTACGCATCTGGCTTATTAAATTTTATGTTGATCAAAGTGCTCGCACCGGGGTACTACTCTCGTCAGGATACTAAAACGCCGGTGAAATACGGCATCATAGCTATGGTGACGAACATGGTATTTAATGCCATTTTCGCTTATTTCTATAGCTATGTTGGTTTGGCTATCGCAACCGCGTTATCTGCTCTCGTCAATATGGTGTTGCTCTACCGAGGTTTGCACTTAGCTGAGGTTTATCAGATAACTAAGCGCACTGTCTTCTTTATTATACGCTTGGTGATTGCCGGGGCTGCGATGGTTGCTGCGATTTTGTGGCAGTTGGAAGATATGTCTGTCTGGCTCGAGTGGAGTTTTGCCTACCGTAGCGGCGTGTTAGGAATGTTGATCGCGTTGGGTGCAGCCGTTTACCTTGTCGTTCTATTTTTAACAGGTGTGCGCTTAAAAGACCTAAAAGCTGGGACAGAGTAAGGGTGATTAGTATATAATCCGTCAGTTTCACACAGTGTAAAGTAAAAACAGAGGCAAAAAGCAGTATCCAATGGAACTGATCCGAGGCATTCACAATATCACATCACGTCACTATGGGTGTGTTCTGACTATTGGCAATTTCGATGGCGTACATAAAGGCCATCAACAAGTATTGCAACAAGTGTCTGAACAAGCAAAGGAACTTTCGTTACCTTCGGTTGTGATGACCTTTGAACCTCAGCCAATGGAGCTGTTTGCTAAAAACAAGGCACCGGCAAGGTTGACACGGCTGCGAGACAAGTTCGTTCAGTTAAGTAAGCTCAATATTGATCGTTTGCTGTGTGTCAATTTTAATTGTCATTTTGCCAGCTTGACGGCGGAAGAGTTTATCCGCGACTTGTTGGTAGAGCGTTTGGGTGTTAAGTTTCTTGTCGTTGGTGATGACTTCCGCTTCGGTAAAGGCCGTCGAGGGAACTTCGCGATGTTGCAGGAAGCTGGGGAAAAATACGGCTTTGAAGTCGTCAGTACCCAAAGCTTTTGTTTACAACAATTACGAGTCAGCAGTACCGCTATTCGGAAAGCCTTGGCTTGTGATGATTTGCATTCCGCACACGAGATGCTAGGAAGAAATTACAGCATCAGCGGTCGTGTTTCTCATGGGAGAAAGCTAGGCAGGACGATTGGTTTTCCTACCGCGAATATTCCATTGAAACGCTGTGTATCTCCGGTTTCCGGAGTCTATGTTGTTCAAGCGCTAGGCATAGATGATAAGCCAATTGGTGGCGTGGCTAACATTGGCCAAAGACCAACGGTAAATGGCGTTCGCCAACAGTTAGAAGTACACTTATTTGATTTTCATGCCAATTTGTATGGAAAGCAACTAGAAGTGGAACTTTTGCACAAACTTCGAGATGAGCAAAAGTTTGAGTCGTTTGAAGCACTTAAACAACAAATCGAATTGGATGCTGAGGCAGCAAGGGTGTGGCTGCGTCAGCTTAAGGGTTGAGCGGTTTATTCCACCGTTCAACATAATGTCTAATTTTCGCCCAATATAACGGAATTAAGAATCGATGAGTGAGTATAAAGATACCCTGAACTTACCTGAAACAGGGTTTCCAATGCGCGGCAACCTGGCCAATCGTGAGCCAGAAATGCTTAAGCGTTGGTACAAAGAAGATCTTTACGGTGAAATCCGTAAAGCTAAGAAAGGCAAAAAGTCATTCGTACTGCACGATGGCCCTCCTTACGCTAATGGTGACATTCACATTGGTCACGCACTAAACAAGATTCTTAAAGACATTATTATTAAATCCAAAACACTTTCAGGTTTTGACGCACCTTACATCCCAGGCTGGGACTGCCACGGTCTACCTATCGAATTGATGGTAGAGAAAAAAGTAGGCAAACCAGGGCAAAAAGTGACTGCCGCTGAATTCCGCGAAAAATGCCGCGAATACGCAGCAGGCCAGGTTGAAGGTCAAAAAGAGAGCTTCAAGCGTCTTGGTATCTTGGGTGAGTGGGATAAACCATACCGCACGATGGATTTTGATACTGAAGCGAACATCATTCGTGCGCTTGGTAAAATCGCGAGCAAAGGTCACCTGTTAAAAGGTTTCAAACCTGTTCACTGGTGTACAGATTGTGGTTCCGCGCTTGCTGAAGCGGAAGTGGAATACAAAGATAAAGTTTCTCCGTCTATCGACGTACGCTTTAAAACGGCGGACGAAGCGGCGCTTTTGTCTAAGTTCGAGCTGACTGAAGGTCATGAAGGTAAAGGTGACATCTCTATTGTTATCTGGACAACAACACCTTGGACTCTGCCAGCAAACCGCGCTGTATGTCTACGTGATGATCTTGAGTACGTGCTAATCCAAGTTGAAGGTGACAACCCTGAGCGTATCATCGTTGCCGCTGAACTTGCGAAAGATGTCATGGATCGCGCTGGTATCGAGCATTTCCACAACCTTGGCTTTGCTAAAGGTGCGGATCTAGAGCTTTCTCAGTTCCAACACCCATTCTACGATTTCACTGTACCGGCGATCCTTGGCGATCACGTTACAACTGACTCAGGTACGGGTGTTGTTCACACTGCGCCTGGCCACGGTCAGGAAGACTTCGCAGTTGGTCAAAAATACGACCTAGAAGTAGCTAACCCAGTGGGCTCAAACGGCGTTTACCTGCCAGATACTGAGCTATTCGCTGGCCAGCACGTATTTAAAGCGAACGATGCTGTGGTTGAAACGCTAAAAGAAAAAGGCGCGCTACTACATCACCACGCTTACGAGCACAGCTACCCACACTGCTGGCGTCATAAGACTCCAATCATTTTCCGTGCAACACCTCAATGGTTCGTTTCTATGGATCAGGCTGGTCTACGTGCAAAAGCACTAGAAGCAATCAAAGGCGTGCAATGGATGCCTGAATGGGGTCAAAGCCGTATTGAAGGTATGATTGAAGGCCGCCCTGAGTGGTGTATCTCTCGTCAACGTACCTGGGGTGTGCCAATCGCTCTGTTTGTACATAAAGAGACAGCAGAACTTCATCCAAACACGCTTGAACTGATCGAAAAAGTAGCGAAGCTGGTTGAAGAAAAAGGCATCCAGGCATGGTGGGATGTAGACGCAGCAGAACTATTAGGCGACGAAGCAGAGCAGTACGAAAAAGTACTGGATACGCTAGACGTTTGGTTTGACTCTGGTGTTACGCACTTCTCAGTTGTTGATGCTCGTGAAGAGTACAACGGCCACAGTGCTGACCTATACCTAGAAGGTTCTGACCAACACCGTGGTTGGTTCCAGTCTTCTCTGATTTCATCTATCGCGATGAAAGACGAAGCGCCGTACAAACAAGTACTGACTCACGGTTTCGTTGTTGATGGCCACGGCCGTAAGATGTCGAAATCTATCGGTAACGTTGTTGCACCAAAAGACGTAACCAACAAACTAGGTGCAGATATCCTGCGTCTGTGGGTTGCTTCTACAGACTACACTGGTGAAGTTGCGGTTTCTGA
Source organism: Vibrio sp. EA2 (assembly GCF_033042495.1). Classification (NCBI taxonomy): domain Bacteria; kingdom Pseudomonadati; phylum Pseudomonadota; class Gammaproteobacteria; order Vibrionales; family Vibrionaceae; genus Vibrio; species Vibrio sp. EA2. Next base: position 36,155 of record NZ_JAWLID010000006.1, on the reverse strand, counting down.
TGAAATCTTAAAACGCAGTGCGGATGCTTACCGTCGTATCCGTAACACGTCACGCTTCTTCCTGGCGAACCTAAATGGTTTCAACCCAGAAACGGATCTGGTTCCTGCGGACGAAATGGTAGCGCTTGACCGTTGGGCTGTAGGTCGTGCACTGGCCGCTCAAGAAGAGATCGTGAAGGCTTACGGTGAGTACAATACGCACGCCGTTATGCAGCGTCTAATGCACTTCTGTTCTATTGAAATGGGTTCTTTCTACCTAGACGTAATTAAAGACCGTCAATACACAGCAAAACGTGGTGGTAACGCTCAACGCAGTTGTCAAACAGCACTTTACTACATCGTAGAAGCTCTGGTTCGCTGGATGGCGCCTATCATGTCGTTCACCGCTGACGAAATCTGGAACGAAATGCCAGGTAAGCGTGAGAAGTTTGTCCTTTGCGATGAATGGTACGAAGGCTTGTTTGGCCTGGCGGAAGGCGAAGAGCTGAACAACGACTTCTGGACTGAAATCCAGAAAGTTCGTGGTGCAGTGAACAAACTACTAGAGGCAGCACGTGCAGAGAAAACCATCGGTGGTGCATTGCAAGCTGAGGTAACACTGTTTGCTGATGACGCGCTAGCAGCGAAAATCAACAAACTGGAAGATGAACTGCGTTTTGTACTAATAACGTCTTCTGCAACGGTGAAACCAATGAGCGAGAAGTCAGACGCTGCACAAGCAACTGACATCGAAGGCTTGTTCGTTGAAGTGAAAGCGACAGAAGCTGAGAAGTGTGACCGTTGTTGGCACCACACTCCAGACGTAGGCACCATCGCGGGTCATGAGAAAATCTGTGGCCGTTGTGTGTCAAACGTTGAAGGTGAAGGCGAAGTACGTAAGTTTGCTTAATCCGCAAAATAACGACTGAACTTTTTCGCCATTCTATAGCCCCAGTATCTACTGGGGTTATTTTTATTATCCAGCACAATGTCTTATCTGTGAGTGCCTTTCTCATTATCTTTGCAAGGAGATAACGAGCGAGTTGAAACTCTCTGGTATTAATGACGGATTAGGTTCCTTATCGTGCTCGTTCCTTACTTTTGGGAATGGTATGAGTGCAATGGGTTAGTTGATTGAGATAGGGATAGAAATGAGTCATATTCCATTAAAACAATCTGGTGTACGCTGGCTGTGGCTGGCGATTGTGATTTTTTTAGCTGATATTGGCATTAAGTATGTTGTGATGAACAACATGGGGTTCGGGTGGGCAAACCGTATTGAAATTCTGCCTTTCTTCAACCTTCTATATGTCCATAACTATGGTGCTGCATTTAGTTTCTTGAGTGATCAGGCCGGTTGGCAGCGTTGGTTCTTCACTGGCATTGCTTTCATCGTGTCAGGTCTTTTGACTTACTGGATGAGCAAGTTACCCGCGACAGAAAAGTGGAATAATATTGCGTATGCCATGATTATTGGCGGCGCGGTAGGCAATGTCTTCGACCGAGTGATTCATGGCTTTGTGGTCGATTATCTTGATTTCTACTGGGGTAATTACCATTGGCCAGCCTTCAACCTTGCAGATATGGCGATCTGTCTGGGTGCTGCGATGATCATTCTTGATGGTTTTCGTAAAAAAGATGCTGAGAAGTAACGCGTGCCGACAATATTAAAATAACCCTAAGCGTCGCCCGTTGATTCGAGCGGCGCTTTTTATTATGTTGGAGCGCAACTCAGTTCGTCTGAGTATATAAGACAAAAAAGCGCATCAACGCGTTGTGCCAACCTGGACAAGTCGATGTTCAATACTATTTAGGTTGGTATTGCCCAGGAATAAGGAAGCAGTAACGTGACAACAATTACTAAAGACTCTGTAGTAACTCTGCACTTCACCATTAAAATGAAAGATGGCTCAGTTGCAGACAGCACCCATAATATGGGCAAGCCCGCTAAATTTGTGATGGGCGATGGTAGCCTGAGCGAAAACTTTGAACAATGTCTGGTTGGCCTGCAGTCAGGTGAGCAAAAAGCCATTGAACTTAAAGCGGAAGATGCGTTCGGTATGCCAAATCCGGATCATATTCATTATATGGATCGCACCAAGTTTGTTGGTGATTCTGAAGTCGAAGTTGGTACCATCATGGCCTTCAGTGGCCCTGATGGTATGGAAATCCCGGGTATTATCACCGAAATTGCTGGTGACTCAGTGACGGTTGACTTCAACCATCCTCTGGCAGGGCAAGACGTGACTTTCGAAGTTGAGATTTTGTCAGTAGAATAGCGAACCCAAGTAAAGATAACTTCCATGAGCAATGAAATGAAAATCCTATTAGCTAACCCGCGCGGTTTTTGTGCAGGCGTTGACCGTGCGATTAGCATCGTAGAGCGTGCGCTTGAGATGTATCAGCCACCGATTTATGTCCGTCATGAAGTGGTGCACAACCGTTTTGTGGTGGAAGGGCTAAAACAACGCGGTGCGATCTTCGTCGAAGAGTTGCATGAAGTGCCTGATAACAACATTGTGATTTTTTCTGCTCATGGTGTATCACAAGCGGTTCGACAAGAAGCAAAGCAACGTGATCTCACGGTATTTGATGCAACCTGTCCTCTAGTAACCAAAGTCCATATGGAAGTGGCTCGTGCTAGCCGCCGCAATATGGAAGTGGTGCTCATCGGCCACGCAGGGCACCCTGAAGTAGAAGGCACTATGGGACAGTACGCCAGTGACACAGGTGGTATGTACTTAGTGGAAACTCCCGCTGACGTAGAGAAGTTAAAAGCGATCGTTAAAGATCCTTCCGATCTGCATTACGTAAGCCAGACCACGCTTTCTGTTGATGAAACGGCTGATGTGATTGAAGAACTGCGTCGCGTTTTCCCTGATATCCAGGGGCCGCGAAAAGACGATATCTGCTACGCGACTCAAAACCGTCAGGATGCCGTTCGTGAGATGGCAAGTGAAGTGGACGTGATGGTCGTCGTGGGTTCGAAGAACTCGTCAAACTCAACTCGCCTAAAAGAGCTGGCGGAGAAGTTGGGTACGCCGGGCTATTTGACGGATTGCCCTGAAGACATTAAACCAGAGTGGTTTGAAGGCAAAGCGAAAGTTGGCGTAACCGCTGGGGCATCAGCACCAGAGGAGCTGGTTAACCAAATCCTTGAGCGTATTAAAGAGATGGTCGGTGCGCGCGCTGTGGACGAGGTCTCAGGCCGGGAAGAGAACATGTTCTTCGAAGTGCCGAAAGAGCTGCAAATCAAGCAAGTGGACTAATATCACACTCCATTTATCGAAGATGTAAAAGGCGATCTCAGGGTCGCCTTTTTGATCGAATAGCTTGGTGCTTGTACTTAGTGCTTATACCAATCTGGAAAATTAACTGGTCAGGGAGCAGGGTTCGATAAACAAACTCTATTTGCCATGGATGGCAAATCGAAGCCCCATGGATGGGTTGATGCGTGTTTGTGTTCGATACCTGTTTTCTGGTTCTCTATCATTAAGTATGACCACTTTCCTACTTAGGTTAGTATTAATGGCTAATACCCAACATCTCTTTAAGCACTTTTAGGTAGCGACGACTCACTGGAATCTCAAAGCCGGTTTTAGTGATGATTTCCGCTAATCCATTCTCTAATAATTTAATCTCGCTAATCGCTTTAATACTGACCAGGTACTGTCGGTGGCAGCGCACCAGTGGCGTTTTTTCTTCCAGTGTTTTCAGCGTTAGCTGCGTGCTCGCAGTTTGGCTGATTGAACGAACGTGTACGCCGCTGATGTCACTATAGGCACATTCAACCGTATCGGTGGCCATGATCACAATTCGGTTATGACCAATACAAGGAATTTGGTCTAACGTATCAGGCGTAATTGCGGAGAGTTGTTGAGTCAGTGTCGACTGGCTAATAGTTTTATGCAGACGCTTCACGGTTTTGTTGAGGCGCTCTGGATCGACGGGCTTCAGTAAATAGTCAAACGCATTATCTTCAAACGCCTGAATCGCATACTGATCATAGGCTGTCACAAAGACCACGTAGGGCATGGTTTCCGGATCAAGCATGCCAAGCAACTCAATACCGGTAACTTGTGGCATCTGAATATCTAAGAACACCACGTCAGGTTTGAGCTCATTGATTTTCTTCAGGCCGAGAATGGCGTTTGAGGCATCGCCTATCACGTCTACCTGGCCTGTTTCTGACAACAACTCAGCTAATTCTTCACGAGCAAATTGTTCATCATCAATGACGAGTGCGGTTAACATCCATTCTTACCTTGTGTTGCGACTGACGTTTTACGAATTCGTGGGAATGATAAAACTCATTTTAGTAAATTGATGCTTCTCGCACGCAATTTTTAGCGCTGAATCACGCCCAAATTGATTTGTGAGACGTTTGTCGACAATTTCCATGCCTAAACCAGAGTGGTTATCTTTAGGTGGCTCAAAACTGCCTGCATTGTCTTCCACGGTAATCAGATGGCCTTGTGGATGTGCTTGGCTGTATATTCTCACCTTGCCGCCTTCCAGCATATTGGAAACGCCGTGTTTAATCGCATTTTCTACCAAGGGCTGAAGTGTAAAGCTTGGTAACTTGATGTCCAGCAATTCTGGTTCAATATCTATCTCGACTTCGAGGCGGTCAGTAAAACGAGCCTTTTCAATACTCAGGTAAGAATTCACATGAGCAAGCTCTTCTTTTAGCGTCACGGTATTGATGTTCTGTTTTAAGTTGCTGCGGAAGAAGTGAGATAAGTTTTGGATAAGTTCACGCGCTTTATCCGGATCACGACGCGTGATCGCACTGATGGTATTGAGTGCATTAAACAAAAAGTGTGGGTTAACCTGAGCGTGAAGTAGCTTGATTTCTGCCTGAGCTAATAAGGTTTGTTGTTGCTGATAATCGCCATATAAAATCTGGCTGGATAGCAGCTGTGCAATCCCTTCGCCCATTGACATATTGACCGTTGAAAACAGCTTTCTCTTAGGCTCATAAAGTTTGATAGTGCCAATGACTTCCTTACCTGCACGTAATGGTATGATAAGCGCTGAACCCAGCTTGCAGTCTTTGGCAATTGAGCACTGATAAGGGCGCTCAGTGCCATCGAGATAAATAATGTCGTTCTTTTCCATCGAATCTAAGGTACTTTGCGATGAAATCGGGGTATTCGGTTTGTGGTGATCATCGCCGATACCAACAAAGGCGAGGATTTTTTCCTGATCGGTAATCGCGACCGCGCCTACTTTGGTCTCTTCATAAATAATACGGGCGATTTTTTCTGCGTTTGCGGTGTTAAAACCGTTACTTAAAATACCCACTGAGCGGTCGGCAATGGTTAACGCTCGACGTGAGAAAGTCGCCGAATACTTTTCAAAAATGGTTTTTCGATCTTGAAGAATACTCATGAACAGAGCAGCACCAAACGAGTTGGCTATGATCATCGGAGCGGCAATCGCAGAGACCAACTCATAAGCCTGATCAAACGGCTTTGCAACCGCAAGCAGCAATATCATCTGCACCACTTCTGCTACAAAGGTAATACTGAATACCACGCTTGGGTTAAATAGCAGGCTACCTTTGTTACGTTTGATTAGGTACACATGCAAAAGACCACCGATAACCCCTTCTGCGGTGGTGGAGATCGCACAGGCCAAATCGGTAAAACCACCCAGCGTGTAGCGGTGAATACCGCCAGTAAATCCAACCGCAAAACCCACGACAGGCCCACCAAATAATCCTCCCATCACTGCACCGATAGCACGAGTATTGGCTATCGCATCATTGATGTGCAGGCCAAAGTAGGTGCCGAGAATACAAAAGCCTGAAAAGAGTACATAGCAAATTAAGCGGTGGCTTAAGCGAGAAGATATGCTCAGCAGAGGCAATATAATGGGCGTTTTACTCAGCATGTATGCCAGTACTAAGTAAACACACATTTGCTGTAAGAGAGAAATAACCAGTTCCATAGCGAACCTAACCTGAAATTAATGCTGTTATTGTATACCTAAACAACCTCAAGGTTTTATCAGCCTTTAAAGTCATTTGGGTATAAAACAAAAAGAGCCTGCGTGGGGCAGGCTCTTAATCTTAATCACTCAGTGAATGTGCTGAGATTAAGCAGTTTCAGATACCGCTTGTGGTTTCTCTTCGTCAGCCAGTTCAGTTTCGCCTTTACCTTTAGAGGTTTTGATAACGTAACCTGTTACAACGAGTGAGAAGATGATACCTGCGATAGTTGACACTTGCATTGGCAGACCAAAACCTAGTGAGCTGTTGTTCAGAATGAACGTTGCACACACTGTTGTCATAAACATTGCAGGGATAGTGGTAATCCAGTGCAGTTTGTTGTGACGTAGTAGGTAAGCCGATGCAGTCCAAAGCATCATTACTGCTGTTGTTTGGTTTGCGAAACCGAAGTAACGCCAGATGACACCGAAGTCAACTTGAGTCAGGATGCCACCGATAACGAACAGTGGAAGCGCCATTAGTAGACGGTTACGCAGTGTTTTCTGTTCCATGTTGAAGTATTCAGCAAGGATCAGACGGCTTGAACGGAACGCTGTGTCACCTGAAGTGATAGGTAGGATAACCACACCTAGGAACGCGATGATACCGCCGAACACACCTAGCAGGCCAAATGATGCGCTGTAAACAACGTTACCAGGACCACCATTCTTCACAGCTTCTGACAGTGCGTCTAGAGAACCGAAGAATGACAGAGCGATAGCACACCAGATTAGCGCGATAACACCTTCACCGATCATTGCACCGTAGAATACGAAGCGACCGTTTTTCTCGTTTTCCATACAACGCGCCATCAGTGGAGACTGAGTCGCGTGGAAGCCAGAGATGGCACCACATGCGATAGTGATGAACAGTGCTGGCCATAGAGGCATGTCATTCGGGTTTAGGTTGCTGAACATGTCCGATACTTGGAAGTCACCCATTACTGTGTGCTCGCTAGAGAATGCGACAGCAGTCATCAGGCCAACAGACATGAAAATCAGTAGTGCGCCAAACAGTGGGTAGAAACGGCCAATGATCTTATCAACAGGAACGATAGTCGCAATGATGTAGTAAGCAAAGATGGCGATAACCATTGTTGTCATGCTTACGCTTAGGCTTGTTTGATCGTTGATTAGGTTGGTGATCATGCCAGCCGGTGCTGATACGAATACCACACCAACAAGAAGTAATAAGACAATGGCAAAAATGTTCATAAAGTGTTTTGCGCCATTACCTAGGTAACGTCCAGTAATGGTTGGTACAGAAGCACCGCCGTTACGAACAGATAGCATACCGGAGAAGTAATCGTGTACCGCACCAGCAAAAATACAGCCGATAACAATCCATAACATTGCCGCTGGGCCGTATAGTGCACCCATGATTGGGCCAAAGATAGGACCTACGCCAGCGATGTTAAGTAGCTGAACCAGGTAAACTTTCTTGGTTGACATTGGAACATAGTCAACACCATCTGCTTTAGTGTGAGCAGGCGTTTGGCGTTTTTCATTGATGCCGAAAATTTTCTCGACGAAAGCGCCGTAGATGAAGTATCCGCCGATTAGGGCTGCGACACAGGTTAGAAACCACATCATAACTATTGTCCTTAGTTTGTAGGATAGGGTAATTGTTTTAATTTCAGGATGCATGTTAAGGGCTGCTGTTGTTAATTGCATTCGCTTAGTCGGTAAGTGGTCGAATAGGACTACGAATGGTCGATATGGCCTTTGAGTGGTTTTGGGTACCGCTCAGTGGTTGCTCTGAGCCGTGAATGGTATTTTGATGTGATGAGTGGTTCTGATTTAACGGTTAGCGGTCGGTTGCCTCCGTCAGCGGTTAAATACGCAGATAAACGGTCAAAGTTAGAAATTAGTGGTAAGCTTATTTTGAAAACAAATTTTTAAAACAAAGAGTTAAGGGAAAATATGAAAAAGGCAACGTTAGGGTTAGCGCTGGCTTTATTGGCAGGGTGTTCCGCGACTACAGAAGATCTCGCTCAGTCAGGCGACTGGTATCAAATCGGCTATCAGGATGGCATCGCGGGTCATACATCACGTACCGTGAAAGAGCTAAGCGCAATGGGCAATGTAAAACAAGGAGATTATGACCAAGGTTATCTGGAAGGTTTGTCTGAATACTGTAACCCTGATTTTGCGTATCAGATTGGACTATCTGGTCAGTATTACGAAGGGGTGTGCGAAGGGACGAAACAAGCGCAAAAGTTCCGAATGGAATGGCAGCGTGGTTGGAACGAATACAGCAACTAACGACGTTTCATAATCAAGACGACCCTCTGACTTGTTCATCTTCTGACAAATAGGCTGAACTTGTTTGGTTTACTTTTGCTATTGAATTTGATTTCTGAGTGACCGATGATGAAAAAGTACCTCCTGCTCACCTTAGTTTTATTACCACTGACAGCGAATGCGTCTAATGCCCTGAAGGATACCATCAAAGCTAAACGTAAGTACGAGCATAGCAAAAATCATATTACTAATACGCTTGATAACACTAAGCGTGATATCGAAGAGATCACCAGTGGCACTTACGTACAGAATCAGGCCAAACGTGAGGCTAAAAAAGCGACCAGTAAGTACACCAATAAAGTGGAAAACGTTAAGAACGCTACCGATCCTGAACATATTAAACGCAAAGCTAATAATGAGCTCAATCGTCAGGTTGATGAATGGCTTTATGAAGATTAAGCAGTAATAAAAAGGTGACACTATGTCACCTTTTCATGCGTACTTATTTGTGATTATTTAGGCTGGTGGGTTTCTACCGCTTTACGCAGGAAACCATCCTGATGCGCCAGTTGGTGGCGGGCTGAATCGATATCCAGATCTGTGAGGATCATTAAGATCGCCAATTTTACCTCATAGTCGGTTTGTTTGAGCACGGCAGTTGCCTGATCTTTACTGCAGTCCGTCGCTTGCATCACGATACGAGCGGCGCGTGCGACCAGTTTGTCATTGGTGGCTTTAACATCCACCATTAAGTTTTGGTAGCTCTTACCAATGCGGATCATACTTGCTGTTGTCAGCATGTTCAGCACCAGTTTCTGTGCCGTTCCTGATTTCAGACGGGTAGAGCCGGTTAATGCTTCGGGACCGACAACCGGGCTGATCGCGATATCAGCGATATCGGCAATAGGAGAGTCCGGGTTACAAGACAGCGCTACTGTTGTTGCGCCAATCTCATTGGCATACTCTAATCCGCCAATCACATAAGGCGTTCTGCCACTGGCTGCGATACCAACAACCACATCGCTTTTATTGAAGTTGAGTTTCTTTAAATCTTGCTCGCCGAGTAAAGGAGAATCTTCAGCACCTTCTTTCGCTTTGAGGATAGCTTCTGGTCCGCCTGCTATTAAGCCAATGACCATTTTGTCGGATACCCCAAACGTTGGCGGGCACTCTGATGCATCCAAAACGCCTAAACGACCACTGGTACCAGCACCCATATAAACCAGTCTGCCGCCCGCTTTAAATGCTGCAGTGATCTTATCGACCGCCAATGCTATCTCAGGAAGGACCTTTTCTACAGCAAGAGGAACCAGTTTGTCTTGCTGATTAATGCGCTGAACAATATCCAGTGAAGGCAGTAAGTCGATATCCATTGTTTCTGGGTTACGACCTTCAGAAACGAGCTGGGATAAAGCTGCAATAAGTGCGTCGTTTGTCATAATTAAGCCTTCATTATTAATTTTTTGAATACAATACACCGAGTGAAGCCAGTCGACTTGCCCCGGTGACTTCCGGTAAATTGCTCGGCAAACCGTGAATATGGCGCTGAGCTAACCACGCAAACGCCATTGCTTCCATATAGTCGCCATCAACGCCTTTTTCGTTAGTTGTGGTCACTTGCCATTGAGGCATTAATTCGCTTAAGCGTTGCATCAACAGTGGGTTTCTCGCTCCGCCTCCACAAACCAGCAGTTGCGGAGATGTGCCGTAAGTAAATTTCTTTACTTCACTGGCGATGGTGATAGCGGAATACTCGCATAATGTGCGCTGAACATCTTCTGCAGAGAGTGAATACCCAGTTAGTTGGGATTGTAACCAATCGATATTGAACAGTTCGCGGCCGGTACTTTTGGGTGCTGCGCGCGTTAAATAAGGCTCTTGCAGTAATTGATTGAGCAGTGCTGGATTGACTGTGCCTTGCAGTGCAAATTGTGCGTCTTTATCGAACCCTTGAGCCGTATGCTTCTCGCACCAGGCATCCATCAACATATTGCCCGGCCCTGTATCGTAACCAATCACCGGTTGCTGTGGATGCAAAACGGAAACATTGGCAATGCCACCAATGTTTAAAACCACGGTTGTCGAGTCTTGCATGGCGAAGATACTTTTGTGGAAAGCAGGAACAAGAGGCGCGCCTTGACCGCCAAGCGCCATATCCTTGCGACGAAAATCCGCTACGGTGTCGATACCGGTTTTCACCGCGATAATATTGGCATCACCCAATTGAGTGGTAAAAGGATACTCGCCCGTTGGCTGATGGAACACCGTTTGACCATGGTTGCCAATCGCGCGTATTTGCTCAGCCGAATAGCCTGATTTATCCAACAGCTGGAGAACGGCATCGGCAAACAGGTGACCAAGCTGGTGGTCGAGTTCACCAACGGTTTTCAGGTTCGTCTCCTGACCGGTGCAAACGGATAATAAAGCCTGTTTCAGCTGGGCAGGCATTGGATAATCATCGTGGGCAATAAGCTGAACGTGGTTTCCTCTAATCTCAACCAAAGCGGTATCGACACCATCCATACTCGTGCCAGACATCACGCCAATGTAAAGTTCGTTAAAATTCACAGCCGATCTCGTCAATTCTTCATTCGCTTATTGTAAAGCAAATCTGAAGCGAATAACCTCACTTGATAGCAGATATTTGAGGAGAAAACATGGGTCCGTTATGGGTTGACGTTGCAGGCTATGAGCTGACTGCTGAAGACAAAGAAATTTTGGAGCATCCAACGGTTGGTGGCTTGATTCTGTTTACACGGAATTATCATGACAGTGAGCAACTTCAGGCGCTTACCCAGTCTATCCGCAAAGCGGCGAAACGTCCGCTACTGATTGGTGTTGATCAGGAAGGCGGGCGCGTACAGCGATTTCGTGAGGGCTTTTCTCTTATCCCTGCTGCTGATGAATATGCTAAACATCAAAACAGTGAAGAGCTTGCTCAAATGGGCGGCTGGCTTATGGCTGCGGAGCTGATTGCTCATGATATTGATTTGAGCTTCGCCCCTGTATTAGATAAAGGCCATCAGTGTAAAGCGATTGGTAGCCGAGCCTTCGGGGAAGACGCCAATACCATCCTTCGTCATAGCACTGCGTACATGCAAGGGATGAAAAGCATTGGTATGGCGACAACAGGTAAACACTTTCCCGGTCATGGTGGCGTGATTGCTGACTCTCACCTGGAAACACCCTATGACGAGCGCAGTGATATCTTTGAACAAGACATGGCGATTTTCAAAGCTCAAATAGAAGCCGGCATTCTGGATGCCATGATGCCAGCTCACGTCATTTTTCCGAACTACGACTCTCAACCTGCCAGCGGTTCCGAATATTGGCTGAAAACAATTCTGCGTCAGCAACTTGGTTTCAAAGGTTTGATCTTCTCTGATGACTTGACCATGGAAGGCGCGGTTATCATGGGCGGGCCTACAGAACGCTCCATTCAGGCTTTGAATGCAGGGTGCGATATGCTGTTGATGTGCAATAAACGAGAGGCTCAGGTCGAAGCTCTGGATAACTTACCTATCACGAGTGTGCCGCAAGCCAGCGCGTTACTGAAAAAACAGAGCTTTTCTCTGAGTGAGCTCAAGTTGTCACAAGAGTGGAAACAAGCCAGCGAAGCGATGAAGCGTTTAATTCCATAAGCGTGAGTACTTTCAAGCACGTAAACTGCTAAAAACATCGAACTCAAGCCAAACTTAAGTTAAGTTTGGCTTTTATTTTGTGTAAATTTAAGTTTACATTAAATGTTTTTTAAAATGTACACTTGTTTTTATCATTTAGCCTGTTATCTTGTCGTTAAAGCTTAGTTGTCTCACCAAGGATTTGGTTGGGTGTAAAAATTAATATACAGGTCAAGGTTATGAAAAAAAGTGAATTGAGCGACATTAACATCGTCGAAGAACAGGTTCTTATCACTCCAGATGAGTTAAAAGCGAAACTGCCTCTGAGTGACAATGCACGTCGCTTTATCCAAGAATCTCGTCAAACTATTGCTAACATCATTCATAAGAAAGATCACCGTCTGCTTGTTGTGTGCGGACCTTGTTCTATCCACGATGTTGATGCGGCGAAAGACTACGCAAAACGTCTTAAAGCACTTTCAGAACAACTAAGCGACCAACTGTATATCGTTATGCGTGTTTACTTTGAAAAGCCTCGTACTACCGTTGGCTGGAAAGGTTTAGTCAATGACCCGCATCTGGATGGCAGTTTTGATATAGAACACGGTCTGCATGTTGGCCGTGAGCTGCTGGTTGACCTGGCAGAGATGGAAATTCCGCTTGCGACAGAAGCTCTTGACCCAATCAGCCCTCAGTACATCGCAGATACCTTTAGCTGGGCAGCGATTGGTGCGCGTACAACGGAATCACAAACTCACCGTGAAATGGCAAGTGGCCTATCGACGCCAATTGGCTTCAAAAACGGTACTGATGGCAGCTTAGCTACTGCTATTAACGCGATGCAAGCCGCATCATCTAGCCACCGATTCATGGGGATCAACCGTGAAGGGCAAGTGGCACTGTTGACGACCAAGGGTAACCCTAATGGTCACGTAATCCTGCGTGGTGGTAAGCAGACTAACTATGATTCGGTATCCGTAACTGAGTGTGAACAAGAAATGGCGAAGTCAGGTCTTGACGCATCACTAATGGTTGACTGTAGCCACGCGAACTCGCGTAAAGACTACCGCCGTCAGCCGCTGGTTGCTGAAGACGTGATCCACCAAATTCGTGAAGGCAACAAGTCTATTATTGGTCTGATGATCGAAAGCCATATCAATGAGGGTAACCAATCTTCTGACCTGAAACTTGAAGAGATGGAATACGGTGTCTCTATCACCGATGCATGTATCAATTGGGAGTCAACTGAGGCACTATTACGTCATGCGCACGAAGAGCTGGTGCCTTTCTTAGAGAATCGCCTAAAAGGCTAAAACGGAACTTATTTAAAGGAACATCAATGGCAGTTGAACTTAACGCATTACGCGATCAGATTGATGCAGTCGACAAGCAAATGCTTGAGCTTTTAGCCCAGCGTTTATCGCTGGTAGAAAAAGTGGGTGAAGTAAAAAGCGAACACGGTTTGCCAATTTATGCCCCGGATCGAGAGGCTGCGATGTTAGCGTCCCGTCGAGCTGAAGCTGAGAAAATCGGCGTCCCCCCGCAGCTGATTGAAGACATTCTTCGTCGTACTATGCGTGAGTCTTATGCCAGTGAGAAAGATTCCGGTTTTAAGTGTCTGAACCCAGAATTACGCTCAGTTGTGATTATCGGTGGTAACGGTCAACTGGGCGGTCTATTCGGTCGTATGTTCAAATTGTCGGGCTACCAGGTCAAAGTGCTGGGCAGCAAAGACTGGGATCGTGCGGATGAGATCCTGGACAACGCGGGTTTAGTCGTGGTCACGGTACCTATTCATCTGACGGAAGGGGTTATCGAGAAGCTGGGTAACTTGCCACAAGATTGCATTTTGTGTGATTTAACCTCGATTAAGTCGAAGCCACTGCAAGCGATGCTTAAAGTGCATTCTGGGCCAGTTGTCGGCCTTCACCCGATGTTTGGCCCTGATGTTCCTAGTCTTGCTAAGCAAGTTATCGTTTACTGTGACGGTCGTGGTAATGAGCATTATCAATGGCTGCTACAACAATTTGGTATTTGGGGGGCAAGCTTGTGTCAGATTGAAGCTGAAGAGCACGATCATGGCATGACACTGATTCAGGCACTACGCCACTTTACGTCGTTTGCTTACGGCATGCATTTGAGTAAAGAGAACCCGAATATCGAACAGTTACTGAAATTAAGCTCGCCAATCTACCGTCTTGAGTTGGCGATGGTTGGACGACTGTTTGGTCAGGACCCGAACCTGTACGGCGATATCATTTTCTCTTCCCAAGACAACATCGATATGATCAAACGATTCCATCAGCGTTTAGGTGATGCGGTCTCGATTCTGGACGGTAAAGATAAAGCTAAGTTTGTGGAAAGCTTTAAGCAGGTCAGTGATTGGTTCGGTGACTATTCTCAACAGTTTATGAATGAGAGTCAGAACCTGCTCAAGCAAGCCAATGATAGTATCCATCGTGGCTAATTGACTGGACTGATACAAAAGCAAAGAGCAGCGATGGCTGCTCTTTTTTTTGCTGGCAATCAGTTAATCACTGTGTCGTTGCTCTCTTCACTGGCGATTGTGTCTACAGTCTCTATGCTGGTGTCTCGGTAAGGTGAATTGGTTAAGTTAATTTGCAGGCGAACGACATCGTCAATCAACTGAACTAATGGCCCCCATTTTACTTTTTTCTCTTTTTCAAATACGTAGTTGAAGTTCTCTGGTGTCCAGTCCATCAGGTATTGAGGGTTCAACGCGCGTCCGAGAAAGCGTACTTCGTAATGCAGGTGTGGTCCTGTGGAGTTACCTGAGTTACCACATTGAGCAATGACATCTCCTTTACTGACAAACTCACCACTTTTCACTTTGAAGTGTTGCAAGTGCGCGAAAGAGCTCATAAAACCAAATGAATGACGCAAGGTGAGGTAGTTGCCATAACCTCGGTTGCCTGGACGAACCGTCTCCACAACGCCATCCGCAGGGGCCAGAACTTCTTCACCTCGTTTACAGGTTAAGTCGATACCAGTATGAACGTGTCGTTTGCCTGATATTGGATTGATTCGACTGCCGTAAGAAGAAGAGATGCGTTGGTAGGTGATTGGACTATCGTTAGGGATAAGACGAAACATGGTGGCTCTTACTGCAGAGTCTATTGCGGCGGCGTCAATTCTCTCTTCAAGCGCTAAATTGTTCTCATCGAGCATCACCTCTTCGTCGGCCAAACCCAGCACCGACTCGACATCGAATACACGTTTACCCAGCAGCTGAATTTGGTTATTTCGGTCAGTTAAAGACTGAGAAAGTGAGTGATTGGTATCGAGCTGTTCTTCGTAAAGCGAGGTGATTTCGTTTTTCTCACTCTCCAGTTTAGCGACGGCTTGAACCAGTACATCCTGATCATAGCGCTGTTGCTGGTTCATATACCATGCACCACCAATAACGGCAGGTAACGCGATGACTGAAGCCAATACGGTAACGACCGAAATGCGGCCAAAGTAAAATTGCTGATCGCCGTTTTTGGTCGGGATCTGAATGATGATTTTTTTAGACATAGTGATAGTTACTTTAGCAGGCATTGGTTATTTATTTCCTACAGCGAAAGAGCTTTCACATTCGTGTGGAGGTTCGTTGTTGCCTACATTCAATTCTGAAAATTATTGTTAGCAGCTGCACTTTCAATCAGCATCAGCCTTATTACATTTTACATTGTTCGATTTGCTGGGGAGGTTTGGTCGACAAGCGATGAAAAAAGCTACCTCTGTGTTGTGTTTTTTATTAGCAATGACCGAACGAACTGAATCATATATCAAAAAGCACAAGAAGTGTGCGATTATTCATTGAAAGTGTTGAGGCGGCTAAAAGTGATGTTGGTTCAACCTTTGATAAAAAGAAAGGCCGCTATAATAGCGGCCTTTGTTCAAATTACAATCGGACTCTGCTGAGATCGTCAGTGAACGCCCATGTATCAATATGAGATTACTTCGCGATACGCTTGTATTTGATGCGATGAGGCTCTGCAGCTTCAGGGCCCAGCGTCTTCTTCAACCAATCCATGTACTCGGTGTAGTTACCTTCGTAGAAGTTAACCTGACCTTCGTCACGGTAGTCGATGATGTGTGTAGCGATACGGTCCAGGAACCAACGGTCGTGCGAGATAACCATTGCACAGCCTGGGAATTCAAGTAACGCTTCTTCTAGTGCACGCAGTGTTTCAACATCAAGATCGTTGGTTGGTTCGTCGAGTAGCAGTACGTTGCCGCCCGCTTTGAGCAGTTTCGCAAGGTGTACACGGTTGCGCTCACCACCAGATAGTTCACCAATGACTTTCTGTTGATCAGAACCTTTGAAGTTGAAACGTGAACAGTATGCTCGTGCAGGGATTTCAAAGTTGTTGATCTTGATGATATCAGCGCCTTCAGAAATCTCTTGGAACACGGTGTTTTTGTCGTTCATTGAATCACGGAACTGCTCAACCGACGCCAGCTTCACGGTATCACCCAGTTCGATCGTGCCTGAATCTGGTTGTTCTGTACCACTTAGCATTTTAAATAGTGTTGATTTACCTGCACCGTTGGCACCGATGATACCGACAATGGCACCTTTGGGAATGCTGAATGACAAGTCATCGATCAGTACACGGCCGTCGAACGATTTCGTCAGGTTATTTACTTCGATAACCTTATCACCCAGGCGCTCACCTGGCGGGATAAACAGTTCGTTGGTCTCGTTACGTTTCTGATGGTCATTGTTTTGTAGTTCTTCAAAGCGAGCCATACGCGCTTTAGATTTCGCCTGACGACCTTTTGGATTCTGACGAACCCATTCAAGTTCTTTCTCGATGGTTTTTTGACGAGCTTTCTCTTGAGACGCTTCTTGTTGTAGACGAGCATCTTTCTGCTCTAGCCAAGAAGTGTAGTTACCTTCCCATGGAATACCTTCACCACGGTCTAGTTCAAGAATCCAGCCCGCTGCGTTGTCAAGGAAGTAACGGTCGTGGGTAATCGCAACTACGGTGCCTGTGTAATCAACCAGGAAGCGTTCTAGCCAAGCCACTGACTCAGCGTCCAGGTGGTTGGTTGGTTCGTCAAGAAGAAGCATGTCTGGCTTCTCGAGTAGAAGACGACAGATAGCGACACGGCGACGCTCACCACCTGACAGGTGTTCAATCTTCTGATCCCATTCTGGAAGACGCAAAGCATCCGCTGCACGTTCTAGAGCATTATCCAGGTTATGACCATCTTTTGCTTGAATCAGAGCTTCTAGTTCGCCTTGTTCTTTTGCCAGGGCATCAAAATCCGCATCTGGTTCTGCGTATGCCGCATATACCGCATCCAGACGTTTCAGCGCGTCAGCGACATCTGATACCGCTTCTTCTACGATCTCACGAACGGTTTTTGATTCATCCAGTACCGGCTCCTGAGGAAGGTAGCCCACGTTAAGTCCAGGTTGTGGACGTGCTTCACCGTCGATATCCGTGTCGATACCCGCCATGATACGTAGCAGGGTAGATTTACCTGCACCGTTCAGACCTAAAACACCGATTTTCGCACCAGGGAAGAAGCTCAGAGAGATGTCTTTAAGGATTTGACGCTTAGGTGGCACAATTTTGCTCACCCGCGACATGGTATATACGTATTCAGCCATTGCCGATCGTTCCTAAATTAACTGTTATTCAAACCCACTATTTTATACCAACTGCCTGAGATACCCAAATGACTTCAGGATGCTGGATTCAGAGCGTTGTCACTGATACGCATAAATAGTTTATCTAGGGCTATTTGTTACCGCGCTGCAAGAATTTCTCATCTTATGCGATTTCTTATTCTCAGCTGACCGGAAACTTACACGGTTACGGTATACACTTTTGTTATTCGCTTACGATTTATGAACTTCTCGTTCTCATTGCTGCAAAAGTTCACGAGTATAAATATTAATACATCAATTCACTTTACATAGGTTGCACGTTTCTGTGTAAATGTATGCATATGCTAAGAGTGCTTTTGAATAACAAACTCTAAGAAAACTAGGCTTTGAGGCAGTAAATATTTGGGGGAAATGAATACCAATGAGATTCAACGTTACAAAATTGGCTAAAAGTGTATGTTGTGCCGCTGCTTTGTGTGTAGCAAGTGTGACCGCCAATGCCGCACTTAGCTTAGAAAAGCAGCGCGAAATATATGAGCAGGCGCAAAACTTATTAGATAAGAATGACATTAATGGATATTTGGCTATTCGCCCAAGAATTGCCAACTATCCACTGACACCTTACGTGGACTACCGCACTTTTCTAAGGCAGCTTTCGAGCAAATCGCCGCAGCAAGTTGATAATTTTATTTCTGAGCATGAGGCGTTTCCTTTCTCTCGACGCATTCGAGCGCCTTACCTGAATTATCTCTATCAGCAGAAAGACTGGAAGACCATTACCGAGTTTCAAAAAGTGATTCCCAGCGGCGAGCGTTATCAATGCATTTTTTACCAGGCGTACCTCAAGCAAGGTAAACAAGTTGCGGCGTTCAAAGGTGCGGAGGATATGTGGTTAAGTGGCACCAGTATTGCCTCTGAATGTGACCCGTTATTTTCTGCCTGGGATAAAGCTGGTGGGCGAACGGACGATTTGATTTTACAGCGAATGTTACTGGCATTTGATGCTCGTAACGGTAGCCTGATGAGCTATTTGCAAAAGTTACCTAAATCAGCCAAGGCCAGGCAACAAGCCAAAGAGATGAAAGCGTTGTTTGATCAGCCTGCTACCGTCGCTGAATTTGCCAAGAAAAAACCGGCCAATGATTTTTATCGTACTCAGAGTGAATTTGCGCTAGAAAAGCTGGCTCGTATGGATATCGAGGAGGCACAGCAAGCGTACGATTCGGTCATAAAGGGGCAGAAGTTTTCTCCTGAAAAAGCGCAGTCACTTGCCGATTACATTGCGTTTCGGTTAACACGTACAGAGTCTGCCCGTTTGGCTAAGTGGCGAGATGACAAGACGAAAACCAGCCAATACTTACCACTTATCGAGACTCGTATTCGTCTCGCGGTGCAAAATGCAGACTGGAAAGGGGTTCAGGAATGGATTGCTGTTCTTAACCAGGAAGAGCAGTCCTCACTGCGCTGGCAATATTGGCTGGGACGAAGTGAAATTGGGCTTGGTGATGACATTGCCGGTAAGAAAAGATTAGCGACTTTAGTTGGCGAGCGTAACTTCTACAGTGTCGCTGCCGCAAATGCGATAGGGCAGTCGATCAAGTACCCTACTCACAGAATCAAATTAGACAGCAAGGTAGTTCAGCCCTACCAAGATTCTCTGGTTCGTATTGAAGAGATGATCGCGACCGATAAGATTTCTGCCGCTAAGAGTGAGTGGGCACATTTGCTCCGTCGAGTGAATAAAGACGAAAAAGCGATGCTAGCAGCCTATGCGTCTTCAAAACACTGGCATCACCTGACGGTAACCGCAAGTATCCAAGCTCAGATGTGGGACAATATTGAACTGAGGTTCCCTGTTGTGCATCAGTGGTGGTTTAATTTCTATGCGAAGAAGCATGATATCGACCCGGTGACGATGATGTCTTTGGCAAGGCAAGAAAGTGCGTTGGATGTAGAAGCTCGTTCACCCGTTGGTGCACGCGGTATCATGCAGATAATGCCTGAAACGGCAAAGTACACAGCACGTAAATACAAGTTAAAGTATCAAGGCTCTCAAGAACTGTATAACGTCGGCAAAAATATCGAAATTGGTAGCCATTATCTGCAAGGTTTATTAGAGGATTACGATAATAATCGTATTTTTGCTCTAGCGGCTTATAATGCTGGTCCAAGTAGAGTGAAAACGTGGCGTGAGAGAACCCAGGGAAAAGTGGATGCTTATGCCTTTATTGAGGCTATTCCATTTAAAGAGACACGTGGTTATGTTCAGAACATCTTAATGTTTGAAACGTACTACCGTGATCTTTTGGGTATCGATGGCGCGTTCTTGAATCAACATGAGATCAATACCAAGTATTGAGTGAGGTACCTTGATGTCACATGAACCCGAGTACACAGACTGGCAGCAGATTCTTGATCTATTCCGAACAAGCGTCGATAGTCAGCAGCATGAAATGTTGTTAACGATGCTGATGACAGCTGATGAACGAGATTCATTAATTGCCCGAGTGAACATTCTTAATGAACTGCTCAAAGGCGAGTTATCTCAACGTCAGATCAGCCAGATGCTGGGTGTGGGCATTGCAACTATCACACGTGGTTCAAATGAGTTGAAGTCCAAAACGGATGAAGAG
Source organism: Vibrio sp. EA2 (assembly GCF_033042495.1). Taxonomy (NCBI): domain Bacteria; kingdom Pseudomonadati; phylum Pseudomonadota; class Gammaproteobacteria; order Vibrionales; family Vibrionaceae; genus Vibrio; species Vibrio sp. EA2. The sequence continues at coordinate 16,056 of NZ_JAWLID010000006.1, read as the reverse complement.
AAAGACCAGCTCAAAGCATTATTAGAGCCAACAGAGTAAAACAAAAGGGCGGAGATTCCGCCCTTTTTAATACCACTAGAATAGGAACGTGAGCTTTAGAGGTTAGCTGGAAAATGCTCTGTATTGGTAAAAGGAATCAAAGCCAGAATCAGGGCTTGATGGTATACCGAGCTGCGCGTCAATTGATTTTGGGTCAACAGACTAATTGCGCCACCTTTCTGTTTAATATTTTCTGTGCCAAACACGCTGTCCATGACATCGCCCAGTTCATTGGCATGTTCAAGTTGATCCAACACTTCTGGCGGTAACATCAAACTAGCGGAGCGGGATTCGCCACGATGAGTCTGAGACTCGATTACCATCCAGGCGAAGGTAACACTGCCTTCGATACCAGCTTCTAGTCCAACATAAAAATCCCCGCCTAGAGCTTCGACTTTGGCATTTTTTACTCGATTCAATGCGCCCTTATAGGTTTCTTCGTTGCTCATCGGCTGATCCGCGACTTCGCTGGGTACACTCACTCCCTCAAACTCAAAAGCCTGATTTGGAAATGCACTTTGAAACGCACTTTTAACCGCATTGACTTTTGCCGGGTTTAAAGAGGCAATAACGACTTTTTGGGTTGCCATGATCTTTTTGCTCACTGGTGTCTATTAACTCAATTTAACTTGGGTTGGTTTTACGTTTTCGCTAGGGTAACAACCCAGTACTTTCAGGTGCTTAGTGATCTTTGTGAGCTCTTGTAACGCTTGCTGCATCTCTTGCGAATCCAAGTGCGATTCTAAGTCAACATAGAACATCTCTTCCCATGGATTGCCCATAATAGGACGTGACTCAAGCTTGGTCATATTAATGCCATAGCGTTGGAGTACTAGTAGTGTTTCAACCAGCGAACCCGCTTGTTGCGACGTTGACATGATCAGTGTGGTTTTGGCTGGGATTTGCGTAGAAACCTCTACAGGCTTGCGAGCCACCACGATAAAGCGAGTGTGGTTTTCTGTTTGGTTTGCGATGTTGCCTTGAATAGCCTGAAGACCATATAACTTACCGCTTGAAGCATTACCGATAGCAGCGACATCATCGCGGCCCAGCTCTTGTACCTTCTGCATTGCATCGGCTGTGCTGGCACACGACTCTAGTTTCACGCCTTTCATGCGGCTAAGGAACTCACTGCATTGTTGATGTGGCTGAGGGTGAGAGTAAAGCGTTTTGATGTCTTCGAGACGGATGTCTTTTGTCGCAACCAAGCAATGTTCAATAGGCTGCGTTAACTCACCAACGATGTACAACGTGGTGTGCTGCAGCAAGTCATACACTTCGTTAATAGAGCCAGAACTCGTGTTTTCAATCGGTAGGACACCGTAGTCGGCATGACCTGATTCTACCGTCTGAGTCACTTCTCTGAAATGCTCACAGTTCAGTTCAATCAGCTCAGTATTTTTACGACTGAAGTATTCGCGGCTTGCCAGATGTGAATATGATCCTTTCGCACCAAGGAAAGCAACACGTGCGAGAGGTTTACGACTTTCTTGTGGGTTGACCAGATTCTGAAGATAACTTTGCTGTAGAAGCACGGAGTCTTCAATAATAGTGTGGAAAAGTTTGGTGATGTACTGAGCGTCTAAATCATATTTTTCTCGTCCATTAGCAATGAGCTTCACCAATAACTGTTGTTCACGAACCGCATCACGAACCGGCTTTGAGGTTTGGACTTTGCTTTTGGCTACTTCAATGCTGAGTCTACGGCGTTCAGATAACAAGCTAAGTAGCTCGTCATCAAGTTCATTTAAACGTACACGAATATCTTCCAGAGAAATAGGTTGGTCAGTCATCAATTCTTTCCTTATAAAAAAGCCTCCCGTTATGGGAGGCTTTCTGTTTGTTTTTGACTTTTCTTTCACAAACGAGCTCGCCCCCTCCTGCTATGAGAGGAAAAAGAAGTCAAAAATAAACAGAGGGGTTAAATGCATAATTAGTGCGCAATTTATGAGTGTTTAAACACAATAAGCAAGCAGGCGTAGAGCGTCAAGCAAAAAAATAGCGCCTTACGGCGCTATTTCCTCAATCTGGTCGGTTTACTCTTCTTCTGTCTCAAGCTCAGGCTTGGTCGCTCTGCGAGCTTCAGGCTTGTGGGTCAACTTATTCAGTTGTCGTTCTAGTTTTTGCTCCACTTCATTGATCGCTGCGTAAAGATCTTCGTGTGTGGCTGAGGCGATAAGTTGCCCTTTGGGAACCTTAACAACCGCTTCAAACTTTTTCTGCTTGTTTGGTTCCTCACTGAACGTTGCTTGGCATCCAATTAGGTCGACTTGCCATTTCTCCAGTTTTTTAAATTTGCTCTCAATATGAGCACGGATTGCAGAGGTGATTTCGATGTTTTTGCCAGTGATATTCATTGTCATAAGTGCTTTTCCTCTGTTGCATCCCTCATGGGTTAAGTTCAGATTACCGCTTTATGTATAAATAAATGTGATATAGATCACTATTTTGTGCGAGGTTTTCACAATGAAAAATGAATGTGATCTCACTCAAGAAGTGCTGAGATTTATTATTAAATAGCTTGTTATCGGTTGGTAAATCATTAGATTGGATAGAGTACTCAGCTGAAAACCACCTCGTTTTTAGGGGCGTTGTACAACCTATAATTTAAGTTGATTAAAAATTAACGACATAAAATGCGTGATCGTTGTCACATTGTAATGTGCAAACATAGAGAATTTTGATTAGCCGCTTAGTTAACAAGCGGCTTTTTGCTTTCTGGTGTTTGACTAAACTTGAGTAATGGGGTCATGAAAACCGGATCGTCCGGAGCCAACAAAACATTCTTCAGTGATTTTGCATGGTCCAAACTTTCTAATTGTTTGTATATGACGTAGTAACGGTTGATGGTGGTGACATAACCGACGGTTGCGCTGATATTCTTTCTCATCACGACTTCAACATTGTTGAACCAAACATTCGGATTATATCCTTGTCTGGCGGCGAGCTTACGCATTCTCTCCACATTTCCCGGCCCGGCGTTATAGGCAGCCAAAGTGAAATAGATTTTGTTCTCGGCGGATATAGCTTTGTCGTTGAAGTATTGCCGACGTAAAAACGCCATGTATTTCACGCCCGCATGAACGTTGTTTTCCAGTTGTCGAACATTTTTTATGTTGATATTTGGGTCTCTTGCCGTGCTAGGCAGAACTTGCATGATGCCTACTGCGCCTTGGCTTCCGACTAAGTTATTATTAAAACCAGACTCTTTGTAAGCGATGGCTGCTATCAGCAGATAGTCAAAGTCATATTTCTCGCCGTAGCGAGAAAACAGGGCAGATAGCTTTTCTAGCTGAGCAATTTTTTTCGGGTTAAGGGCTTTATTAAGCCAATTGGTATTGTCGATGTATTTACCGTAGATGACGTTACCAAGCAGAGTGCCTGAGCGTGATTTCTTGATGAACTTATTCACGACCGCTTTGAGTTGCGGGCTGTCTTTGCGCATTGCCCAACCAATTTTGCCACTTTTACGCAGCGGGGCTTTTTTGTGTACTCGGATATCATCCATTACGTTCAACCACAGACTGGCTTTATGGCTATCTAACACAATAGCTTTGACGTAACCATTATTCAGCATGCCAACCAGTTCGTAATCTTGAAGCGTCTCTTCAACGAAGTGAACAATGACAGGCGGTAATCCTTTCTTGTTTAAAGTTTTATTAAGAGCCTGAATGCTTTCAAAATAACTGGAGCTAGCTCTGACCCATATTTCTTTTCCACTCAGCTGTTCTGGTTTGGTAATGGCAGGTGTATTTTTGTTTGTCACGACCCACTCTTGAATTCCGGAGAGTATCGGAGCGCTAAAATCGACTCTTTCTTTTCGGCTGTCAGTAATCGTCAGGTTTGCGACGATTAAATCGCCAGAGCCCTTGTTTAGCGCTGGAATCAGTTGGTCACGAGCAAGAGGAATAATTTGCACGTTTATTTTTGGTTTGATTTTACGTAAATCTTTCTCGAAATGAGTCAGAAGCTCGGCACCAATACCTTTCGGCGTGCCACCTTCAATGTAGTAAAAGCCCAAATCAGCAGAGACAAGGACACGCAGTAAATTTTTTTCTTTAATGACGCCCAGGTCACCGGTATACGGCGGCTGCTTTAACGGTGAAATTTGCAATGCGCAAACGGATGCAGACAAGAGGAGCAGCGATGTTGCCCATAGCTTAAGTAGTCTCACGTTCACGTCCAGGTTAATGGTGGGAGAACTCTAAGCATATATTGTGCTCAAAAAACCATCAAGTGAAGCGTGAGGAGTCGCTTAGATAGAAAAACGCCACAGTTGTTGAGACTGTGGCGAGTATTTGGAGGGCAGTTAGCTTTAGTTGATTGGGTTGAGTTTAATCAACTCTTCCGTTCTGGCGATAGAGTCTTCAAGACCAAGCTGTTTGTACGCTTCTAGCTGTATTTCAAGCGACTTACGGGCTGCTTCTGTATCTGGGAAGGTCTTCTGTAGTTCTTGGCTGCGGTTGATCGCTGCAATCCACGCTTCACGACGTAGGTAGAAATCAGCCGTCGCCAGATCATAATTGGCCAAACGGTTTTTTAAGGCGATCATGCGTTTTTGCGCATCTTCAGCATAGTGGCTGTTCGGGTAACGTTGCAGTAACTTTTTGAAGTCATCAAAGGCTTGTTTAACTGGCTCTGGATCTCGGTCACTACGATCAATATTAAATAGATCGTGCATAAAATTACGATCTTGCGCCATATGAGTTAAACCACGCATATATAGTACCCAGTCCATTTTTTCATGAGTTGGGTTTAGGCGCATAAAACGAGAGATGGTTGCTAAGCCAAGCGCCAGGTCGTCGTTTTTGTAGTACGCATAAATAAGATCAAGTTGTACCTGTTCTGAATAGGCACCAAATGGGTAACGAGAATCTAATGCTTCTAGTTTCTCGATGGCGGTTAGCCAGTTACCAGTTTGAAGCGAAGTTTGCGTGTCTGCATACAGTTCCGAAGGTGGCACATCAGGAACGATTTCTTCTTTGCTTGCACATCCAAACAGAAGGGATACCGCTAAAAGGCCTGTTAAAGTCTGACGTTTCATATCAGGAGTCTGTTCCTTGAATCTAAATATTTCTTAAGCTGCCGTTACTTTCTTTCCAGTAACAGATACAATGACGTAATAGTCTATTTTTTCACAGTCGTGAGCATTAGTCTCACAGTTTTTAAAAAAGTTCGATATGGCTCAGCAGATAGTATTAACAAATACCGTAAAAGATAGCCAGTTAGGTCAACGTTTAGACCAAGCTATCGCAGAATTGTTCGCTGACTTCTCTCGCTCTCGCCTGAAAGAATGGCTTGTTGAGGGGAAAGTACAAGTGAATGGTGAAGTTGTCACCAAACCTCGCACCAAAGTCATGGGCGGCGAGGAAATTACATTGCAAGCCGAGCTGGAAGATGAAGAACGCTGGGAAGCGCAAGATATCCCGTTAGATATCGTCTACGAAGATGATGACATCATCGTAATCAATAAGCCTCGTGATTTTGTCGTGCACCCTGGCGCGGGTACACCTGATGGTACGGTGCTCAACGCATTGCTACATCATTACCCGGATATCGCCGAGGTTCCTCGTGCAGGTATTGTCCACCGTCTGGATAAAGACACGACCGGTTTGATGGTGGTAGCGAAAACCGTACCAGCTCAAACGCGCCTAGTTCGTGCTCTGCAAAAGCGTAATATCACTCGTGAGTACGAGGCGATTGCTATTGGCCGCATGACGGCGGGTGGTAAAGTCGATCAACCGATTGGCCGTCACTCGACTAAGCGCACGTTGATGGCAGTAGCACCAATGGGCAAACCGGCGGTTACTCACTACCGTGTTGCGGAGCACTTCCGTGAGCACACGCGTATTCGTCTGCGTCTTGAAACCGGTCGTACTCACCAGATCCGTGTGCATATGTCTTACCTGCAACATCCATTGTTAGGTGATACGGCTTATGGTGGCCGCGCACGTATTCCAGCTGGTGCATCACAAGAGCTGACCGATATGATTCGTGGCTTTGACCGTCAGGCGCTACACGCTGCGATGTTGCGTTTTGCTCACCCGGTCACTGGTGAAGAGCTAGAGTTCCATGCTCCAATACCAGACGATATGGTGGCAATGACAGAAGCACTGCGTAAAGATACGGAAGAGCACGGTTTACCGGAAGAGTTCTAAAATGAAGACCATTGTCCCTAACTGGCCAGCGCCTAAAAATGTCAAAACATTTGCTTCTACACGAGTGGGAGGCTTTTCGACCGGCACCTACCAAGGGCTGAATCTTGGCGCTCATGTTGGGGACGATTTGTCATTAGTTGAACAGAACCGTGACTGGCTGATGAAGCAATCTGATATGCCAAGCGCACCGGTTTGGCTGAATCAGACGCATTCTACCGTTGTAACACAAGTATCAGAGCCGACATCTCAAGTACTTGATGCTGATGGGGTATTTACCAGTACTGGCAATGTCGTGTGTTCTGCGATGACCGCCGATTGCTTACCAGTGATTTTAACCAATATTCAGGGTACGCAAGTTGCGGCAGTTCATGCGGGCTGGCGAGGCTTAGCGAATGGTATTGTCGAAAATGCACTAGAGATGTTTTCTGGCGATGTGATGGCGTGGCTTGGGCCAGCAATTGGGCCTGAAGCTTTTGAAGTCGGTGAAGATGTTCTGCAAGCTTTTGTTGATTTTGACTCAAAGGCTCAGCAAGCGTTTATTCCACGAGACATTCAAGGCAAATGGTTTGCCGATATGTCAAAGCTGGCGACGCAGCGTCTAAACAAAGCTGGAGTCTCTCAAGTCTTTGACTCGGGGTTGTGTACATACCAAAACGGTGATGATTTTTACTCCTATCGTCGTGATGGGGTGACCGGGCGCCAAGCCACCTTTATCTGGTTGGAAGATTAGATTTTAATCAATCTTAAAAAATGGTGATGCATCCGTTTTCGTTGCATCACTGTTTATATTTATTTACATCCTCCCTTGAAATTCCCCTTGCGAGTATCCATCTTTCTACTGTCATTAGTATTCTCTTATATGAGGTTAGGAAGGTCGATATGCGTCTTGATAGATTCACAAGTAAGTTTCAAATCGCTATCTCTGATGCTCAATCATTAGCGTTGGGGCGCGATCATCAATATATAGAGCCAGTTCACCTGATGGTGGCTTTGCTTGATCAAAATGGCAGTCCAATTCGTCCATTGCTGACAATGTTGGATGTTGACGTCACACATTTGCGCTCTAAGTTGAGCGAAATCCTTGATCGATTACCAAAAGTCAGCGGCATTGGTGGTGATGTGCAGCTTTCGGGTGCGATGGGTACTCTGTTCAATCTTTGTGACAAAGTCGCGCAAAAACGCCAGGACTCTTATATTTCGTCTGAAATCTTCCTCCTAGCCGCCATTGAGGACAAAGGTCCGCTTGGTCAATTATTGAAAGAAGTCGGTTTAACCGAGCAGAAAGTAAGCCAGGCGATCGAAAAGATCAGAGGTGGTCAAAAGGTCGATGATCCGAATGCGGAAGAGCTTCGTCAGGCTTTGGAAAAGTTCACCATAGACCTGACCGAACGAGCAGAGCAGGGGAAATTGGATCCGGTGATTGGCCGTGATGATGAAATCCGTCGTACGATCCAAGTTCTGCAACGTCGTACCAAGAATAACCCGGTTATCATTGGCGAACCTGGTGTGGGTAAAACAGCGATCGTTGAAGGTCTGGCACAGCGCATTATTAACAATGAAGTGCCAGAAGGTTTACGTGGTCGTCGTGTTCTGGCCTTAGATATGGGCGCGTTAGTAGCGGGTGCAAAATACCGAGGTGAGTTCGAAGAGCGCTTGAAATCAGTATTGAATGAGTTAGCTAAAGAAGAAGGCAACATCATTCTGTTTATTGATGAGCTGCATACCATGGTCGGCGCTGGTAAAGGTGAAGGCTCTATGGATGCGGGTAACATGCTGAAACCAGCATTGGCTCGTGGTGAACTTCACTGTGTTGGTGCGACAACATTGGACGAATACCGTAAGTACATTGAGAAAGACGCAGCCTTAGAGCGTCGTTTCCAAAAAGTGCTGGTGGATGAGCCAACTGTTGAAGATACGGTCGCTATTTTGCGTGGTCTGAAAGAGCGTTATGAGCTGCATCACCATGTAGAAATTACCGACCCAGCTATCGTTGCGGCAGCAAGTTTGTCACACCGATACGTTTCCGACCGTCAGTTACCTGATAAGGCGATCGACCTAATCGATGAGGCGGCATCAAGCATTCGTCTGCAAATCGATTCGAAACCAGAGTCTTTGGATAAGCTCGAACGTAAAATTATTCAGTTAAAGATTGAGCAGCAAGCGTTAAGTAACGAGCATGATGAAGCGAGTGAAAAGCGCCTGACGACTTTAAATGAAGAGTTGACTGAGAAAGAGCGCGAATATGCTGAGTTAGAAGAGGTATGGAATACAGAAAAAGCCGCACTATCGGGTACGCAACACATTAAATCTGAGCTTGAGCAAGCACGCATGGATATGGAGTTTGCTCGCCGTGCGGGTGATCTAAACCGTATGTCTGAGTTGCAATACGGTCGTATTCCTGAGCTGGAAAAACAGTTGGACTTGGCTGCACAAGCAGAAATGCAAGAGATGACCTTGTTGCGTAACAAAGTTACCGATAACGAAATCGCGGAAGTGCTGTCCAAACAAACTGGCATTCCGGTCTCTAAGATGCTCGAGGCAGAGAAAGAAAAACTACTTCGTATGGAAGAAGTGCTGCACAAGCGTGTGATTGGTCAGGTGGAAGCGGTTGAAGTGGTTGCGAATGCGATTCGCCGTAGCCGTGCCGGGTTGTCGGATCCAAACCGACCTATTGGCTCTTTCTTGTTCTTAGGTCCAACGGGTGTGGGTAAAACCGAGTTGTGTAAAACACTGGCAAACTTCATGTTTGATAGTGAAGACGCAATGGTGCGTATTGATATGTCTGAGTTTATGGAGAAGCACTCTGTGGCGAGACTGGTTGGTGCGCCTCCGGGTTACGTTGGCTATGAAGAGGGCGGTTATCTGACAGAAGCGGTTCGTCGCAAACCTTATTCGGTCATTCTATTGGATGAGGTAGAAAAAGCGCACCCAGATGTGTTCAACATTCTGCTTCAAGTGCTGGATGACGGGCGTCTGACTGATGGCCAAGGTCGTACGGTTGATTTTCGTAACACTGTGGTGATCATGACGTCAAACTTAGGTTCTTCGAGAATCCAGGAAAACTTCGCAGTACTGGATTATCAAGGCATTAAGAATGAAGTCATGGAAGTGGTCAGCAAACATTTCCGCCCTGAGTTCTTGAACCGTGTTGATGAAACCGTGGTATTCCACCCACTTGGTAAAGAGCACATTAAGTCGATCGCTTCTATTCAGTTGGAACGTTTGCATAAACGTCTGGCTGAGAAAGACTATGAACTAGAAGTCGGTGACGAGGCGTTAGAGTTGATCGCACAAGTCGGTTTTGATCCGGTATATGGTGCGCGTCCGTTGAAACGTGCAATTCAACAAAATGTTGAAAACCCACTAGCGAAATCGATGCTTTCAGGGCAGTTCTTGCCAGGAAAACCGATTGTTCTGGGTGTCAAAGACGGTAATATCATCGCCAGCCAATAGTGATTCACCAATAGAAACAAATAAAAGCCATGCATTTGCATGGCTTTTTCGTCTTCGGAGTATTGGAATTACAGGGCTCGAACTGTCATTCCAACTGCCGAACTATTTAAGAGAAGTTCGCGTTAATTCGCATCTTCAAATAGTCTTCAGCCGTAATTGGCTCATAAACCTTCAACGGACCCTGAATGATTTGGTCTCGGTTCGCCTGGCAGAAAAACGCCATGCTATAACGAGAGTCTTGGTTCTCTTCTGCTGTTGGCATACGCACGCGATGCAGGGTTGATTTCAACAAGTCATCACTCCAACGCATCAGCATGTCGCCAATGTTACAAGTGATGACACCTGCTTTTGGTTCAACGGTGCTCCAAACCAAATTGTCTTTGGCGTCTTTCCCGGCAGCTGCTTGTAAGCCACCTTGATTTTCCTGCTGGAATACCATGGTTAAGCAATCGAAATCTGTATGTGCACCAGCGCGCCAGAATGTACCTGTTTCTGGTACTTCTTTCATCGGCAGGTAATGCAACATACGTAAGGTGCTCAAATAGTTTTCTGACTCTCTTTGGTGTGCTTTAGTAAAAAAGTCCCGCTCAAAACCCAACTTATCTGCAAAGCAGGAAAGAATATTCATACCGAGTTGCCATGCCTGGTGCTCGAATGACAACAGATGCGATTCAAACTCTTCCACTTGAGCATTGCTCGGCCACAAATCACTCATATGAGGCAACGTAATTTGATATGACTCTTTTTGATCCGCTGTGCCAGTGGATGGACGAACTTGTTGTTTGAACTCCCAGCCAGCATTTAAGCCTTCTTTCAAAGGGAACTGTTGCTTTGTTTCCATCGGTAGGGAAAAGAATTGTTCACTGAGCTTAAAGGACTTTTCAATGTCCGCTAAGCTAATCCCGTGATCGACAAGCTGGAAAAAGCCGACTTGAGTGGCTGCTTCCCAGAGCTGTTCCGTGATCTCTTCACGACGGTTTTCAAAATCGTGTAAGTTGATCAAAGGGATCGCGGTATCGTTTGATTCTAAACCTTGCCCGCCAATAGTCGTTTCAAAGTTAAGTTCATCCAATAGGTATGATTGAGTCATTATTTTTCTCCAATTAACAATTAAATACGTGCTTGTTATTGGAGCAATGTCCAGCAATAGCTTGAGAGCCCCAATGGCTCGCTATTACAGACCGCTTCTACTCCTAGTCATGTTAATCTCGATGAACTCATCCGCACAAAGGTGTGGACAAGTTCACCTTGATCCGTTTCTTATTAAACGCTGACTTGTTTACTCTCCCAGTTATTGTGAAAGCCATTGCGTTGTGATGTACGGTTTTCTATCTTTGTTTTTCTTCTTCGGTCAGGCTCCATGAGAAGCAAGCTCGTTGCACCCAGCTAACGGCTTTAAATAGCAACATACTCACCAGAGACAAGAACACCAGTGCAGCAAAAGCTTGAGGGATCTTGAAATAAGACGTAGAGAATTGAACCAAGTAGCCCAAGCCTTTTTCTGCTGCGACGAATTCTGCAATCACGGAGCCGATCACGGCTAAAGTAATCGCGACCTTTACACCACTGAAGATATGGGGAATGGCATAAGGAAGGCGAATTTGCCAAATCGTTTTGCTGTTTTTTACGCTTAATGAGCGAGACAACTCAATCAACTCCGGTGGGGTTGCCAGCATTCCAGTTGTCGCGGATACCACAAGCGGGAAGAATGTGATCAGGCAGGTAATGGTGAGACGCGGCGCATCACCGGTCCCCAAAATAACAATCAACAGTGGAGCAATTGCCACTACGGGTGTTGATTGGATAACAACTAATATTGGAAACAGCGCTTTAGTGAGAAATTTAGAGTTCACCATCATGATAGCCAAAGGAATACTCACTAAAAATGAAATTCCAAAACCGAGCAGGGCGATGCGTAGTGTGGCCCATAAATTGTCTAACCACCTTTCCATCGGAACTTGACTGAAAGCCAGTGCAATATCTGATGGCGCAGGGAGTATAAATGTTGGTATAGAGAACAGGCGGCAGGTCGCTTCCCAAATCGGAATGAGGGCTAATATCGCGACGAGTGGAAGCCAATTCTGTGACCATTGTGACATATACCGTTTCATATCTATTCCTTTAGATAAATTCGATTACGCAACCGTTCTGCGGATTGGTTCAACGTTGCCTGAGTCCTTACTTTCCGCATCACTCTTTTTCTCTGAACGATAAAAGTATTCGCGGATTTTGTTGGTGTAAGAGCCAAACGTTGGATCTTGCAGTGTGTGAATGTCACGCGGGCGAGGTAAGTCAATGTTGATTTCCTCTAACACCGTACTTGGTCGTGGACCCATGACTAATACTTTATCGGCGAGTAGCACCGCTTCGGAGATCGAGTGAGTAATGAATAAGACGGTTTTCGGCTTTTCCATCCAAATTTTTTGCAATTCAAAGCCCATCTCTTCTCGGGTTAATGCATCCAGAGCGGAGAAAGGTTCATCCATGATCAAAATATCCGGATTGAGTAATAAAGCTCGCGCGATACCTACACGCTGTTGCATCCCGCCAGACAGCTGGTCGGGCATACTCGATTCAAAACCTTTTAGGCCAACGGTATCCAAAAGAAGTTCAGCATGTTGTTGCTCTTTCTTGGAGACATAATTGAACTTGTGTTTGAGTGGAAAAAGCACGTTGTCGAGGATGTTTTTCCAAGGCAATAGCGTTGGCTTTTGAAATACAATCCCGATATCTTCTCTCGGCTCAGTGACTGGCTGGCCAAAAACTGAAATCTCACCTTGGGTTGGCAATATCAGACCTGACAGTAGGCGCAGCAAGGTAGACTTGCCGCAACCTGAAGGACCAACGATGGCAACAAATTCATGTTTATTTACATTGAAGTTGACATCGTTGAGAACCGTAACCGAATGTTTGTCAGAGTGATAGGTATGCCCTATATTCTTGAACGAAACAAATGGTTGCATTATTTCACCTCTTGGAAAAATTGACGAGCAACTGCGGTTTCTGGGTCTAGTTTACCCAAGTCCAGACCTTGTGCTTCCGCTGTCCACTTCCACGTTTCACTCAGGCGTACTGGAGTGAATACGCCCACGCCATCTTTTTCCGAAACTTCATTCATCACCAAACCACGAATGGATTTAATCGTATCGGTCGCTTGAGCAGCATCGACATCTGGAACTATTTTGTTAACAGCAGCACCACTTTGCTCTGGATTTGCCCAGGTGTATTCAACGGCTTTCGCGTAAGCTTTTACGAATCGCTTCACTACGTCAGGACTTTGTGACATGAACTTATCGCTGGCGATAATAGATGATGAGTAGAACTCAAGGCCTGCATCATACCAAGGCAGTACATTGAGCTTTTTACCAGCTTGTTCGGCCTGCTCCGTATTTTTCACTCGATCTGTCATCCACGAAATCATCACATCAGACTGCCCGGTAATCAGCATTGGATTGAGTGCTCCTGGATCCGCTTTGAGGACTTTTACACTGTTTTCATCGATACCATTCTTCTTAAGCATGATTGGCAGAAAAACGTTCGCAGAAGTGAACGGAGAAGTGACGATGGTCTTTCCTGCGACATCGTTAACCGACTCTACCCCAGAGTCATCAAGTGCATAAAAAGCATAAGGTGCTTTGTTGAAGATTGAATAAATCGCTTTAACTGGCACGTTATCGTTCGCTTTTGCAACCATCAGAGCCACAATGTCCGCAGAACCAATATCTGCTGTACCCGTTGCTACTTTGGTAATCGCATCCGTAGAGCCTTTACCGCCAAGAATGGTGACGTCCAGGTCTTCTTCTGCAAAGAAGCCTTGTTGAACCCCAACAAACACCGGGGCTTTGTCCCCACCAGGTAACCAGTCAAGCTGGAAAGTGACTTTATCTGCTGCCAGACTACTTCCTGAAGCGCACAGTAAAGATAACGAAAGGGCAAGTTTGTTCAATTTTGAAATAGTTTTCATAGTTACTCCGTGTCTTCCTTTTCACTTTTTCTAAAGGCACACCCTTGGTCCTGGTGTGTCACTTTAGGCTAACTATGAGCAATGTCCCGACACCTCATTTTTAAGTATCTAACCGCTTCTACTCACACTTTCAATTAACATTTAGCAAACACTGTGCCATACAGTGATAAAAAGTTGAGCGACAATGCGTAACCTGCGAGCAACGAATGATTAACCTTGCTGTGGGGAGATAAATGCCAGATTTCGAGTTGTATACAATAAGCGACAAATAAAGGATTAAATACGACGTTTTGTGCACCATTACTGTGCGTTTCAGCCTCGAAAAAAATATTTTGGTGCACTCTATCGGTGCCGAGTACTGAAAGCTAAATAATCTTAAGTATGGTGTAGTTATTGCATTGTATACAGAATGAGGTGGGGAGAGCGGTACGCGATCCCTCTTTGTTAATTGAGTAGAAGCGGTTAAGAGTTGTATCTCTGGGACATTGCTCAAAGGTCATCCACTCTGGTTATCTGAATTAGATACCGATTGTTCATTAAAAAGGAAATTGACGTGAACTACTTAATTAAAAATGCCAACAGTGTGTTTTCTCCTAAACAGGATGTACGAGATATCCGAATTCAAAACGGTGTCATCACTGAGCTGGGGCAGAACTTACTTCCTAATGAAAGCGAAAAACTGGTCGATGCCACAAATTGCGTTGTTTATCCGGGAATGGTTAATACGCATCACCATATCGCGCAGTCTATATTAAAAGGGATCCCTGCAGGCATTAATCATGGTCTGGGTGATTGGCTAGCGAGCGTTCCGTATCGCTATTGGCCTCAAATCACACCGGAGATCATGTATTCCTCTGCTAAGTTGGGTTTCTATGAGTTACTTCGCTCTGGCGCGACGACCTGTGCTGACCACCACTACCTTTATCATGCGAGCTCAAGCCAAGAGTTAGAAGATGTTCTTTGGCAGGCAGCTGACGAAATGGGAATACGCTTGGCCTTATGTCGGGGAGGGGCAACCGTTAAAGGCACGCACAAAGGATTAGCGAAAGCTGGTGTTGTTCCAGAATCTGCAGAGCAAATGATTTCACGTTTAGAGCATACTCGTAGTCGTTACCATCAAGAAGGTGGATCTGCGATGCGTAAGCTGGTGGTTGCGCCAACCACAATCGCTCATTCTGCAACGCCTAGCGATCTCAAATTAATGGCTGAGTATGCCAGAAGTCAAAAATTGAGAATGCACTCCCATCTTCTAGAAGTGGACTTTGATAATGAGCAAGCATTCGCTAAGTACGGAATGAGTGCGGTTGAGTTTGCACAGAGCTGTGATTGGCTGGGTGATGATGTATGGTTTGCTCATTTGGTCCAAGTGAGTGAGGCTGATATTCAGCTATTAGCAGAAACGAAAACGGGAATCGCTCATTGCCCAACATCTAACTGCCGTCTGGGGAGTGGCATCGCACCTGTTATTGAGATGGCCAAAGCGGGTATGCCTATTTCTCTGGGAGTGGATGGCTCCGCGTCTGCTGAATCAGGATCGATGCTGCAAGAGCTCAACCTGACTTGGCTAATTCACAGAGCACAAAATGGTCCAGATGCGACAACATTGGAACAAGTCCTGGAATGGGGTACTAAAGGAGGGGCTGATATCTTAGGTCTTACCGATGTGGGGGAAATAAAAGAAGGTTACGCCGCTGACCTCGTCCTTTATGATCTCAATCAGCCTCGTTTGTCAGGCTGTCACTCTTCACTAATGGCTCCAATTATGTGCGGTGAACCTGCCTCGGTTAAAGTGAGCTTTGTAAATGGACGCATTGTCTATCAGCAAGAGCAAGATGCGCAGTACGGCTATTTAGTCGACGAAGTAAGAAATTCGATCGCTGAACTCAATCAACGAGTGGCGAAATTAGAGTCATAAGCCTATTAATCGGCTATACAATCCTCAAATTGATGCTTATTTAAACGTTCAGTCTAAAAATGTCTTTTTTAGGCTGAATTCCCCTTGCCAAGTCAATTTTTCTCCCTATAATTCGCCTCCGTTGTCTCGCAAAGCAATGCAAGATAACAAGACGGTTGAGTTGAAAAATAACTCATAAAGAAATAACTTAAAAAAGTGTTTGACACCGAAAGTTATCTCGCTAAAATGGCCGTCCGATTTGAGCAAGCCTCAGTCGAAACGCTCTTTAAAAATAAGAACCTATCAATCTGTGTGGGCACTCGTTGATGATAATCCAATTAGAAACTTTGGTTTCAAATTAGGTTTCAATGATACGAAGTGACCATTGAATCTTCGGATTCAGCACAGTCAATTCAAACATTACTTTAGCTATTTATTAGCAAAGGAATGTTCAGTATTCATTGAGCCTCACCCTATTTATTTAGGGAATCAAAACTTTAAATTGAAGAGTTTGATCATGGCTCAGATTGAACGCTGGCGGCAGGCCT
>NZ_JAWLID010000057.1:0-715 GCF_033042495.1 Vibrio sp. EA2 | reverse complement strand
CGATTTTGCACAGTGCTGTGTTTTTAATAAACAGTTGCAGCCACCTGGTATCTGCGACTCTCAATAGCTCCATCCGCGAGGGACTTCACCGTCGAGAGCGTACCTTCTCCCGAAGTTACGGTACCATTTTGCCTAGTTCCTTCACCCGAGTTCTCTCAAGCGCCTTGGTATTCTCTACCCGACCACCTGTGTCGGTTTGGGGTACGATTCCTTACAATCTGAAGCTTAGAGGCTTTTCCTGGAAGCATGGCATCAATGACTTCACCACCGTAGTGGCTCGACGTCGTGTCTCAGCCTTAGAGAGAGCCGGATTTACCTAACTCTCAAGCCTACGCACTTGAACCTGGACAACCGTCGCCAGGCCCACCTAGCCTTCTCCGTCCCCCCATCGCAATTGTAAGAAGTACGGGAATATTAACCCGTTTCCCATCGACTACGCCTTTCGGCCTCGCCTTAGGGGTCGACTTACCCTGCCCCGATTAACGTTGGACAGGAACCCTTGGTCTTCCGGCGAGGAGGTTTTTCACCCCCTTTATCGTTACTCATGTCAGCATTCGCACTTCTGATACGTCCAGCATGCGTTACCACACACCTTCAACCGCTTACAGAACGCTCCCCTACCCAATACCTAAAAAGGCATTGCCGCAGCTTCGGTTTACTACTTAGCCCCGTTACATCTTCCGCGCAGGCCGACTCGACCAGTGAGCTATTACGC
>NZ_JAWLID010000056.1:0-723 GCF_033042495.1 Vibrio sp. EA2 | reverse complement strand
ATCGGGGATGAGGACAGTGCCTGGTGGGTAGTTTGACTGGGGCGGTCTCCTCCCAAAGCGTAACGGAGGAGCACGAAGGTGGGCTAATCACGGTTGGACATCGTGAGGTTAGTGCAATGGCATAAGCCCGCTTGACTGCGAGAATGACAATTCGAGCAGGTGCGAAAGCAGGTCATAGTGATCCGGTGGTTCTGAATGGAAGGGCCATCGCTCAACGGATAAAAGGTACTCCGGGGATAACAGGCTGATACCGCCCAAGAGTTCATATCGACGGCGGTGTTTGGCACCTCGATGTCGGCTCATCACATCCTGGGGCTGAAGTCGGTCCCAAGGGTATGGCTGTTCGCCATTTAAAGTGGTACGCGAGCTGGGTTTAGAACGTCGTGAGACAGTTCGGTCCCTATCTGCCGTGGGCGTTGGAGAATTGAAAGGGGCTGCTCCTAGTACGAGAGGACCGGAGTGGACGAACCTCTGGTGTTCGGGTTGTGTCGCCAGACGCATTGCCCGGTAGCTAAGTTCGGGATCGATAACCGCTGAAAGCATCTAAGCGGGAAGCGAGCCTTGAGATGAGTTCTCCCTGATACTTTAAGTATCCTAAAGGGTTGTCGTAGACTACGACGTTGATAGGCAGGGTGTGTAAGCGTTGTGAGGCGTTGAGCTAACCTGTACTAATTGCCCGTGAGGCTTAACCATACAACACCCAAGGGGTTTTGATGGACTCAA
>NZ_JAWLID010000055.1:0-740 GCF_033042495.1 Vibrio sp. EA2 | reverse complement strand
AAACTCCGTGTTTGACGAAAATTTCTCAGCATTCAAGAAACCACACCAGAGAAATAGCCCAAAAGTTAGAAACCGTAAACGGTGAAATCAACGCGAACACAACTCATATAGTGCCACCGGAAAGAACGTGAAAGGCACATTTGACCAGGTGTAAAGCTAGGAAACGAAACCGATAAACACCGAAATTTTACCTTTGATGCCAATCCAGTACTAACGCCCGCTTAAGTGGTGAGCAACGCTACCACGAAACTTAATAATTGCACCGTAAACACCAAAGCTAAATCAAACCAAAACCGCCGAGCGTTGCGAATCCGTCTTAAAGCGTTTGTTATGTTCGGAGCTTCACTGCCGTACCAAACACTAGTATTTCTGACGCACCATCAGTAACAGAGCTAGTTGTAAACCGTATGCCCACTATCGCATCTGCATTTAACTTTTCAGCATCTTTTATTAATCGTTGTACCGCTATATTTCTAGCTTCCATCAACATCTCGGTATATCCTTTGAGCTCTCCTCCGACAATACCTTTCAAACCCGCCATGATGTCTCGGCCAACATGTTTAGATTGCACCACATTACCATTTACAATGCCCAGTACAGCTTCGATTTCCTTGCCGGGAACCGTTTCAGTTGTTGTATAAATCATAATTTACTCCTAGAACATAACGCCCAATTAAGGGGTGAGTAACGCAACACCAAAGCCCCTGCATACCACCTTAATCACTAAAACCAACGCATGC
>NZ_JAWLID010000054.1:0-789 GCF_033042495.1 Vibrio sp. EA2 | reverse complement strand
CGGTGGATTACACTATTCCAAGTTTTCAAATTTATCGTCGAATTGTTCTTTTGCTTTGAGCAAATACTCCGAAACCCACTCGAGACAAAGTCCTGTGTATTGAATCTCTACTTGTGATTCGACACCACGACCTCTATTACCATCAGCCATTCTATAGAAACCCATTGGAAAAGTATGGGTATGGTTAGATGCAAATATATATTTAAACCTGAAGTCTGAGACGTCACCACCACTAGCAGTCAGAATTTCATCCTGATTTTTGAAAAAGGCATTTTTACCTTTTAAAAAATGTGCTTGTTGTTTATCAGATAATTTACGAAACCATTTGTTTGATTTTAAATTTTCTATGACTTCATTTTTTACGCTCTTAGCTTCTTCCTTTTCCTCGTAGTCCATGCCTAACGCATTGAACATTTTAACCCTTGACAGATGGTCGTGTAGATTCATCAATTGCCACCGAGCATTCCATTCTTCACTCGAGCATTTATCAATGCACAGGTAATAAAAAGTAAGATAACACTCAATTAGATCTCTAGTTAAAGATGCAACAGAACTGTAATCCCAGTGAGCATCCTTACCTATCTGGTCGGGTTTTGGAGCTAAGCGACCTATGGAGTGAGCGCAATTACACAACTTCGTAAACAACAGCGAAGCATAAAAATGAGAACTGGTTGGTGATGGTATTCCAGCGCACTCTTGAGAGAGCTGTGTACACTCTAAAAGCGCAGACTCATATTTTTTAAAAGATTCGTGATAATTTTCCATTGAACCACCTTAGCCGTGTAACGC
>NZ_JAWLID010000053.1:0-864 GCF_033042495.1 Vibrio sp. EA2 | reverse complement strand
TACTAGGGCCTGTTGATCTTTGCTGTACATTTTATCTTCAGCAATACATCGGTAGCCACATTAGCATGAATGCCAGCGATAACATGCTGGCATAATTCCTTTCTAGCTTGTCATATCTACTTGAAATAGCTCGATAATGCTTAATTCTCCCAAAGGCATTTTCGACCAAGTGACGATACTTGTATAGACACCAATCCATACTGTCTTTGTCTATATCTTGTCCGTAATTGCGTTTAGCAATTACCGTTTCTCCGCCACGTTCCTTAACAAAAGTACGGAAAGGTTCGCTGTCATATCCTTTATCACAAACGATGGTATTAACTTCATCGAGTTGCTCAACTAAGCTTTCGGCATGTACTATATCGTGGCGTTGTCCTTCTGATAAATCAAAGCAAATCGGCAGGCCGCCACTATCCACGGCTAAGTGAATTTTGGTTGAGTTGCCCCCGCGACTTTTTCCTATTTGCTCTGAGCTTTCAGTCGCTGCACCTGTACTATGCTGATGCGCTCGAACTATAGAGCCATCAAGAAAGACCCATTCAAAATCAGCCATGCTAGATAAGCTTTTGAAAAGTTTATCTAAAACCCCTTTCTTTGACCAAAGATTAAATCGTCTGTAAACGGTACTCCACTCTCCGAACTCAGAGGGGAGATCTCGCCAAGGAACACCTGTTCTCATTCGATAAAGTATTCCTTCAAATGTCATTCGATGTTCAGTTTTATCGTAAATACGACCTGTACTTTTCATAACATGGAGTAGCAGTTCCCAGCGAATATCAGTTAGCATTGTTCTTGGCATGGTATTGGTTATGGTTTTACTTTTGGCGAAGCAAATTATAACTCTTTACCATGCTGTTCAAAAAA
>NZ_JAWLID010000052.1:0-875 GCF_033042495.1 Vibrio sp. EA2 | reverse complement strand
ATTGCCGCAGCTTCGGTTTACTACTTAGCCCCGTTACATCTTCCGCGCAGGCCGACTCGACCAGTGAGCTATTACGCTTTCTTTAAATGATGGCTGCTTCTAAGCCAACATCCTGGCTGTCTGAGCCTTCCCACATCGTTTCCCACTTAGTAGTAATTTGGGACCTTAGCTGGCGGTCTGGGTTGTTTCCCTCTCCACGACGGACGTTAGCACCCGCCGTGTGTCTCCCGGATAGTACTTACTGGTATTCGGAGTTTGCAAAGGGTTGGTAAGTCGGGATGACCCCCTAGCCTTAACAGTGCTCTACCCCCAGTAGTATTCGTCCGAGGCGCTACCTAAATAGCTTTCGGGGAGAACCAGCTATCTCCAGGTTTGATTGGCCTTTCACCCCTAGCCACAAGTCATCCGCTAATTTTTCAACATTAGTCGGTTCGGTCCTCCAATTGATGTTACTCAATCTTCAACCTGCCCATGGCTAGATCACCTGGTTTCGGGTCTATATCCAGAGACTGAACGCCCAGTTAAGACTCGGTTTCCCTACGGCTCCCCTAGATGGTTAACCTTGCCACTGAATATAAGTCGCTGACCCATTATACAAAAGGTACGCAGTCACACCACGAAGGTGCTCCTACTGCTTGTACGTACACGGTTTCAGGTTCTATTTCACTCCCCTCACAGGGGTTCTTTTCGCCTTTCCCTCACGGTACTGGTTCACTATCGGTCAGTCAGTAGTATTTAGCCTTGGAGGATGGTCCCCCCATATTCAGACAGGATATCACGTGTCCCGCCCTACTCGATTTCACTGAACACACATCGTCAACTACGGGACTATCACCCTGTATCGTCGGCCTTTCCAGACCGTTCGTCTAACGTGT
>NZ_JAWLID010000051.1:0-899 GCF_033042495.1 Vibrio sp. EA2 | reverse complement strand
CGGGAGCAAACTTCATGATTATCGCATCTCACTGTTTTTATGTTCAGAGGTGTCGCACTTCGTACTTGAATCCAAGAAACTTAACAAACAATTTAAGAGTGATTCAGCACGCTTGGCATTTTGGGTTTGAGTTTAGTTCTGTGTTTACGGTGGTCAAATTAAGTGTAGTGGTAGCGTGCTTCACACCTTAATTGGGCGTTATGTTTTCGGCGAAAATCCACTATGATTTACGACTAAGATTTAAAGGTTAGATAAATTTAACTAGCTGATAGTTTATCCATAAGGAGTAGCATGACTCAATTATCCAACATCATGTATAAAGAGCGTGATGGTTTTTTATATGTGTATTTCGAAAACTACGATGATGATTGTAATTGCATGTGGAGAAAAAATCCTGAGCATGAAAACGTCTATACTATCGAGCGTGTAGATATATTACCTGAATTTCGTAGGAAAGGATTCGCTCGAGAATTACTAAAGGATACACTCAAACGTATTGCGGTAGAGTGTCCTCAAGCTTGCGTAGAAATCACCGCAGAGCCAGACGAAGATAGCGGGATAACTGTGGAAAATCTCGTAGCTTTCTATGAATCACTTGGATTTGAAAAGCATCTAAGTCTTGGATCTCGTGTTCACCTCCGACTGTATTTGGATGATTCTGTGAAACCAAACACTGTGTACGATCATCCATTCTATTTCAAATAAAAACATAACAAACTGTTCAAGAGTGATTCGCAACGCGTGGCATTTTTACTATACGTTGCGTTTAGTGTTTAAGGTGGTATGCGGCGGCATCGGTGTTGCGTTGCTCACACCTTAACAGGGCGTTATGTGTAATCGAGAGTTCAGGGAAAGAATGAAAGTACTTATATCAGGATCCAATGGGTATATTGGTAGCC
>NZ_JAWLID010000050.1:0-926 GCF_033042495.1 Vibrio sp. EA2 | reverse complement strand
ATGCCCCATACAAACTATCGTGAAATCATTTTCGGTCACTATCGTATTATTTACAGTTTAAGCCACGAAATTCGTGTCTTAACAGTTCGTAATTGTCGTCAGATTTTGACGGAAGACGACGTGTAAAACTGTGTTATAACAAACAGTTCAAGAGGGATTCAGCACGCGTGGCATTTTTTGTATGCGGTGGTTTTGGTGTTGAAGTGCCATGCAGCAGCTTAGGTATTGCTTGCTTCACCCCTTAACTGGGCGTTATGTGCTTGGAGGAAACATGAGAAGAGTCGTTCAACAAGATCGTACAGGTTGCGGTTTGGCTTGTATTGCCATATTAGCAGGAACTGAGTACTCCAACGTAAAAGATGTTGCGTTAGGCTTGTTCAATCTTGAATCAAATGATGAATTTTATACAAGCGCTTCCGAACTACAAAAATTAGGTCAAGAGTTTAACCTCAATGTTGGCGGAAAACGTCGGGTTTTTAAGGGATTCAATGCATTACCTGATTTAGCTATCCTAGCCATCAATTATCGAGAAAAAGAAGATACTTGGCACTGGGTTGTGTATTGCCGCGACGGAGGTAATGAGTTTGTGCTTGATCCTAAAAAGGCGGTAAAAACAGATCGGCGCACAGATTTTGGGCGGCTGGCTAAAAGTACTAGATGGTTCATGGCGGTGAAACGCACATAACAAGCAATTTAAGAGGGATTCACAACGCTTGGCATTTTTGCTTCTACTTCAAATTTAGTGTTTATGGCACAATGCTTTAGGTTCGGGTGGTGGCGTTGTTCACCCTTTAATTGGGCGTTAGGTTAATCTACTTAAAGTACGGAGTGTAAAATGGAATTTATTCCCGTAAATATTGAAATGGATGATACTCTCGATTTATGCATGCAATTTCGACGAGATGCTCATGCAGTAAGCTTTGGGA
>NZ_JAWLID010000049.1:0-970 GCF_033042495.1 Vibrio sp. EA2 | reverse complement strand
AGGGACTTCACCGTCGAGAGCGTACCTTCTCCCGAAGTTACGGTACCATTTTGCCTAGTTCCTTCACCCGAGTTCTCTCAAGCGCCTTGGTATTCTCTACCCGACCACCTGTGTCGGTTTGGGGTACGGTTCCTGGTTACCTGAAGCTTAGAAGCTTTTCTTGGAAGCATGGCATCAACCACTTCGTCATCTAAAAGACGACTCGTCATCAGCTCTCGGCCTTGAAACCCCGGATTTACCTAAGATTTCAGCCTACCACCTTAAACTTGGACAACCAACGCCAAGCTGGCCTAGCCTTCTCCGTCCCTCCATCGCAGTAACCAGAAGTACAGGAATATTAACCTGTTTCCCATCGACTACGCTTTTCAGCCTCGCCTTAGGAACCGACTAACCCTGCGTCGATTAACGTTGCGCAGGAACCCTTGGTCTTTCGGCGTGGGTGTTTTTCACACCCATTGTCGTTACTCATGTCAGCATTCGCACTTCTGATACCTCCAGCAAGCTTCTCAACTCACCTTCACAGGCTTACAGAACGCTCCTCTACCGCGTCACTTACGTGACACCCGCAGCTTCGGTGTGTGGTTTGAGCCCCGTTACATCTTCCGCGCAGGCCGACTCGACTAGTGAGCTATTACGCTTTCTTTAAAGGGTGGCTGCTTCTAAGCCAACCTCCTAGCTGTCTAAGCCTTCCCACATCGTTTACCACTTAACCACAACTTTGGGACCTTAGCTGGCGGTCTGGGTTGTTTCCCTTTTCACGACGGACGTTAGCACCCGCCGTGTGTCTCCCATGCTCGGCACTTCTGGGTATTCGGAGTTTGCATCGGTTTGGTAAGTCGGGATGACCCCCTAGCCGAAACAGTGCTCTACCCCCCAGAGTGATACATGAGGCGCTACCTAAATAGCTTTCGAGGAGAACCAGCTATCTCCGAGCTTGATTAGCCTTTCACTCCGATCCACAAGTCATCCC
>NZ_JAWLID010000005.1:0-271171 GCF_033042495.1 Vibrio sp. EA2 | reverse complement strand
ATCCTGAAAGATTGCGAAGGCAAGCCAGAGCTTATCCTTATCGCAACAGGCTCTGAAGTTGAGCTAGCAGTAGAAGCCGCAGCACAACTAACCGCAGAAGGTAAGCAAGTACGTGTTGTTTCAATGCCATCAACAGATGCATTCGACAAGCAAGACGCGGCTTACCGTGAAGCAGTACTGCCATCAGACGTGACAGCACGCATCGCTATCGAAGCGGGCATTGCAGACTTCTGGTACAAGTACGTGGGCTTCGACGGTCGCATCATCGGCATGACGACCTTCGGTGAATCTGCACCGGCAGGCGAACTGTTCAAGATGTTTGGTTTCACTACTGAAAACGTAGTAAACACAGCAAAAGAACTGCTTGCTTAATCGAAGATTCGCTTTCGATTAATTGCTAACAAAACAAAGCCCCGCTAATACAGCGGGGCTTTTTATTGTCTGAATAACCGATAATTCTTACGACGGCTTATCTTCAAAACGAAGCGCCAGTTGATAGAAATCTTTGACCTGCTCTTTTAGCTGAAGACTGTTTTGTTCGACAGAATGCGTCGCAGCTAAGTTCTGTTCTGCAGTAGAGGCGATAGACTGAATGTGCAAGTTCACATCACTCGCCAGTTTTAGCTGATTATCCGCTGTCTGCGCTACATCGACCATTAAACCACTCATGGTTTGCATCATCTGCTCGACTTCCGATAAGCGAACGGTACTCTGCTCTGCCACTTTAGAGCATGCATCAGTCTGCTCTTTATTGGTCAGAATGTCTTGCTGCCAACTCTGTATAGTCGACAACATGGTAGCAATGGACGCCTGGATTTGTTCTGTCGCATTAGAAGTCCGGCCGGAAAGCGCTCTGACTTCATCCGCAACGACAGCAAAACCACGACCTTGTTCGCCAGCCCTTGCAGCTTCAATCGCAGCATTCAATGCCAACAGATTGGTTTGATCAGCAATGCCACCGATTTCTTCCATCAAGTGACTCACTTTTTGTGCCTGATCACTCAATTTGTATGTCGTTTCAGTGGCCTGTTCAGCCTGCAGACTTAACTGAGTCAAGTTACTGTGAGTCTGAACGATGGTTTCTTTTGCCATCAAACACGACTTAAGCGTGTCATCAATAAGTAGATGCGCTTCATTCGTCGTCGAAGACGCCGAGTTAGCCGAGAGCTCGACCTCTTGCATGGCATCACGGACTCGATGAATATCGATGTTTTGCTGGTTGAGCGCATCATGCACTTCAGCCGTAGTCAGACTGAGATCTTCTGCGCACTCTTGTAGTGGTAAGGCTGAGTCTGTCATGCGCCCCAACACGGTTCGTATTCTGGCTGACAGCATTTTTATATGAAAGTCCGCAATCGAGAAAGCGCTACCACCCGAGTAAATGAGCCGGCTTACACTGTCATATTGCTTATGTAGTTTTTTTAATTGTTGCGGAGTATCAATCAGCTCTTGGCGAAACAGCAGAGCTAGCACTCCAGCTGGTAAAGCACTTGCTAACCAAGCTAAAGGGCCTTCAGCAGATAATGCATAAGCGGCAGCTGGCGCCGTCAAAGCACCAAGTAAAATCGCATAACGCAGTGTTTCATTAATCTTTACAGACCAAGTGCGACCAGACTTTTCCGCCGCTTTCATACGCTTATAAGCTCTGGTGGCGATATCTACCCATTCACGTTTCGGTTTAACACGTACGGATTGGTAGCCTACGACCTGATTATTTTCATATATCGGCGTCACATAAGCATCAACCCAGTAGTATCCGCCAGATTTGGTGCTGTTTTTTACCATGCCGCGCCACGCTTTACCTTGCTTAAGACGAGCCCACATGTCGCCAAACGCCCCTTTCGGCATATCATTATGACGTACAATGTTATGATTTTGACCGATCAACTCTTGGTTTGTGTATTCTGCAACTCGACAAAATGCCTCGTTGCAGTAAGTGATAACACCTTTCAGATTTGTAGTGGAGACCAGTTCTTCAAACTCTCCGATAAGAGTCTCATGATCGCTGTGATTTGAATTGACTGACATAGACAATGCTTCTCATATTTATAGTTATCATTCAGTAATAATTTGTTGAGCTATTACGAAGTAATTGATTCACGACCCTATCTGGGTGACCCTTTAACGGCAAGTCCTCACTTTTCTTAAGAGTAAATACGGAGAAATTTACGCAATTGCTTGCATTGAAAAGTTGTGCTTCGGCCTGTCAGGAAACTAACTACGGCTTGGTACAAATCAACGGGAAGATATTGAGATAGGGTTTGCCCCTCGATCGGAGCATCAGCCAGTTTGAAAGGATATAGCAGGGAGAAATAAAAAGAGCCAGTGGCATCAACTGTCACTGGCTCTTTAAAGTCTATGATTAAAACGTGTTACTTGTTACGGCGTGCTTTTACCGCATCGGCAAGCTGACGTAAAACAACTTCAGTATCTTCCCAGCCGATACATGCATCAGTGATTGACTGACCGTAAGTTGCTACTTCGCCATCAACAAGATCCTGGCGACCTTCAACTAAATGAGATTCAATCATCACACCAAAAATAGCGTCTTCTCCACCAGCAATCTGCTCTGATACATCGTCCGATACCAGCATCTGACGCTTGAACTGCTTCGAGCTGTTAGCATGGCTGAAATCGATCATCACTTTTTGTGGTAGACCTGCAGCTTCTAGCTCATCTTTAATTCGCGTCACATGCGCCGCACTGTAGTTTGGCTCTTTACCACCACGCAGAATGATATGGCAATCTGGGTTACCCGCCGTTTCAACAATCGCTGAGTGGCCGTACTTCGTTACCGATAAGAAGTGGTGAGAAGCACTTGCAGAACGAATAGCATCACTTGCAATCTTAATATTGCCATCGGTGCCGTTTTTGAAACCAACCGGGCAAGATAGACCAGATGCTAATTCACGGTGTACCTGTGATTCTGTCGTACGCGCACCAATCGCACCCCAGCTAATAAGATCAGCAACGTATTGAGGCGTAATCATGTCTAGGAACTCACTGGCTGTTGGTAATCCCATATCAGTGAGGTCAAGAAGCAATTTACGTCCGATGCGCAAACCGTCGTTCAGTTTATACGTGTCATTCAGGTACGGGTCGTTAATCAGGCCTTTCCAACCTACGGTCGTACGTGGCTTTTCAAAGTAGACTCGCATCACGACTTCCAGCTGATCACCGAGCTCATCACGCAGTACTTTTAACTTTTTACCGTATTCAACTGCCGCTTCTGGGTCATGGATCGAGCACGGACCCACGATAACAAGCAGTCGGTCATCTTTCCCTTCCAAGATGTTATGAATAGCATTACGACAATCAAAAGTAGTTGAAGCAGCGGTTTCAGTGGTTGGAAATTTCTCTAAAACTGCGACTGGTGGTAGCAGTTCTTTTACTCTATTAATTCTTACATCATCAGTTTGAAACATTACTTCTACATCCTGGTTGTTATTACTGACCCACTTTTTGCCAACGATAAGCATTGCAATATTGTTCATAAAGCAAGCAGCAACAAGGGCTGTGGTTCATTTTTGACTTTCGATGCAAGTAACTTATCGGCTTCGCCATAGACTTGCAATCACTTTTTGCAAATGAATGCAAACAAATTACCAGTAATAAACAATGAACACGATGTAAACTATTGTTTACGTAAAAAAGTTCAAAATTATCAAATATTTTCTTATGCATTTTAAATTCTTTACTACAATGTAAGAAATATCAGAAGTTTGTGGGGTATTAAATACAGAAAAGTTTTTCTAGTTCTAATATTTTGTTGCTTGATATGAAATGAATAAACTATTAAACTAATTTCTTATAATCACTAGTTTTTTCTTTAATTTTGATAACTAGACGTATAAATTAATATGCAATCAATACAAGGAAACATTATGAACAAAGTAGCAATTGCAGTAGCAGCGGTGGTAGCTGGTGGTAGCGCTCTTTTGAACACTGCTCAAGCTGAAATGTATATCGGGGGCAAAGTGGGCATGAGTACACTCGATGATGCTTGCTATCTAAACAGCCCTTGTGATGATGAAGCATTCGCGGCCGGAATGCACGTTGGCTATGGCTTTAATGAATATTTTGATCTTGAATATGGTGTAGACTTCCTAGGCAACTACGAAGCTAACTTCAAGTCAGCAGCGGGCGCTGATACTATCGATGGCGACCTGTGGGCAATGACACTTGCACCTAAGCTAAACCTACCTCTTTCAGACGATTTCAACTTGTTTGCTAAGATCGGTGGTGCTTACATGATGTCTGGTGACGAAAAAGATTTCGTACCAACAGGTTCACTAGGTGCTGAGTACGCTCTTAACCGAAACCTAAGTCTTCGTGCAGAATACCAACGTTACCAAGACATGTCTGATGACGTGTGGGACGATATGGACGCAAACTTCTTCTCTGTTGGTGTTAACTACACATTCGCAGCTGCTCCTGTAGTCGCGGCCGTAGTTGAGCCAGAGCCAGAGCCAGAACCAGTAGCGGTAATGAAGACCCACAAAGAAGAGTACGGTTCAGGTACGTTTGAGTTTGATAGCGCAAAACTTACACCTGAAGCGACTGGACGTCTTGACACCTTCGTTGATCACTTGAACGAATACCCTCAAGCTAACGTAGAGATTACAGGTTACACTGATAGCTCAGGTCCAGCAGCGTACAACCAAAAACTGTCTGAGCGTCGCGCTCAAGCGGTTGCTGATTACCTAACAGCAGCTGGTATTGATGCAGGCCGTCTAACTGTGTCTGGCATGGGTGAAGAAAA
This sequence comes from Vibrio sp. EA2, assembly GCF_033042495.1. NCBI lineage: Bacteria > Pseudomonadati > Pseudomonadota > Gammaproteobacteria > Vibrionales > Vibrionaceae > Vibrio > Vibrio sp. EA2. The sequence goes on along the minus strand of NZ_JAWLID010000005.1, from coordinate 266,409 downwards.
CCCAGTGGCTGACAACAGCACTAAAGAAGGCCGCGCGCTAAACCGTCGTGTTGAAGTAGTGGTTCCAGAATTCGAGTACGAAGTAATCGAAATGGTTCAACCATAAGCTCAGAGCTTTCAATACATTGATCATCAAGGGGTGCATTCGCACCCCTTTTTACTTGCAGCTACAGCGCTTAAAACAGGCTAACCGTTAACGCACTTACTCGTTTACGGCTTAGCGAAGAAAACGAGATCATCCTCTACTACCATGACGCAATCCATTCCTGCGGCATGTGCAGCTCGCTTGCCCAATTCCGTATCTTCGAAAACTAGACAGTTTGACGCTTCTAAGCCCAGGTGTTCTGCCGCCATAAGAAATGTGTCTGGAAACGGCTTGTGATTTTCTACATCTGTCGCGGTAACGACAGCATCCAACTTGTCTAATAAGCCCGCGTGACTTAGTAAGCGCATCGCACTTTCGCGTTGACTTCCCGTCCCTACTGCGATTTTTTTAACGCCTAGATACTCTTCTAACACGACGTTAGTGCAAGGAATATTCTCACCGTGCAATTCCATTGCAGAGAAGGTTTCCATCTTAAATCGCGCTACTTGTTTCGGGTTAAGCGATAGCCCGTGTTTGTTATTTAACTCAATAACAATCTTAAAGCTCGGCATGCCCCCTAAACTGTGGAACCAATCCTGACAAAATGGAAAATCAAATCGTTCTGCTGTTGCTTGCCAAGCGGCAAGATGGGCTGGCATGGTATCAATCAAGGTACCATCCATATCGAAGATGAATCCCTCATATGGTCTAAAATCAATCGTATTCATGTCTTTTCTTCTATTCTTATATCTGTAATGTTAATTTATCAGCTCTTTTAATCGTCCCTATCGGCATTCTCTTATCATGCTCAAAATTTCGAACTCCGTCACACTTCAAGAATGGGAAATCCAGTTATCCCCAATAAGAGCTCAAGGAAATGGTGGGCAGAACGTTAATAAAGTTGCGACTGCAATTCACTTGCGCTTCGACATACACCACTCAACATTACCGGAGTTCTACAAAGAGCGTTTACTCGCGCTTTCGGACAATCGTATATCAAAAGATGGCGTAATTATTATCAAAGCACAGCAATTCCGGACGCAGGAACAGAACAAAGAAGACGCACTAAATCGTCTACAAGAGCTGATTACATCTGCTGCTATACAACAAAAGAAGCGCATTAAAACAAGACCAACCCGCGCTTCGCAACGTCGTCGGCTTGACAGTAAAAATAAGCTGGGCGCTAAAAAGCAACAACGTAAGAAAGTGCAGTATTAAACACAAGTAAATAACCAAGAAAAAGCCCGAACCGGATGATATTTCGGGCTTTTTTGATTTAAAGGTAGCGGGCTAACCTTTGATCATCACTACTCATCATCGAGAGGAATAGGTTTGGTATTACCACCGTGTACCTTCTCACGCTGTTTCTGCACCAGAGCATAGAAGCCTGGGATCAGGAAGGTACCCGCGAGAAGCACACATAGCAGACCACCAATGAGGGAGATACCCAAAGAGTTCTGACTCACATGTCCAGCGCCTGCAGCAAAAATCAGTGGGAAAATACCCAAGATAAATGACCAGGATGTCATGTTCACCGCTCTAAAGCGCAATGTACCGCCCTTCACTGCCGCACTATCAATATCTGCGTCTTTCTCTTCGCGTTCCTGCTTCGCAAACTCCACAATCAGGATCGCGTTCTTGGCGGCTAACGCTATCAGCAGTACGAGACCTATCTGAGCGTACAAGTTCAACGGCGTTCCGGTTAGATTGAGTGCAAGGAAAGAACCGAGTGTCGCGACCGGAACGACGAGTATTATCGCCAGAGGGATACTCCAGCTCTCATACTGCGCCACCATGAACAGGTAAATAAAGATCAGTGCCAATGCAAAGGCATAAATCGCCTGATTGCCGGCCAGTACCTCTTGATAAGCCATGCCCGTCCACTCATAGGTGTAACCTTGAGGTAGAACCTCTGCCGCGACACGCTCCATGGCTGCGATCGCGTCACCACTTGAATAACCCGGTGCTGGTTGGCCTTGAATAATCGCGCTGCGGTACATGTTGTATCGCCATGCAACATCTGGCTCAAACACCTGCTCGTAACTGACCAGTGTGCTTAGCGGAACCATATCTCCACCAGCCGTACGCACGTGGAAACGTTCTAAGTCCTGCATGCTACTACGATGTTGGCTGTCCGCTTGCATGGTCACTCGGAAGTTCTTACCAAACATGGTGAAGTCATTCACATACAAACTGCCTAAGTTGCCTTGCAGTGTCTGGAAGATTGAGGACAATGAAATACCGAGTTGCTGCGCCTTTTCACGATCAATATCAACGTAGTAATGCGGTACGTTGGCTCGGAATGTACTGAAGGTATAAGCAATTTCAGGCGCTTGATTTGCTGCCTGAATCATCTCACCCATCACCATGGACAAATCGGTACGGCTACGTCCCAATGTATCTTCTAGGACGAATTCAAACCCTGATGCCGCCCCCATGCCCGGAACCGCAGGCGGCCCCATTGCAAATACGACAGCCTGAGGCAACTTCGTCGCGGCAAGGCCGTTGATACGGTTAGCAATAGTATTCGCGGAATGGTCTCCGTCTAAGGCGTTTCGCGTCTCCCAGTCATGCAATTTAATGAACATAGAGGCACCGTTTGAAGCGGCTGCACCAGTCATAAATGAATAACCGTTTGCTACTGTTACCCCATCCACGCCCGGCTCTTGCTCAACCATTTGCATCAACTCGCTCGTCACTTCTTCAGTACGAGATAATGAAGCAGAATCTGGCAGTTGAACATTCACCAGTAAGATGCCTTTATCTTCCTGAGGAACAAATGCCGTAGATGTCGTCTTGGCAAAGAATGTTACCGCTGCCACTGCAACAATGAAGAAGGTCACTAGCAACAGTGATTTCTTGACCAAGAAACCTGCAACCTGACTATAGCCTTTGGTCACACGCTCTAAACCACGGTTAAATGCTTGGAACCAGTTTGCGGTATTGCCACCACCTTGTTTTAACACCAATGAACATAACGCCGGAGAGAGGGTTAATGCGTTGATCGATGAGATCACTACCGAGATACAAATAGTCAGTGCAAACTGACGATACATAATGCCAGTGATACCAGGAAGCATCGCAACCGGTAGGAACACCGCAAGAAGCACCAAGGTTGAGGTGATGATCGGCCCGGTTACCTCCTTCATCGCGAGCAAGGTGGCTTTACGCGGTGAAATCGTCGGGTCTTTCGCCATAGTGGTATCGACGTTTTCGATAACCAAGATAGCGTCATCCACCACGATACCAATCGCGAGAATCAAACCAAACAGGGTTACGGTATTAATCGTAAAGCCGGTCACTTGCATGATGGCGAACGTACCAATCAGAGAAACCGGAATCGCGATCACCGGAATCAGCGTTGCGCGAGCACTGCCTAAGAACAGATACGTAACGGCAATAACGAGTAAAATGGCCTCGATTAGAGTTTTGACAACCCCTTTAATAGACTCCGAAACGAAAAGCGTCGTATCGTAACTGGTTTCGTAGGCCATGCCTTCCGGGAAATCTTGACTTAAACGTTCGAGTAGATCCATGACCGCTTGGCCACTTTCCAGCGCGTTTGCATCAGACTGAAGAGACAAAGCCACAATAGACGCATCTTGGCCGCGGAACTGACCGTTACCATCGTAAAACTTTTTACCCAGCTCCACGCGAGCGACATCTTTCAGGTAAACGCTTGAGCCATTGGAATTGGCGCGAAGTACCACATTCTCAAACTCGCTCACGCTCTCCAAGCGACCTTTAGTCACCAGATTGAACTGAACTTCCTGAGGATTATTGTAAGGAGCTGCGCCTACTCGGCCAGCCGCAACCTGAACGTTTTGCTCCGCCAGCGCGGCGTATACATCCGATGTGGTTAGCTTAAGATTGGCCATTTTTTCAGGGTCCAACCAAACTCGCATCGCGTATTCACCGCCACCAATTACATTAACTTCACTGATCCCTTTCGCACGAGCAAGCTGATCTTTGACGTTAAGATTGATGTAGTTGATGAGGAACTGGTCGTCATACTTGCCGTCCGGCGAGTAAAAGTTCAACACCATCAGCAGGTCTGGTGAACGTTTTTTAACCGTCACACCCACCATTCGAACTTCTTGGGGTAGCTTCGACTCAATCTGTGACACTCGGTTCTGAACGTTAACCTGTGCCATGTCGGGATCGGTTCCCACATCAAAGGTAACGTTCAAACTGTACGAGCCATCGTTGGCACTTTTAGAAGACATATAAATCATATCTTCTACCCCGTTCACGGATGTTTCTATCGGGTCGGCTATCGCTTGTTCGACAACCTCAGCGCTTGCCCCTGTGTAATACGCTGAGACGCTGACAGAGGGCGGGCTTATTTGTGGGTACTCCGCCACGGGCAGGATCGCTAATGAGATCGCACCCGCCAAGGTCAAAACAATCGAAATGACCAGAGCAAACTTAGGTCTTTGTATAAAGAAACGACTTAACATTCTACCTCCTACTGTTCAGTTTCAGTTGGAGTTTGAATACTGACTTCGATGCCGTTGCGTACTCGCTGCAATCCCTGGGTAATGACAGAATCATTCTGCGCTAAACCTTTGCGAATAATGATCCCTTGCTCTACTTGTGCGCCCAACTCGACGTTACGACGTTCTGCAATATTGCCTTCAGTGGTCACCATCACAAAGTCACCTTCCAGATCGGTCTGCACCGCTCGGCGTGGCACAGCAATAGCGTCTCTTGCATTCTTATCACGCAAATTTACTTTGATGTGCTGGCCCGGCAGCAGCTTATGATCCGGGTTTGTTACGATGGCTCGCATCGCAATCGTCCCCGTCTGGGTATCAATACGGTTACCCAAGAAGTCGAGTTGTCCTAAGTGTTCAAAAAACTCGCCGTTCTCAAGCTCTAACTGTACTTCGACACTGCTGGATTCGGCTGAACCATCACCTTTCACACGGTCCATGCCCATAGCAAGGCGTTCACGTTCACTGACGCTGAATGATGTATGAACCGGATCTAAACTCACCAGAGTAGTCAAAACGCCTGATGATGGAGAAACCAAATCACCGGTGCTGACTTTAGTATCACTGATGCGTCCGCTGAATGGCGCACGAATTTGCGTGTAAGAGAGATTAACCTCGGCGAGCTTAAGCTGCGCGTTAGCGGCTTCAAGCTCAGCCCTTGCACCTAAAAGTGCAGCGGTCAGCGCGTCAAACTCTGATTGAGAAATACTGCCGCGAGGAAGCAGGTTTGTTCCGCGTTGATGGTCGAGTTCCGCTTTCTTGAGCGCCGCTTTCGCCTGGGCTAATGTTGCTTTTGCACTGGCTACCTGAGCCTCGAAAGAAGAAGGTTCGATAGAATAAAGGAGCTGGCCTTTTTCTACCATTTGTCCTTCTTCGAAATGACGTGCTTTCAGATAGCCCGAAACTTGAGCGGTAATATTGGTATCTTCTACCGCCTCAATACGGCCGATGTACGACTTGCTCGGTTGGTAGTCGATGACGATCACATCCTGTGTCACAACGAGAGGCGCTTGATTGCCTGTCTGGCTCATGTTTGCTTCTCCGCATCCTGCAAGAATAGTTGTAGCCGCTATTAGCGTGACAAGTGTTTTCTTTTGCATGTATTTACCATTTTTATGGAACAGGATATTATTAAAAACCCGTCAACCTTACCGCCTGTCGAGTGCGAATTCTCCTACATAAATTGTTCAGATCGTTTCTAAGTGTAATGAAATGAAACGAAGTAAAATTAATGTGATACGAAGGGAATTTTTTTATGATTTTTATTTCTCCCACAACATCAAAACTCGCCAATCATCCGTGCTGTGTATGCCTGTTCATCTAGCCCCTATTGAAGCCATCAGCGCGTAGATTTAGATACGTGTTAAGCGAAAAAGTGACTTTTCTCCTCCACCAGAGCAATGAAAGTGGCTATTTAAGCGCTAATCATGGTTTTTTGACTATTTTTTACAACAAAATGAGTTATCATTTCGATATTTCAAAGCCTTCGATAGAGAGGATGTACATGATTTCTAAATGGGCGAAACGTTTTTACCAAATGGCTGAGTTGGTGGCGTCTTGGAGTAAAGACCCGTCGACGCAAGTTGGTGCCGTCATTACTAAGCAAAACCGTATCGTTTCTGTTGGCTTTAACGGCTACCCACACGGGGTTTCTGACAGTGTAGACACCGATGAGCGAGAGCTGAAATACCTAAAGACGCTGCATGCCGAAGAGAACGCCATTCTGTTTTCTAAGCGCGACTTAGACGGCTGTGATATCTGGGTTACGCATTTCCCGTGCCCTAACTGCGCAGCAAAGATTATTCAGACGGGTATCTCCCGGGTACATTGCCCAGAGCAATCAGAAGATTTTCTGTCTCGCTGGGGAGATAAGATTCAGGTTAGTCAGGATATGTTCGATCAAGCTGGTGTAGAAGTGGATTGGTTGCCGTTAGAAGACATCGAAATTGAAGGTAAAGACGTTCGTTAATCTTTATTTAAAATAACACTAAAAACACAACAGCCCAGATCTTGTCTGGGCTGTTTTTATTTGTTCGCGGTAGTTTCTATCACTTTTGGTATTTCTTCGCAGTTAGCTCTGCAATTTTGGCGATCACTAACACCGATTTTTCCATCATTTCTACTGAAACGAATTCATGGATACCATGAAAGTTAAACCCGCCGGTGAAGATATTTGGGCATGGTAACCCCATAAACGATAAACGAGCGCCATCGGTTCCGCCTCGTATTGGTTTAATCATAGGCTCAACATCGCACCCTTCCATTGCTTGCTTTGCAATATCAATAATATGAGGATGTGGCTCAACCATCTCACGCATGTTGTAGTAACTGTCTGTGATCTGAATTTCTACACCACCATGTTTGAGACCAGAGTTCATCTCATCCACCAATTTACGCATAAAAACTTTACGACTCTCTAAACCTTCGCGATCGAAATCCCGGATTATATAGCCCAGTTCACTTTGGGCAATACCCATGCTGCCGGACTTGAGATGGTAGAAGCCTTCATAACCTTCTGTGGTTTCGGGCGTTTGATCTTCTGGCATCTGAGTTTGGAATTTGGCCGCCAGGTTCATCGCGTTGACCATTTTCCCTTTAGCGGTTCCCGGATGAACACTGACACCATGGAAAATCACATCCGCACTCGCGGCATTAAAGTTCTCATATTCCAGCTCGCCTTGTGGACCACCATCGATCGTGTAAGCCCATTGTGCACCAAACTTCTCAACATCAAACTTATCGGCACCTCGGCCAATCTCTTCATCGGGCGTAAATCCGATGCAGATGTCTCCGTGAGGAATATCAGGGTTTGCATTCAGCATTGCAACTGCCGACAAGATTTCTGCTATTCCCGCTTTATTGTCTGCGCCTAGAAGGGTCTTACCATTGGTGGTGATAAGGTTGTGACCATGAAGCTGATGCAGCTCAGGATATTGAACTGGCGAGAGCACTTCGTCACCAAGCCCCAATGCAATGTCACCTCCCTGATAGTCTTCTACAAATTGTGGTGACACATTTTTACCAGAAGCATCTGGTGATGTATCCATATGAGCGATGAAACCAATAGCTGGTACGTCGTAATTCACATTGGATGGCAGCTTGGCCATCAGGTAACCATTGTCCGTTAGAACGATATCAACTAACCCAAGGTCAATCATTTCTTGTCTTAAATGTTGTGCAAAAACAAGCTGCCCCGAACTGCTTGGACAGGTTGTCGCTTTGGGGTTTGACTTAGTATTGAACGTGACGTAGCGAAGAAATCTCTCAACTAAATGCTTCATAATTATTCTCATTACTCTGGGCTTTTTTGCATGTTACGCCCACAGTAGAATAAGAACTTGCTTTGAATCAGTTTCTACTTAAAAACAGCGTGAATAACACTGGTCAATTGAGAAGCTCTTGCCCTAACACACGCCAGTCCGCAACGTTACCGTGAAAATGTTGCCACTGCTTTTTGGTCATTGACTTAGAGAGGGAGAACATAAGCTGCTCCACCAGCTCGATATTGCTCTCGATATTTTTAGACAATCGTTGACTGTAAAAACTCTCTGGCTCAAACAGTAATTGCATGAACACTCTCTGATAAATAGCGCGGTCAGATTTATGCTCGAACATATATTCAAGCTCTTGATATATTGACGCACGATAATTACGCCACAGAGGACTGTTGAGAATAACTTGATTGGAAAATTGCTTCACATACCCTTGCTGGTCATCATTTAATTCTCCTATCCATTCTGTCACCCACTCCTCAGTATTATCAAGCACTATCTCTCTGACTTCACTCTCTGTTTTATCAGCATATTTGGCGTTCCTCTTCCTATAGTCCTTTTGCACGTTGAGTAAAAATTCTCGCTCCTGCTCCGGTGTTAATAGCAAGCTGAGTGAGAACAATTCAGGCGCCACTTTGCTGACTATTCGGTCATAATGTTGACGAAATCTATCACGACTTTGCTGTAGGTAATTTAACGTTACATCTTCGGCGGTCATTGTTTCCATTTGCTTTAAATGGTCAACATAACGCGGTAGTTCTTCTTTCTTATGCCACTCAACTAATAGTAATAACCTCTCTTCGAGTAAGCTCTCTTGCTCCTGATTGAGCGTGACATAATCGTCCAAATATTCGAGGACGAACCAATCCAGATTGTTATATAAAAATTTCTTCGTGCACCCAGCCAGAACAAGAATGGAAATCAATATAAGACTGTACCGAAGCACTTTTTTAGATACGCCATATAATTTAATCACTTACTGAATTCCCTTTTCTTTCGATTACGCTCTATAATCAGTGATATCACTTAATATTGCGGCAAACTTACCTTGAAGTGACAAATATTTGTTGTCACCCTAATAGAATATAGAGTTTGAAAATAACTTTTAGATCATTACTATCCGCAAAAAAGTGAATTAGAGCGTATTGGTTGGCTAAAAATTACACCGAATAGCGCTCCGTATAACGGCATATAATTTGCTTGAATAGTTTTAGGATGGTTTATGGAGGCTAAGTATGGCTGCCGTTGAGCAACTTGATGACAGTGTAGAGTATGAAATTCTATATTTTGAGCAGGGAAGAATGTTCCGCATGATGGTCGACGCCGAGAGCAAAGACTCGGCGTATCAGTTTTATTTAGGGTGTGGGAAGCATATTAGCGACTTGTACTCGATTCGCCCAGATTATTAATATCCCACCTCTATGGTAAATAGAGGTGGGTTTAAAGTGTTATTTGCTATCGCCAAAACGTTCTAAGTAAAGAACGGTTGCTGCTGTGCGAGACGGTACTTTCAGTTTTTTTAGCAAACTCTTCATGTGCACTTTGACTGTCGATTCTGAGATGAAAAGGCGGTCTGCAATTTGTTTGTTGCGAAACCCTTTCGCCACTTCTTTGAGTATTTGGCTCTCACGCTCGGTTAACGCATCAAATACGTCTTCTTGCTCGCCTCGCTCACTCAGATACTTTGCCACTTCCTGGCTGTATGTTTTGTCACCACTATGAGCCTGCTTCAACAACTCTACTAGCTCATCTGGCTCAGTATCTTTAAGCAAGTACCCATCGGCACCGGTGCGAACAATCGCATCAATATCCGCCGGACTATCCGAGACCGTTAAAATAACAATGCGCGCTTCACATCCGTCAGCTCGCAATGCTTTTAGCGTATCCAAGCCAGACATTCCCTTCATATTAAGATCGAGAAGCACCAAATCCAGTTCTAATTCATGCGCTTTAGCAACAGCGTCCGCGCCATTACTCGCTTCTGCAACCACTTCAAATTCCGGCTCGAAACTCAAAAGCTGTTGGATACCACGTCGCATTAGTGGATGATCATCCACCAGCATCACTTTATACGCTGTCAATGTTTACTTCCTTACTATGTTGGAATTCAAGTGTTACGGTACAGCCGTTATTTTTCGATGCTTCCACGTGAAGATCGGCATGCAGCCTTGTGGCTCGCTCCTGCATGATACTCATACCGTAATGATTAATTTTTTCGTCTTGATGCTCAAAGCCTACTCCGTCATCTTCTATTGTTACTGTGATCTTTCCTTCATAATCAAGGCACTGAATAACAATATTGTCGGCTTGCGCATGCTTAATTGCGTTAATGGTTGCTTCTCTAATCAACTGTAGTAAATGAACCTGTTGATGCGCATCTAATTCTGTCGAAGAAAGACGGTTGTGTAGGGAGATCTCAGTCACGGTTTGTTCATTCAACGTCGCGACCATTTCTTGCAACGCCTGTCCGAAACTGCCCTCTTTGATCGTTAAGCGGAACGTCGTCAGTAGTTCTCTGAGCTGTGTATACGCAGCAGATAAGCCAGTATCCAGCTCAGCAATCACCTGATTCGCTTGCTCTATCGCCTTTTCATCTGGCAAATTTTTCACACTTCTTTTGAGCAAAGCGACCTGGATCTTCAGGTAAGACAGTGCCTGAGCCAATGAATCATGCAATTCTCGCGCAATGGTGGCGCGTTCTTCCATTAGCAATATTTGTTCGGCTTGGAGCTGGGCCCGATTGTAATACACGGCTCGGGAAAGAATTTGCACAAAGTTATCAATTAAGGATTCATTGGGACAAGGCAGCCCCGCCTTCCAATAAAGGAACCCCAAGTGCTCGCCATCAAGTTCCAACGGCTCAGCATGGCAGGCTTCATCACAGTCATGACAACATTCTTCTCCTTCAGTGAGGATCCAATTAGGCTCGCCAAGCTGTTCGATCTCCAGTTTGACCGCTTTAATGCCCTCCAGGCTAGCCAGGTGCTGTAAAATCGTCTGAAAGTTATCCTGACTAATTCGTGAAGCCGTCAGTTCTTTTGACGAGTCATACAGCACTTCGAGTGACTGGTTCGCTTGCTGTAATTTTCGCGTCTTCTCGTCCACCGCTTTCTCTAAACCTCGGTATAGTTTGCCAAGATCGGTCGACATACGATTAAAGGTACGCGTCAATATGCCCATTTCATTGTTGCTGGGTGCTTCAAGGGCAATATTGAAAGAACGGTTTTGTATCTGTTCACTCGCCACGATCAAAGAGCGTAGTGGCTTCACCACTTCACGACGAACAAAGAGAACGACGAAGATACTGACACAAAGAATCCCACCGAGGCCAAGCCCACCAATCCAGGCCAAATTGATCAACTTTTGTTCTGAAAAACTTTGCAGCTTAAATACAAACTCATCAATCTGCTGAACGAACCCTGCGACTAACATTTGATAGTCGCTTGGGTCGTCTCGCTTGAGAACGACTTTGAGTTCATGCCATCGAGTAATTAAACCGAGGTAATCTTGGGTAATGTCTTTTGGAACCGACCAATTTTGCAACGCTTGCATGGAAGGCGAATAAATCGATCGCTCGAATGCGTCTATATGAGCAGCGTAATCATTGGATTTGATCTGAATGTCATTAGCTAAGCGGTAACTCTGCATACGCATAGACCCTGCAACGTTAACCGCTTCGGCATCATTGAGGCTGGATGCAAGGGTAAAGATAGCAAAACCAGTCGTAGCGACAGACAACAACAAAATGCCCAGCATGGCCGTTGCAATCGTCCCGGTTACTGACTTTTTTACATTTTTAAACAACCTAGGTTCCTCACTTTATTGTCCAATTGGCTTGTCCAGTGAGCCTATGACGTTTCAACATCATCAATATGTGATCACTCGCGACAGAATTTATTGATCTAAAACAATAATACCCCCCGTTTAACCCCTTGGAGGTATTTATACGAATATGTCAAAAACTACAATTTCGTGAGCGTTAATGACAGTTTATTAATAAAAAATTGTGGTCTAAGCTTAGTTGAGTGCCAAATTTTAAAATGAACATCCGCGTCGAGGTGGCTAAGTGGTAAACCTTTCGAGAAGAAGACTCTTTGCAAGAAAAACGCACTCCGATGATGCGGTACGACTACCTTGGTTAGCACAGCCTGAGCACTTTACTGACGGTTGTACTCGCTGTGGTAAGTGCATAGATGTCTGTGAAACTAAAATTATAACCAAAAGTGACGGCGGATTCCCATCGGTCGATTTTACTATCGATGAATGTACATTTTGTTATCAATGCGCCGACGCCTGTCCAGAGCCACTATTTTTAGCAGAAACAGAGCAACCTTGGCAGGCCAAAGCGCAAATCAATGACCGATGTTTAGCAAAAAGTAATGTTGAATGCCGAAGCTGCGGGGACATGTGCGACCCAATGGCCATTCAGTTCAAATTAGAACTGGGCAAAGTAGCACAACCAATTTTGAACCTTGATGAATGTAACGGGTGTGGCGCATGTGTTTCAGTGTGCCCAACTTCATCCATCAATGTGAGCAACATAAATATAACTGCCTGAGCCGTATCTAGAAAGGCAACAACAGAGAGAGCTGTATGTCACTAAACGAAGTGCATATTTCAAGTTTGGTAGTACACGTACTGCCTGAACATCTGGATGAGATTAAAGCCCAGATCGAAGCATATGAAAATGCAGAGATTTACGGCGACAGTCCTGAAGGCAAAATCGTTGTGGTGCTTGAAACCGAGAACCAGGGTTTCATCACCGACACTATCGATGCGATTAACAATTTACCGAATGTCTTAAGTACAGTCCTGGTTTACCACCAAATTGAGACTGAGCTTGAACAAGCTGATGAACAAGACACTGGAACACAACATTCCCAAATTGAGGGTGAAGTATGAAAATGACAAGACGTGCGTTTGTGAAAGCAAACGCGGCTGCATCAGCGGCTGCTGTCGCAGGTATTACACTACCAGCGTCTGCAGCAAACCTGATCGCAAGCTCTGATCAAAGTAAAATTACGTGGGACAAAGCGCCTTGTCGTTTTTGTGGTACAGGCTGTTCTGTTCTTGTTGGTACGCAAAACGGCAAAGTCGTTGCGACACAAGGTGATCCAGAAGCACCTGTAAACAAAGGCCTGAACTGCATTAAAGGTTACTTCTTGTCTAAAATCATGTACGGGCAAGACCGTCTGACACAGCCATTATTGCGTATGAAAGATGGCAAGTACCATAAAGACGGTGATTTTACGCCAGTTTCGTGGGATGCCGCATTCGATATCATGGCAGAGAAGTGGAAAGCCTCTCTGGAGAAAAAAGGCCCAACTAGTGTTGGTATGTTTGGTTCTGGTCAATGGACAGTAATGGAAGGCTACGCTGCAGCAAAAATGATGAAAGCAGGCTTCCGTTCGAACAACATCGACCCGAATGCTCGTCACTGTATGGCCTCAGCAGTAGTCGGCTTCATGCGCGCCTTTGGTATTGATGAGCCAATGGGCTGTTACGACGACTTCGAAAACGCGGACGCATTCGTGCTTTGGGGTTCTAACATGGCCGAGATGCACCCAGTACTATGGACTCGTATCACTGACCGTCGTTTGAGCCACCCTCATGTGAAAGTAAACGTGCTTTCTACTTATTACCACCGTTCATTTGAGTTGGCTGACCACGGTTACATTTTCAATCCTCAGTCTGACCTTGCGATCGCAAACTTTATTGCCAACTACATCATCGAGAATGATGCGGTAAACTGGGACTTCGTCAACAAGCACACCAACTTTACACAGGCTGATACTGATATCGGCTATGGCTTACGTGATGATGACCCATTACAAGTCGCTGCCAAGAATCCAAACTCAGGCAAACTCACTTCTATCTCTTTTGAAGAGTACAAGAAGTCTGTCGCTCCTTACACTGTAGAGAAAGCGTCAGAGATTTCTGGTGTTGAGAAAGAGAAACTGATCGAGCTTGCTAAGCAATACGCCGATCCAAACACCAAGGTGATGTCACTTTGGACCATGGGTATGAACCAACACACTCGTGGCGTATGGATGAACAACCTGGTTTACAACATTCACCTGCTAACGGGTAAAATTGCGACTCCGGGTAACAGCCCATTCTCACTAACGGGTCAGCCATCGGCTTGTGGTACGGCACGTGAAGTAGGTACCTTTGCTCACCGTCTGCCAGCAGACATGGTGGTAGCAAATCCTAAACACCGTGAAATTGCCGAGAAGATCTGGAAATTACCTGAAGGTACGATTCCACCAAAACCAGGCTTCCACGCGGTTCTCCAAGATCGCATGCTCAACGATGGCGTGTTGAACTGTTACTGGGTTCAATGTAACAACAACATGCAAGCAGGTCCGAACATTAACACTGAACGTCTTCCTGGTTACCGTAACCCAGAAAACTTTATTATTGTGTCTGACCCATACCCAACCGCGACAGCACAAGCGGCAGACTTAGTGCTTCCTACCGCAATGTGGATTGAGAAAGAAGGCGCTTACGGTAACGCAGAACGCCGTACTCAAGCCTGGTATCAACAGGTTGGTACTGTGGGTGAAGCGAAATCAGACTTATGGCAGGTGATGGAGTTCGCGAAACGCTTCAAAATGGAAGAAGTGTGGCCTGAAGAGTTACTGGCAAAAGCGCCAGAGTATCGTGGTAAAACCATGTATGACATGCTGTTCAGAAACGGTCAGATCGACAAGTTCCCAGTCGAAGAAGCGCGTGAACTGAACGACGATTCTCATCACTTTGGCTACTACGTTCAGAAAGGCCTGTTCGAAGAGTACGCAACATTTGGTCGCGGTCATGGCCACGACTTGGCACCATACGATGTTTACCATACTGTGCGCGGATTACGCTGGCCAGTTGTCGATGGCAAAGAAACGCAGTGGCGCTTCAAAGAAGGCTCAGATCCTTATGCGAAAGCAGGCTCAGGCTGGGATTTCTACGGTAACGCGGACGGTAAAGCGAAGATCATCTCTGCGCCATACGAAGCGCCACCGGAAATGCCGGACTCAGAATACGACTTATGGCTATGTACCGGCCGTGTTCTTGAACACTGGCATACAGGCACCATGACTCGTCGTGTTCCTGAGCTTTACAAAGCGGTTCCAGACGCAGTGTGTTACATACACCCGGATGACGCGAAAGCGCGTAATGTTCGCCGCGGCGAAGAAATACTCATCACCAATAAACGTGGTGAAGTCCGCGCTCGTGTAGAAACCCGAGGCCGTAACCGTCCGCCAAAAGGCTTGGTCTTTGTACCATTCTTTGATGCTCGTATCTTGATTAACAAGTTAATCCTGGATGCGACTGACCCACTGTCAAAACAGACAGACTTTAAAAAGTGTCCAGTCAAAATCACCAAGATCGCTTAACGCTTCAGATATCGAATAATATGGCCGTCCTCGTGGCGGCCTGAAAAAGAATTTAAGCCATAAAGGCGGAGAAGAAATGATGAAAAAATTACTTGTCGCACTTCTATCTGTAGGTGCTTTAGTGACAGGCATTGCACAAGCTGAGTTAGATAATCCGGGAGGCACCGGCGGTTTAGAGTCTCTTCGCGGCATGTCTCAACTGGAAGATACTCGCGCTGCTGACGAGTTCAAAGATTTCCCAAAAGATCAAATCGTTGAAGACAGCTTTGTTTACCAACCACCGTTGATTCCGCATAGTATCCGTAACTATGAGGTCTCTTTGAACGCCAATAAATGTCTTGCCTGCCATAGTTGGAAAAACGCCAAGGCCTCTGGTGCAACAAAAATTAGCGTAACCCACTATGTTAGCCGTGAAGACGCGGTGCTGGCTGATGTCTCTCCTCGTCGCTTCTTCTGTTTGCAATGTCACGTTCCGCAAACGGATGCGAAGCCGCTAGTGGAAAATGAATTCCAATCCGTAGATTCACTTCAGTAATTGAAACGCAAGTGCTAAGAGGTTACTTATGAAAATACTTAAAGCGTTTTGGAATAGACTGAAGAGCCCGAGCAAAGCTGCCGCTGGTGTGGTTTTATTCCTAGGTTTTGCTGGCGGTCTGCTATTTTGGGGCGCATTTAACACCGGGATGGAAGCGACGAATACCGAAGAGTTCTGTTCTGGCTGTCACGCGCCAATCGTTGCTGAAATCAGAGAGACTATCCACTATTCAAACCGTTCTGGGGTCCGCGCTATCTGTTCAGACTGCCACGTTCCGCATGAATGGACAGATAAGATTGTACGTAAGGTCCAGGCTTCCAAAGAATTGTTTGCTCACTATGTGCTTCGTACCATTGATACGCCGGAGAAATTCCAGGAACGTCGCGGACATTTGGCAGAGCGTGAATGGGCACGTATGAAGAAGAATGACTCTTTAGAGTGCCGTAACTGCCATGAGTTCGACTATATGGACTATTCACAACAAGGCTCTCGTGCTTCTGCTCAACACTCAACTGCGTTGGCTTCAGGCGATAAAACCTGTGTCGATTGTCATAAAGGTATCGCACACAAACTACCTGATATGCACGGCGTAGAAGGCTGGCAATAAGGAGAACTGACCATGAGTACACTAGAATCTGTGATTTGGCACATCCTTGGATACAGCGCAATGCCAGTAATTATCCTGTCTGGCTTTGTTGGCGTCGCTGCGGTTTCTCTGTGGGTATTGTCGCTAGGTAAAGATAAGAACCAGTAATCCAAGAACCTCAAGAACCTAATGCATGGGCACCTTTAACTACTTTGTCCATGTAATCACTAACGAGACAGCGCTGAGCAGAAACTCAGCGCTTTTGCGTTTTTAGACTTTTTTTTTGACAATAAAAAAAAGCGACCACGAGGGCCGCTAAAAGTATCGCCAAATTTTATGCTAAAGGAAACAATGACCGTTCAAGCTTATTTCACAGGCAGTACCTGTTTCACATAAGTTCCCGGCGCTTCGTCAATCACTGGATTGTCTTCAGAGCCGACAGGGAATGGTTCAACTTGTTCTTTTGGATTGAACTGAAGTAGCCATTCGTTCCAATGCGTCCACCAAGACCCATCTTTACGTTCTGCATTACTGAGCCATTCTTCGGCAGACTCATCTAGCGTATCGTTGAGCCAATAGCCATATTTACCCTTAGACGGAGGGTTAACAATACCCGCAATGTGTCCCGACTCACCAAGAACGAAAGTCTTATTACCGCCGGTGTTCAGAGCACCACGGTACGTCCCCTGCCAAAGCGCAATATGGTCTTCTTTCGTCGATACAAAATAACTTGGGATTTTGATCTTATTCAAATCCATCCACACGCCACCAATTTTCACGCCTTTATCTTGTATCAGTTTGTTTTCCAAATAGAGCTCTCGAAGCAGGAAGTTGTGCGCGGCTGCACTGACGTTGGTACTGTCGCTGTTCCAGTACAACAAGTCGAAATCTACAGGACTGTTACCTTTTAAGTAGTTGTCCACGTAGTAGTTCCAGTACAAGCTGTTTTCACGCAGCAAACTGAACGTCACACTTAAAGAGCGACCATCCATGTAGCCTTTCGCATTGTTCTGCGCTTCGATCGCACTGATGATCACATCATTGATATAAGCACCAACCTCTCCCGGCTGAGAAAAGTCGAGTAGCGTCGTAAAGAACGTTGCGGACTTAATGCGTTTTTTCATTCGCTTAGCCGCGTAATACGCAACCGTACTAGCAAGAACCGTCCCGCCAATACAGTAGCCAACCGCATTGATCTGCTCTTGACCGGTAATGTCCTCGATCGCTGCTACGGCTTTCACAACACCTTCGGTTACGTAGTCACCAAACTCAACTTCGGCTTGCTCTTTGCCAGGGTTACGCCAGGACATCATAAATACGCTGTGTCCTTGCTCTAGCAGCCAACGAACCATCGAGTTTTTCTCGGTGAGGTCCAAGATGTAGTACTTGTTGATGAACGGGGGGACGATCAATAGCGGCGTTGCGTTGACCTTCTCCGTTAGCGGGCGGTATTGGATCAGCTCAAACAGTTCGTTCTTGAAAACCACATCGCCCGCGGTGGTTGCGACATCTTCGCCTACACGGAACGCATTGTTGTTGGTCATACGGATTTTCAAAATATCCGCGCTCGACTCAACGTCTTCTTTAAACTGCTCCAAACCGGCTAAGAGGTTTTGACCGTTTTGTTCAAGTGTTAGCTTTAGAAGCTCTGGATTGGTTGCGATGAAGTTAGATGGGGAAAGGGCATTAATCGCCTGGCGGGAAAAGAACGTAATTCGTTCTTTCGCCTTTTCATCTAAGCCTTCTATTGACTCGATGGTATCCAGGTACGTCTTACTAAAGAGTAGATAAGATTGCTTGATAAAGCTGTACATCGCCTCATTTTGCCAATCCTCATGAGAGAAACGTTTATCGCCCCTATCCGCTTCTATTGTTTGCGTCTGGTTGCCCGCCAGAACGACGTTCTGCCAGATTTTTAACTGCTGCTCCCACCACTCTGCCTGCAGTTTAAGAATCGCAGCGGGTTGATTGGCAGCTTGTTCAAACAGTTTGGCAGTGTCCTCAAAGTTCACTTCTTGCATAGCCTTGTTCAAAGGAGAATTCACGACTGCCTTGTTGACTTCGAAATCATGCCACCATTGTTGATTGGTTTCCTGAAGCTTTACAAGATAGTCCGAAAAGAAGTGTTGAAACATAGTCTTACTCCTATATTCGGAAAAAACAACGCCGCCCAAATTTAGGGGCGGCGAGAATCGGACAAATTACGCTGGAGTAACAGTCTTAAGATTTTCCGAAGTCATTTCCTCAACGTCTTCTTTGAATTCTTTTGCGATAGCTTGCAGCTTGTTGCTGTCATCCATCATTTGTTGAGAAAGCTTAGTCAGTACGCTTAACTGCTGGCTATTGAACGCAGTAAGAGAAGTCACGTCTTTGATTTCTGACGCCGCTTTCATTTGGGCAATGCCCATTTCACTGTACGTGCGCATCGCGTTAAGTTGAAGCTCAGTTAGTACTTCAACGTTTTTAGTCACAAGCTTGTTAAACTTCATGTAAGGTTCTAGCGTTTTTTCTGTTTGATCGCTGAATGTTTTGAAAAAATCAGTGTACATGGTGTATCTCCTAGATAAATGAATATAAATGTCCGTTTAAAAAAATTACTTAATTGCTTTTAGAATGACAGCTGTCCCCATACCGCCGCCCACACACAATGAAGCCACACCGTATTGGGCGTCCTGCTTATGAAGTTCGTGAACTAAAGTGACCAGGATTCGGTTACCTGATGCACCAAGTGGGTGGCCTAATGCAATCGCTCCACCGTTAAAGTTAGCCTTGTCTTGAATCGCACTGACTGATACTTGGTTGGTTTCAGCCAACTGATGAATCACACCGAGAGCCTGAGCAGCAAACGCTTCATTCAACTCGTATACGTCAATATCCTGAATAGTTAGGTCTGCTTTCTTCAGCGCTTTATTCACCGATTCAACGGGTCCGAGACCCATGATCTTCGGATCGAGGCCTGACTGCGCGTAGCTCACAATCTCAGCCAAAGGTGTTAAACCATGAGCCTGTACTGCGCTTTCTGATGCCACGATTATCGCACTCGCACCATCGTTGATCCCCGAAGCGTTACCCGCGGTGACCGTACCTTCACGGTCAAATGCAGGTCGAAGCTTACTCAACCCCTCCAGTGTCGCATTGGCTTTCGGGTATTCGTCAGTATCGAAAAGAACCGTTTCACGGCGCTGTTTCACTTCCACTGGCACGATTTCATCTTTGAATTTACCCGCTTCAATCGCTGCGACTGCTTTTTGCTGGCTGGCTAAGGCAAACGCGTCTTGCTGCTCACGAGTGATACCCACTTCCTTCGCCACATTTTCCGCAGTTACGCCCATATGGTACTGGTTATAAATATCCGTCAACCCGTCGGTGATGAGCAAATCTTTCATTTCCATATTGCCCATTCTGTTACCATCTCGGATGCTACTCGGCACCGTGAACGGGATCTGAGACATCACTTCAACACCCGCTGCGACGACGACTTGCGCATCCCCGCTACGAATGTGCGAGACGGCTTCCATCACGGTTTTCATGCCGCTACCACAAACCATGTTGAGACTATAGGCAGGAACCGATTCAGGAATCCCGGCAAATAAGGCGGCTTGACGGCCAACACCCATGCCTTGGCCTGCACTGACAACATTACCGACTATGACTTCATCGATCTTGTCGCTACCCAACTTTGAAGCTTCGAGTGCGCCTTTAATAGCGACGGCTGCAAGATCACCCGCCGAGGTATTTTTTAGACTGCCACCAAATGCACCAATCGGTGTACGCTTTGCTGCTACGATATAAACTTTTTCCATTTTCTAGACCCCTTAGTGCATGTACAGACCGCCGTTCACCGACAGCGTTTCGCCGGTGATATACGCCCCTGCATCACTCACTAAAAAGCTAACGGATGCTGCAATTTCTTCGGGTGTTGCTAATCGCTTCATTGGAATTTGATTGGTAATAGATTCCAACACCTCAGGTTTCATTTGCTCAACCATCGGAGTTCCGGTGTACCCAGGTGCAATGACATTGACGGTAACGCCTGAGCGTGCACCTTCGAAAGCCAACGCTTTAGAGAAACCAATCATGCCAGCTTTCGCTGCGGAGTAGTTCGCTTGACCAAACTGCCCTTTCAAACCGTTAACCGACGAAATATTGATGATGCGTCCACCGCCTTTCTCACACATTGCGGCGAAAATTGGCTGAGTGACATTGAACAAACTATTGAGGTTGGTATTGATAACGTCATGCCAAGATTCCGCCGTCATCTTCTTGAAGACACCATCACGAGTAATGCCCGCGTTGTTAACAACAACATCAAGCGTCCCTTCTTCTTGAAGCAGAAGTGCTAGCTTTTCTGCACATTGAGCAGTGTCGGTAACGTCTAACTCAAAAAGGCGAACCTGGTCTTTAGTAAACCCTTTGCTGTTAAACCACTCAAGCGCACATTCGTAGTTGCCGGTGTTGTAGGTAGCAATGACGCGGTAACCGTCATTGACTAGTTGAGAGGAAATTGCGGAACCAATTCCGCCTTTTGACCCGGTGATCAAAGCGACTTTATTCATTGACGACTCCATTCTTTATCGGAAAATAAAACAAACTACTAATTACAAAATCGAATTGTTTAATAATTTATTCGGCAGAAATCCTTTACTGCCTTTTATTTTAATTTAATCCAAAAGTATTACATTTCAAATAATACTATAGTCTATTTTCGTATTATTGATTTAGATCTCACAAACAATGAAAGGTTAAATAATTGTTAAATTGGAAGAATTTGGATGTAATGCATTGTTTTTTAATGAAAAACACCTTAAGCAAAACCAGCCCAAAACAAATAAAAACCTTTAAAATCATAATCTTGCATAAATAAAAACAAATTACACCATTTAATGAAATAAGATCATATTGAATATTTTTCGAGAGTTTTATAAACAAAAAATAGAGTATTAGTTCAAAATTAATTATTGATTATATTACTGTAAACGTTTAACACGTTTAAAACAGCACCTTTGGTTTCGTAATTAAACTTGGAATATGAACTGTAAAAGAGAACTATTACTAATAATTAATTTATAACTATAACAATCAAATTAAAACCTTAGCTCCGAGTTGGTGCAAGCGCACTAATATGACGCGATGATTAAACATTGATGTATTTTACTTTAATATAATTAATTAAGTTCAATAATATAAATATAAAAGTGATTAAAAGTTAGTAGTAGCATCTGAAACGACTTTGCACTATCTTTGTGAGTCGTCCTTTATTAGCTAGTCGATACCACCTATGAATATGACATTGCTTAGTATGTTCATCCCTACCTTCTTTTTTGTCTCTATTACACCAGGGATGTGTATGACACTCGCACTCACGTTAGGAATGAGTGTCGGATATCGCCGCACACTGTGGATGATGGTAGGTGAACTCGCTGGCGTCGCGCTTGTTTCGGTATCCGCAGTACTGGGGATTGCCGCAATCATGCTTAATTACCCGTGGTTATTTGTCGCCCTTAAATTTATCGGTGGCGGCTATCTGCTCTATCTGGGCATTGAAATGTGGCGTTCACGAGGCAAACTTGCCATCAACCTAGAGACAGAGTCCACGTTGCCTCAAGGCAAATTGAATTTGGTTATTCAAGGTTTCGTGACCGCAATTGCGAACCCAAAAGGTTGGGCGTTTATGATTTCTCTACTCCCACCATTTATTGATCAGAATGCAGCGTTAGCGCCTCAATTGACCGTTTTAATCTCGATCATTCTGATGTTTGAATTCTTGTGCATGTCACTTTATGCAACCGGTGGGAAAGGATTAAAACGCGTATTAGGCCATTCAAAAAATGTCCGACTAATGAACCGAGTGGCAGGAACTTTGATGATGGGCGTTGGTGTTTGGCTATTAATGAGTTAAAGCTAGTCGCTTAACGCCTATAATCGGGTCATTCCAGCGAGACTAGGAATCTATTATCAGCAAGCTAAAACAATATAGGAATAATTTTGGCGGCAAAGTGCTCGGATAGAAGATTCTGAATCACGTTCCCTTCGTCGCTGTCCAGAATGACGGATGAGAATACCGTTTGCTGTTAAACAAACGGTATTAACTCTAAATGAGTGGCGTTTTTGCTTACCTACGAGCAAAAATATGCATTAAGGCGCGCTATCAATCTCTACTGGTAAATAATGTTTTGGTTCCAGTTTCAGCCGCTCGGGTAAAACGGTACCAATTGAAATAGACGACCAAGTGCCCGATAGAACACCAATAAACATGGCGGTAGAAAACCCAGCCAATGCCGCACCGCCCATGATCCACAATGCTCCAACCGTGATTAACGTGGTTCCTGATGTCACCATGGTACGGGAGAACGTCGCAATAACGGCCTGATCATTGATCGCTTCTGTTTTCCAACTTTGCTTGGCGATCAATAACTCTCTGATTCGGTCAGCGATGATTATCGAGTCATTGAGAGAGTAACCAAGAATCGCCAAAATTGCGGCAAAAACGGTGAGGTTAAACTCCATCTGAGTAATCGCAAAGAAACCTAATACAAGTACCACATCGTGCGCGAGGGCGAATAAAGAGCCACTGGCTAAACGCCATTCAAAGCGGAAACATAAATAAGCCAAGATGGTTAGTACCGAAACAAGCAGCGCCAGACCACCTTGCTCAAACAGATCCTGGCCAACTTGTGCTCCGACGATGCTGTTACTGACCACATCGACTTGATGCGAAATCGGCTTTAGTACATCCGCGACACTTGGTAGCTCTTGTCCTTGTTCTGGCGCTGAATAACGGATAACCCAGCGACCTTCTTCGCCAGAACGCGTCACAGAGGTCGATTCACCCAATTCAGGCTGCAACGCGCTGAGCAACTCTTGATTGGTTAACTGCTTGTCGATTTTAACTTCTGTTACCATGCCGCCAGTAAAATCGAGACCAAGATTGAGCCCTTTCATTGCTAACGCTGCTATCGCAATCACGGTTAGAGTTAATGACACCAAGGTAGTAAAGTAGCGAATTTTACGAATATGCTGCTGTAATTTTTTGACCATGATTAAACCCTCACATCACGACGGGCATCGCGGCCCCAAATTAAGTTGATCATTGCTCGAGAAGCAAATACGCCGGTAAACATACTGGTTAACAGACCCAAACCTAGCGTTAAAGCAAAGCCTTGGATCGGACCGTTACCTATGGCATACAAAATCACAGCGGTAATCATGGTAGTAATGTTGGCATCAAGGATGGTGGCAAATGCACTGTCAAAACCGAGATCAATAGCCTGAGCGAAGCTTCGACCTTCGCGCATTTTGTCCTTAATTCGTTCAAAGATAATCACGTTAGTGTCAACCGCCATGCCGACCGTAAGTACCAAACCAGCTATGCCCGGAAGAGTGAGAACCGCACCGGGTAACAAAGCGATCAATCCCAACAAACACAGCATGTTGGAACACAGAGCCACATTGGCAACCCAACCTAACCGGCGGTACCAAAGCGCCATGAAAGTCAGAGTTAGTCCCAAGCCTAAAGCGAGTGCTGCAAAGCCATTTTGAATATTTTCAGCACCAAGAGAAGCACCAATCGTGCGCTCTTCAACAATCGTGACCGGTGCTGTCAGAGAGCCAGCTCGCAGTAAAAGTGCCAGTTGCTGTGCTTCATCCATGCTTCCTGCACCAGTAATACGGAACTGGCTGCCGAGCTGAGATTGAATCGTCGCAACACTGATGACTCGTTCGTTACGCTCGGTTATACCGCGTTCATTCGTCTGATATTCACGGTAAACCGTCGCCATTGGCTTACCAATATGTGTGGCGGAAAAGTCACTCATTTTCTTACCACCAGCGTGGTCGAGAGAAATGTTGACTTCTGACATGCCCATTTTGTCGACACCAGCTCGGGCGTTCACAATGTGCTCACCCGTGAGTACCGGACGCTTGGTCAGTGTCACAGTCCGGCCGTCATTATCCTTGAGAACTAAATCGTGACTGCTTTGCGCTTTGCTAGCGTCTTTCACTTCATAGAAAGCCAGGCTGGCAGTAGCACCAATCACATTTTTCGCTTGCGCTGGATCTTGCACACCAGGAAGCTCAATGCGAATGCTCTCTTTGCCCTGACGCTGAACAAGCGCTTCAGTAATGCCCAACTCTTCAATTCGACCACGCATGATCTTCAGGTTCTGCTGTAACGTGGTTGACTGGAACTCCTGGATATTCTGTTCACTCGGCTCCAGCACAAAGCCTCTTGCAGAGCTCTTTGCCACCCAACCTGAGTAGTTTTGCTGCAAAAACTGGTTTACCTTAGCGAGTGCACTGTCACTATCGCTGTTAACAACAATACGATTACCATTTTCAGCGCGAACCTGAACGCCACGTATACGTTGATCACGTAGGTCGACTTTGATCTCATCGATCAAGGCGTCTCGCTGCTCTTCGAATGCTTTGTCCACATCAACATTCAATAGAAATTGCACACCACCACGAAGATCAAGGCCCAGCTTAATTGGGTTAAAGCCCAACTCGCTCAACCATTCTGGCGCGACAGAGACATAGGAGAAGCTGATGCTATCCTCTTTATCCAGCTGTTTATTAAGCACAGCACGAGCTTTACTTTGTGCACCTTCGCTGTCAAAAACGATGGTGGTTTTGCCATCCTTTTGGATGATTCTGTCAGTGGAAATATGGTTCGTTTTGAACAATTGATTGAGTTGTACCAGTGACATTTCACTCTGGTTGTGGTCAGAAAAGGTTACTTGGATCGATGGCTGCTCGCCGAACCAGGTCGGAATGGCGCTCAGCGTCAGAATAATGATTGTCGCGATAAGCACGACATATTTCCAAGCCGAATAGTGGTTTAGTAATTTTCTGCTTTTGGCTGGTTTTGGTGTTTTCTTCATATAAACATCATCCCTTCACCCTTAGGTGAAGATTTTAATTTGATCGTTTCAAGGCACGACAACCTACGCCTGGAAAATAAACCAGGATAAAGAATGCTCAGAACACAGATCTGTTCTGATGAATACCGTCGTCGTGTTGAGATTGCACATAATGTGCAGAGTGATGGTGTCTAGGCAGGAAACTGACTATTGAGAGCAACGTACATCGCATTAGTTTCTTTCCAACCAGAAAGGCGATAGTCGCTTGTGAAATGATGAAAAACGGACTGATTTTGACGCCAGTTGATATTAATGAGACTGTAACTATAACTGACATCAGCATAGAAAGGCGCATCTAGGTCGCCAACAAACTCAACATCTTCATCATCAAGCCCTTCTCGGACATGAGAGAGCCAGCGCTGCGAATTAAATATTGCTGATGTATCTGAATTTGCATGACCTTCAGAGGCAGGCGCGCGCGTGGATTCTTCAGAAAAATCATCGTCTGAAATTGGGGATGTGCTTGCAGCAACAAAAGGTTGTAGTTTACTGAAATGCGGTAAGTGAGCTTTCTGATCTGCTTGGGCAGTCGAAACATGCACTGGCAGCAATACCGTTGCAAGCAGCAGAAAAAATAATTTTCTTAGATAAATCAGAGGCATGAAATCTCACTAAAAGAAAAAACAAACCGAGTTAAAAACTAAATAAATTCTTAGCTTTAAACAAAATACGCAAACTAGTTCGTCATTCTGAACAGCGAGGAACGAGCGTAATTCAGAATCTACTATTAGAGAGCTTTGTTACTAAAGAGATGACTAAAACATCTCTACAAACTGATACTAGATTCCTAGTCTCGCTATGGCTCGCTGGAATGACACCAACAATTAACATTAAGTTTATAAACTCGACGCGGTCAATACTATGCCTATTGATCAAGCTGAACAACTAAAAAGATCTAAATCTCTGATTCCATCTTTGCCGTGACTTGAGCGCCTTGCGTTTATCGATAGAAGATTTCCTCACTATCAACGTCTAGGTAGATTTTATTCTCTTGCTCCAATCCACCACAGTAGATGAAATAGACATTGCGCTCCTTATAAGTCACGGAACGAACCCACCCGCCGAGTTCTGAGAAATCTTCTGGCTCACACGTATTATCGTCCAATAACAGCTGTGTCTTGCCACGGAATATATCCAGATTTTGTTTTAAATCGTCTGACTTTTGTAAATACCCATCGAGTATCTCTAAGCGCTCTTGTTCTTTAATCACAGGCTCAGCATCAGAAAGCCCTTTTGCATCTAACCATTCCGCCGTTTCTTCACCGCCGTCCTCATAAACGAGATAATCGGAGATGCGATACCAACCGTTAGACTTTTCCAAAACGACGACCTTTTCCCCTTTGTAGATCGTATCAACAACTAACGCGTTATGGTCTGGTTTGTTGTACGCGCTAACCTGGCGTTCAATCACGTAATACTCGGTCGTTTCAGGCGGTACAGATTCCAAATCCATGACAGGTTTTGACGCTTCTTCTTTTACTTGAGCTTTAGGAGAGGTCGCTTCGGCCGCCTGTTCAGGCTGATCCTTTTGCATAAAGAAGAAATAATAACCAAAACCAGCGCCTCCAAGCAGTAATACAGCCATCATCACGATAAGCGCTTTCTTCATATCTTTTCCCTTCTATTTTGGGCAAATATCCCAAAAGATACTTGATTATACTTCGCCAGCAATAAACTATAGTTAAAAGAGTCGCTTAACTAACGTGAATAATAATGATAAACAAGCTTAAATGGATACTTTTGCTTTTCGTCTTCCCATCGGTATGCTATTCAAATGTGCCATGCAACCCATCTTCATGGGAGGATAACCTTAATGAATTCAGTAGACTAGAGTCCAAGTACAATAAACATGTTAAAGTCTTCAACGCGCTTCTTGTGGAACATAAACAGCGACCACTGTTATCAAAGGAGTTTTCTCCCGACGAACTTGTGATGCTATGGCGTGTAAAGTCTCGTCGGGATATGCTCCAGACCCAACTCGACGCATCGATAAAATATCGCCAAGAATTAACGCATAAAGCCGGTGAAATCACCAAACTCAGTACACAATCTAAGTGGTCGGCCAACGGCTGGGAAAAATTAGCTCAAAGTTGTAAAGTAGCAGATGAAATGTCAAACCAGATCACCGCAGAGTGGTATCACAGTAATGCCACTCAACTGGCTGAAGACTATACTAAATTATCCTCACTTTATCTTGGTTTAGCCGCCGTCTACGATAGAGAAGCAACCGCATTAACATCTGCGAAACATAAAAGAAACACAAACACAGTTGCACAATAATCTGTCGCACCATTTTGAATCATTTGCATTCAACATGAACAGATTTAAGAGACACAGGTCACAATAATGCTTTACTTGTGGCTAATAATTGGTTACTTTAGTCGTTAATAAAGTTTAACAAATAGTCACAACTGGCTGGGATGATACTACAAAAAATGGTTATCAATCGATTAAGTAACAGGCAAGACCCTAATACTACTAAAGCCAAGTTTTTGTCAGTAGTTAGGCACGTAAAACAATTCGGTTCAATCAGTGATCTGGACCTTTGTAAAATCTTCGGAGAAACAATTTGGAGCGATGGGAGGGAATACCATTCAGCTGCTTTCTCATTTAAAGTAGATAGACGGACCGGCAATTGTGAAATATCACAATACAAAAAGCGCCAATAGCGCATAAAGAATCCTAAAGCGAAGTCAGTAAACAGACTTCGCTTTTTTGATCAAGCATAAACCGGAAGGCTCCCATTCCCCTTTACTTCTCGTATTGCTAAATGAGTATGAATGTCTTTGACGTTCTCCAGCCTCTGTAGTTTTCTGGTGAAGTTTTCATAGCCTTCAAGATCCTTACTGACCACTTCCAACAAGTAGTCGTACGCGCCCGAAACCACATGACACGAGATGACCTCGTCCATTTCAACGATCGAATATTCAAATTCATCAATCGAAGAGGCCTGGTGATTATTCAAGCTGACTTCAACGAATACCGTCATCGCGATACCAACCTTGCTGCGTGATAATATCGCCCGGTAACCATTAATCGCACCTTCCTGCTCAAGACGCTTGATTCGTCTTGCACACGGTGAAGGTGACAACCCGACTCGATCCGCGAGATCAGCCGTGGTCAATGTGGCGTCTTTTTGAATCAGGTTCAGAAGCTGCCTGTCTATTTTATCCATTTCTCTTCACTTGCCATATTTCATCAATAACTAGAGTTTATACGCGCTTTTTCACCAACATTAAAATAAATCACGTCACAAATTGCCACCATTGAGCGTCATTTTTATTCGACAATGAATACGTCGATAAACAATTGGATACCTTAAGCATGATTCTGGGATACGCAGCAATATTAGTGACGTTACTTCTTTGGTCCGGTTTTTTTATTTCTCTCAAAGCAGGCGCGATCTCAGTACTTCAACCCACAGATATCGCCTTGGTTCGATTTGTGATTCCAAGTGTGGTGTTATTACCTTTCGTCCTAAAACACAGGAAAACCATCTCGGCTATTCCCAATAAATACTTAACCGGCGTAGTCATTGGTAGTGGGCTGCCTTATTTAATGATTGTAGGTAGCGCGATGCACCTTGCTCCTGTCTCTCATGCCAGTGCACTCATCCCAGGCACATTACCGCTATTTGTCTCTACTATTGCCGTTATTTTTTATCAACAATCATTGAGCCAACACCGTTTATTTGGCCTTACCGCGGTATTATTGGGTATCTTTGTCTTCCTGTTTTCCAATATAGGGGCTGATTACAACTGGTCACAATTGCAAGGACATCTGTTATTTCTGACTGGCAGTTTAATATGGGCTGTCTTTACCATCAGCGCACGTGTCGCGAACCTAAATGCTCATGTGTGTGCTGGCTTTGTGGCGATTGCTTCACTGGCACTGCTTACCATCGCAGTCGGTTTTGGCTGGGCAGACAGCTATTTGGCTATTACGCCAATGAAGTACTGGCCTTGGAAAGAACTATTCGGACACGCTTTACTTCAAGGGGTAGGAGCAGGCTTGATCGCTTCCTATACTTTTATATACGCCATCCGAATCATTGGTGCCGAAGCCAGTGCCGCCTTTGGCTCTTTAACCCCTGTCGTGGCAACGCTACTCGCGATCCCAATCTTTGGTGAGCAACCGGATACTCTAACCTGGCTAGCACTGATGTTTGTAACCTGTGGCAGTATTATTGCGAGCCAGATATTTATGAAAAATGATCTTAGCCAGCCCTATCGCCCGCCTGTTCATCGTTAGAACGAGTTAGCCTTTTAAACAGATTGTTGTGACCACGAGTTTTACATTTTCTAATGTGAAATGATTAGACAAGTGGTCACTCAATAATCAATTTTTTGTATTAACGAGGATAGCATGGTGTTTAATGAGGTTAAAAAGCCCGAATAAGCAGTTATTTACTTAAAGTATGTTGCCTGAACAAATGGTGTTCTGCTAGCCTCCCAAACAATAAGGGATTAGATTACTTGACGATATGCCAGCAACGCACACCAAAGATAAACTGAGTCATTTTTTGAAACCAGGAACTAAGTTATCCATAGAGATGGAACTGGGTCCACAAAAGAGCAGTTCATACACTACAACTTATTTGGGCTTTAAGGAAAACGCCTACCTGATCATTGATATTCCAGCGAAACTACTCGAAGATCATGCGATCAGAAGGCTCAATAATGCCGATGTTGTTATTCGTGGTGTATCAGACACGGAACTGGGGCACGTTGTTGCGTTCAAATCCAGCGTCTTAACGCACGTTAGCCATCCATCCCCTCTTTTATTCGTCCGAATACCGACGACGTTTGCCACAAAACCCGTTCGCGAATTCGAGCGCTACAAGCTGAAAATGGACTGCACTATTGACCACAAGGGCAATCTTTACAGCGGAAGCCTAATTGACTTTTCACTAGCCGGGATCGGCATTTCTACCTTAATTGAGCCCGAGTTTCAGGTGGGTGATAACGTTACGATTACTTCAGCACTCAGTACCTATGTGGGCAACGATAATCCTTGCCTAATCGCGAATATCAAAAAGTTAACAAAGGGCTGGATGATTGGAATTAAGTTTGAGAAACCAATCACGATGACTGAGCAACTTAAAGTAGCGTTGCTGGAACCGTATTTTATGTCCAGCAACGTATAGAGCTAAAAGTGAATTGAACAGCTATTGTTCGCCAAAACGAGTCGCCTCAAATTGATTGAGCACTCGATGTACCATGTAGGTCACTAATAACGTCGCAACAATAGCAAACAGGATACTGCTCACCCGATAGAGCGCGCTAAAGATCAAATCACCGCCAGGACTTAAGTATTGACCAAATAAGATACCCAGCGTGGTTAACCCACCGAACCCCGCACCAGATCCACTCGATTCTTTAACGTGCATGTAACTAAAGATCATAGCGCCAATCCACAGCAGAGGCACGACGAATAGTAAAGTATCCGACCAGTCATA
Organism: Vibrio sp. EA2; assembly: GCF_033042495.1. Taxonomy (NCBI): domain Bacteria; kingdom Pseudomonadati; phylum Pseudomonadota; class Gammaproteobacteria; order Vibrionales; family Vibrionaceae; genus Vibrio; species Vibrio sp. EA2. Next base: position 235,671 of record NZ_JAWLID010000005.1, on the reverse strand, counting down.
AAGCACCAGCTGACTGGTAATACCGAACGTCACGCCAAGCAACGTACCCATCGCTCTTTTACGAGCATAACCGAGGGCACCATTCCAATGCATCGGAAACAACAACAGTATCGTTGTTGCCTGAGCCGACAAAGAGTCGTTTAAGTCGAAAATCTGGAAAACCAGAAACGACGCCGTTACGATACTCGCTCCCATCAAGGCTTCATGACGCATGCGATGACTTTTCTTCGGCTCAGAGGGTCTGGCCGGTGGTTGACGAGGCTCTGCATCTGGGATCAGAAACGTCACTAAGTAAGCCACAATGACTGAGAGCACATTCGCTTCCAGATTACTGAAGATCAAATCATTGAGATCGGTACTCACATAACTGGAAAAGTGCAGCATGATACTCAGGTTCAGTACGCTACTAGCGCCAAACAGGAATAAACTGCCTTTGGACATACAAGCAAATTTGTACAGAAATAACCCAAAAGCAATCATCGTCATCATAAATGGATGACCGCCAAACAGTCCGCCGAGAATACCAACTTCAAGACCACAGACGACGGCTGCAAAAATCATCTGACGAGCGGCATGCAAGCTCATAACAGGTATCATCCCGAGTAGCAGCATAGGCGTCACAGTATAAAAGACACCGTAGTTCCAGCCGAACATTTTACAGATGGTAAAGCCTATCGTCGCGCCAGTAGCAATCCGTAGACACTGTCGGAGATCATTCTCCGACATGGGGTGGTCCCATAACTTCATACCACCTCCTGATTAATAGATGTAATGCAACGCACTCAAGAAATGAATCTGTAGGTTACTAAACCACCCAGAGACCACATTCTCAGGTAACAGTTGGACTGTCGCACGTGCGCCGGCTGGGAACGAGCGTTGTTCTTGATCGTCGATAGCTAGATGCAAACGCATACGCTGTGCATCCCTAACCCAGCGGTCAGTCTCTGTCGGTGTGGCAAGTCGTCCATCAGCATCGAACTGACCGGAACTTACGCCCGCATCAATACTTGTGATTCGAGCTTCAAAAACTTCACCCGGCAAGCTGTCAAATGCTACCAATGCACGGCTGTCCCGATTAAAGTGGCGCAGGCTTTTTTCTCGGAAATCAGCAATAATGTCAACGTCATCTGACACCAATGCAACCAGAGGACTCGCCGCAGAAGCGTAAGCACCTGCTTCCAGTTGAAGGTTTGCAACCACGCCATCATGCTCAGCAATAACTTTTGTGTAAGACAAATTGAGCTCAGCTTGCTTGAGTTGGTTCTGCGCAACACGCACGCTGACATTATCTTCACCTATTTCACCACGGCTTACTTCAAGCTCCTTCAGGCGAGCACGGGCTGCCAAAAGGTTGGCTTTTGCCGCAGTGGCATTACTTTGTGAATCATCAAGTTGCTGCTGAGAGGTGCCATTGCGGTGAAACAGCTTATTCAAACGCGCCGCTTCCCGCACTTTTTGCTCGGCAACAATCTTGCTTGCTTCCACATCCGCTTTGGCTGCGGCAATTGAAGCGTCCAGCTGATCATTATTTTGAATCACCTGATCCAAATTGAGCTGAGCACGCTCAACCGCCAATTGGTAAGGCTGTGGGTCGATCTGAAACAACACGTCACCCTTATGGATCTCTTGGTTGTTTGTCACGTAAATATCGGTGATTTGTCCGCTGACACGTGGCGCTACTTTCGTTACCACGCGAGTTGCCATTGCTTGAGGAGTAAGGGGCATTGCCAGGTCAGCAATTAGAAAATAAGCAAAGACAAAGACAAACGCCGCGCATGAATATTTAATCCAGCGCGCGAATTTTTGGTCTGGAGTCATAGGATTTAACTTCTCTTTATTAGGTTTCTGACTTATTCACTAAGTGTATCGAGTGCATTGCGAGCCATTTGTTCCAGGATTAACCCCATGGTTTTTAGCTCGTCATCATTGATGTCAGACAGTAATTTCCTGCGAACGGCAAGGATTCGGCTCTCTAGTTGAGTAATAAGTGCTTTACCTTCATCCGTCAGGCTGACGATACGAGCCCGTTTGTCATGTTCACAACAACGTCGTATAACCAGAGACTGCTCTTCAAGTAATTTTAAGGTTCTCATCAATGACGCCAGTTCAATCTCTAGTTCTACCGCAAGATGCTTCTGACTGACGTTGTCCCCCATGCGATGTAACTTCCATAAGGCAGTCCAGCGCGGATACGTCATATTCAGTGGCTCAAGCTCTCGGTCAGCGACCATCTTCCATAAACGAGAGACACGAGATAACTTTTCCGCAACAGAAAGCTCTCCCAAAATGTCGGTATCTTGAATCATTTGAAACACTCAATTACTTAGCATGCTAAGTAATATAAAATAGTTAGCGTGCTAAGTAAATAGTTTTGTGACAAAAATCACATTAAGTTCAAGGCAAGTCATTGTGTGGCAGAGAAAGCTAAGGAAAATAAAAAGGCACAACGTGCGTTGTGCCTGATGAATGCTGATATTTTTATTACGCCGAGCCACCTATAAATCGCCGCTTATAATCCAAAAGTGCATCGTGGAACGCGCTCTCTTTTATCGGTTTGAGCAAGATGTAATTCGCGCCCGCTTCCATAAACGCATCACCGGTTTCTTTTGCGGTATCAGCCGTGCAAGCATAAATCGGCGTACCTAATTTCAAATTTCGGCGAATCTCTTTTGTGGTTTCGATTCCACCTAAGTGAGGAAGTTGATTATCCATCAATATCAAATCGTACGTGTGATGTTTCAATCGCTCGATTGCCTCAAGCCCATCTTTTGCCCAATCAACCTGCATTCCATATTTATTACAAAAGGCTTTTAGAATAAACGCATTGGTATGATTGTCTTCAACAAGCAGGACTTTCAAGGCTTCATTAAACAGTTCCTCAGGATTGACACGTTGGTTTGGTTTGTTTGCATGTAAAATACGCTCACGATCTTTCACTGGCAACGTGACAACAAAGGTCGTTCCAACGCCTTTTTGACTGTGAACCTGGACATTACCCTCTAGCATATCGACCAAACTCTTGACGATCGTCAGCCCTAATCCACTCCCTCCATATTCACGCGTTGTGGTTTCCTCTTCTTGTACAAACGGCTCAAACATCTGGTCGAGCTTGTTCGGGTCGATACCAATACCAGTGTCGGAAACTTCAACTACGAGCACGCTGTTCTCAACTCCCTCAAACTGATCGAGTTCCGCGCTCAGTCGGACACAACCAGAAGGGGTAAACTTAACGGCGTTACTAAGCAGATTAAACATGATTTGGTTGAGACGAACCTGATCGGTAAACAGCGCGACTTTTGGGTCTAACTGGTTTTCGATGACCAGCTCAACCCCTTTGCTCTCACAAATCGGACGATAAATGTTCTCTAAAGTACGAACCGTATCGGTAAAGGAAAACGAGTGTTTTTGAATATTGAATTTGCCTTGCTCGATTTTTGAGAAGTCTAAAATATCATTCAAAACAGCAAGTAAGTGCTCACCACTATGACGGAGTACATCTATTTGGTTACTCTGCTCCTGCGATTTAACCGAGCCTTTCAATAACTGAGCAACACCTAAGATCCCATTTATTGGCGTTCTGATTTCGTGGCTCATCTTAGCCAGGAAATCGGCGCGAGCTTGAGCGGACTTTTCAGCCTCTTTTCTGGCAACATTACTTTGCTTTTCAGCCTCAATAAGCGTTGTGATGTCTTGCCCTTGCACAATGATGCCGCTGAGATCGCCGTCAACAAAAATGGGAGATAGGTTCCAGCGATACACTTTTTCACCAATCGGCACATTCACCCCAGTTAAGGTCGCGCCTTGCGATGCCATACGCAGATGAGGAAGCAATTTTTCCTTAAAGCTTTTAAAGACGGGAGTCATTACTTCAACGTCATTCTCGAGCACCAGCTCTTTTTTCGCCGCAGGATTTATTTGTATCAGTACCCCAGCTTCAGACCACACCATGATCGGAGATAAAGCGAAGTTAAACAGGTCTCGAAAGGAACGTTTTTGCGCTTCAAGCTCTTCAAAGGTGTTCTCCAGCGTCGTCCCAATATCATCGAACTCTTCGATATCGGACCCACCAAAACGCTCAAACCCTTTTTCTTCACGTGCTGAGCGCGTATAAGACATCAAGGAGTCAAGCTGTTCGGCTACCTTGTTCTCTATCCATTCTTTGGTCAGTAGGGCGATCAAGATCATCCCGATAACCGAAGCCATCATCGCCAAAAGATGCTGAACCTGTAGGGTAACGACACTTTGATTATCCTGAACCGTCAGTAGAGACAAATCGGTATTAGCCGCATTCACCTCAATTGGCGTCTTAATAATCAATAGTTGGTCGAGTTTCTCTTGAGACTCTCTGCGTTTTAAAACATCAAATATTTTATAAGACTCATCACCCGCTAATGAATTGGCTAACGGTAGGTTGTTGGAAATGAGAACAACATTATCGACGTTACCTTCATTCTTCAGCCTTTCCATCAAGCCAAAGTTGTTATCCAGAACGACAATATTGTAGGAGTAGCCCATCACTTCACCCGTTTTAGGCTCAAGTACCGGGACTCTTCTAACCAGCAGGTGACGTGCGCCCATCGGGGTTAGTGACGTTATGTAATACCAGTTATTGGTGAATGTGACGCTACTGGCGATAGTATCGAGTATCGAGTCATTAATGCCATAGAAATGGGCGTTGCCATCATCCCAGATAATGCCTTGATGATTAGTGAGGAAGCGAATTTCAGGCGTGTGTGACGGATCACTCTGATCAATGCTAAGGAAAAAGAAATTTAAGGCTTCTTCATCTCGCTTACTATAAAAGTCCAATACCACATCGCTTTTAGAGTTGCTGTCGTGGTGGATTTGAATCGCAGCGAAATGACTGTCGAAAATATTCAGAATCAGGGCGGATGTTTGTTGCTTTGTCCTGTCGACTTCTTGCCAAATAATCTGTTTGGAGAAGTAATAACTCTGAACGAATATGCCTAAAATTATCGGAGCAAGAACGAGAACAATAATTTTAGTAATCAGCGTCGACAAAGAGCGACGTTTTCTGGTTGATGTATTTGTCATCAATTATCTGAGTATCTGAATGCGCGTTTTCTTAATGTTTCTATTCTGTCGGGAGAATCAGATTTAGTGACGACTTCATAGTCACCAGAATAAACAGTTGGTACTGACTTCCCTTCCAGATCCCATTTGATGGCTTCTGCCATTGCAATACCGGTATCATCGTTCATACGCATTACGGTTATATCTAACTCTCCGTTTAAAATGGCGTCTAGCTCCGCAGAGCCCCCTCCCCAACCGTTAATCATAATATCCTCGCGCCCTAGTTCCGCTAACGCTTCGACGGCACCAAGCGCGACGTCTGTTGAGCAAGCATAAATAAAATCGACATCTGGGTACTTGTCCAAACTGGCTTTTGCCGCCTCATACCCAGACTGCTTTGTCGCCTTGGTGTAATATGCAGATTGTAGCTCAAAGTTACTGTCACGGTTTACCTGGTTAATAAATGTATTCCCTCTTACGTCACTAATGTAACCTTCTGAAAAGTAGAGCACACTGTAGTGACTGTTTTTTGGGAAGCGTTGACTAAATTCTTTCGCCAGTTTGCGGCTGCCTTCAGCATGGTCAAAACCAACATAAAGAAACGGCTGGTGATTATCCCAGTCTCTTACTGGGGTCGTAATGTTTTGTAAGATCAGCTTAGTTTTCTTGGAATCCAATACATGCTCGATAAACTTACGATGTCTGGTGGTATCAAGAGTAAAGATCAGATAGTCCGAGTTGCTTTTCAATGCCTCCATCAGAGAGAGGCTTTGCTGTTTGATATCAGAATTTGGGCGAGTAAAAACCTGATTAAGCTGATAATCAATATTCAGCTTATCTAACCGCTTTTCAAATGCGTCTATATTTCTGATCCAGTAATCCGAAATTTGCTGCCCCGGGTAAACCACAGAAATCTTCAGTTCACGCTTTTTCTCAATGGTAATCGGAGTGGGTTTTTCTCTAACCGCTTCAGCCAACGCGTCGGTTAGCTGTTTTTGCTCAGGGAATTCGTCCAGAAACTCTTGATAGCCCCAATATCCATTCAGGACTTGAGATGCATGTGCTGCTGAGGCAATACCCGTCATTAAAATAAGGGAGAATACTAACTCTTTCTTCATCTGTTGCTCTTTTTAGTTTTTACCGAGTCCCATTCACTCTATTTATTATCTAGCCGAGTCATCCGTTACTTGGGCGTGTTGAACTATTGTAATCTACCTTCCACTGAGTGCTGGTTTCAATATCAATTTCTTCGTTATGCATTATGAGTGATATGAACTTTATATAACAAACGCATATTGCACGGTATTTCAGCCTATTATCAAAATCAATGCCTATTGAATCAGTGTGTTATTCTGAAAACGACAGCAGTTTTTGTACCAAGAACACATTTTGGATAAAAAGAAACCGCCTTCAAAACTTCGGCGGTTTCTTCATCAGTCCGTGCGGTACGTTTCTGGACTATCTATCGAGCCCTAAAGACGAACGGTCAAGTTCAAGCTTTGGTCTTCGTCCACGGCAAGTGAGGCTTTCGATTCAACGAGTAGCTCTTTTTTGCTTTTCGCTAGTTGTTTAATAAAGTATTCAGCTTTCATCGCAACACGCTTTGAGTCAAAGCTCATTGTCCATTCCAGGACTAATGGGCCTTTACCTTTGAGTGCCTTGGCACCTTTACCATTCTGGTGCTGTTGAAACCGGCGCTCAATATCATTGGTGACGCCACAATAGAGTGCATTGCGGTTATTTCGTATCAGATAAACACTCCAAACTTGTGCCACACTTTCACTCATCAAAGTAGCGATTCTACCTGAGCTTTCAATGCATCAAGCTCCTCTCTGAGCATGGACACTTCTTGCTCAAGCTGACTCACGCGATCAGAGCTCGGTGACACTGCCGCCGCTGACTCAATAGCAGATACATCGACTTCACCACAGAATAAATGCATATAGCGAGATTCACGCTTACCAGCCTCACGCGGAAGTTTGACGACTAATGGGCCTTTCTCTTCGCTCGCCAAATACTCAAGTACATTTTCCACCTCTTTAACATCGTGGAACGTTGTCAGGCGGTTAGTTCGAGTACGAATTTCACCTGGCGTTTGAGCACCACGTAGCAGCATACAGCATACGATGCCTTTTTCTTGCTCAGTGAGTTTCAAATCGCCAAACTCCGTGTTACAAAAACGGTGCTGATACTTGCTCACTCGGCTATTAAAGGCACTTTCGTCACTGACAAGTCGACGTTCAATCAATGCATCTACCGCATCTAATACATCAGACTCAGACAATGACATGACTGGCTCACGATTACTTTTTTGATTACATGCATTGGTAAGTGCATTCAGACTCAGGGGATAAAGATCGGGAGTCGTCACTTCTTTCTCGATCAGGCAACCAATTACTCGTGCTTCTATTGCCGTTAGCTCAACTTTCATAATGCATTCCTTATTATTTTTTGCATCTGAATTTTATACTCAAGTCACTTTATGCTGCCAGATTGAAACCTGAACGGTTTTAAAATCACTTGAGTATAAGGTAGTCAGGCTAAAGCATAGTCTAAGACCTGACCCCTTTTGTGAATAGGGTTAGGTCTCAGTGCTCGGAGAGAATAGGTACTTTTCTCATGTTTCCGTTTTCATCAATCATCATTATCTTCGAACGATTGAGTTCAACTTCTGTAATTTCAAGTTGATTACGCGCATTGACGTATGCTGTTTTTAACTTCTCAGCCAAAGAGCTCGTGACTTGTTCACTATCTTGACTGTCGACTTGCTCCGCAGTATTACGAGAGTCCATATCAAGTGTCATCATTTTGTATTTAATGACGCTGATAATATAGTGAAGGTTCAATCATGACAACGCATCGATGCACTCTAACCCAGAGTCAAACGCATATTTGTCCAAACTGCGTCGTAAAAAGGCTTTATGCTCACTGAATTACCTGGACACTCGAATATAGAAATCGCAGCAGATGAGGCGTTTCAGGCTGCGAAATCACCTTTGCTCTAAGGTAAGTCAAGTAAGACTGAGTATGGTGTCAACCAGCGATGCTTTCCTGTCGTGAGGCAAGGAACATAATGATTGGTCGAGAAATGTTCAACTCATCGTCGTGATTGATCTAAAGACTGTTATGCTACGAGATGTTGTGCTTTAATCGAGAAAGATATTCACAAATTAGGAAAGGGAACTATGAGTAGCGTATTTGAAATCGTTAGCCAAGCTCGTCGTAAAAATAAACTGAAACGTGAGCTTGTTGATAACGAGAAAAAAGTTCGTGATAACCGCAAACGTGTAGACTTGCTGGAAAACCTCCTAGACTACATCAAGCCAGAGATGACTCACGACGACATCGTAGCTATCGTCAAAAACATGAAATCAGATTACGAAGATCGTGTTGATGACCACATCATCAAGAGCGCAGAAATCTCTAAAGAACGTCGTGACATCAGCCGTCGTATTCGAGAACTGACGGAACAAGATAAACAAACTAGCGGCAAGAAATAAACACCAATAGTTCTGTTATAATTTGAACCCCGAGTAAGACAACTTGCTCGGGGTTTGTTTTTGTCACCGATCAGAGTGCTGTGTACAATAACATCAACCCATTCCCCTAACCTATTAACTTAATAAGCTGTTTATGTCCTCAACTACGATCACCCCACAACCTACATTAGCCAAGCAATTGTTTTCGATGACCTGGCCCATGCTCTTTGGTGTTCTATCACTAATGAGTTTTCAGCTTGTGGACAGTGCTTTTATCGGCCAGCTGGGGGTCTTACCGTTGGCAGTACAGGGCTTCACACTCCCACTACAAATGGTCGTGATCGGAATTCAGGTAGGCTTAGGTATCGCAACAACCGCGGTTATCTCTAAGGCGCTTGGCGCAAATGAAACTCGCTATGCCAAACAATTGGGTGGCTTAGTCCTTATGATAGGCTCAGTCGGAGTTGCGATAATCAGTGTGTTAATTTGGTTGCTTCGTTACCCAATACTATCCATGCTCAGCGCACCCGATACCATCATGCCTATCATCGATAGCTACTGGCCTTGGTGGTTACTGAGTTCCTGGACCGGAGCCCTGCTCTACTTTTACTACAGTATCTGCCGAGCCCATGGAAATACCATGTTGCCAGGTACCATGATGATGATCACCAGCGGTGTGAACCTTGTTCTGGATCCGATCTTCATTTTTACTTTAGACCTCGGTATTAATGGTGCTGCACTTGCGACGATTGCGGCCTTTGGTCTGGGTATTTTGGTGGTTGCTCCTCGAGTCAAAAAGAATCAGTGGGCCACAACACAGTGGCAAGACTTAAACGTGATAAAGAGTATCCGCTCGATCGGTAACATCATGGGACCCGCGATGATAAGCCAATTGTTGCCCCCTTTATCATCCATGCTGGCAACGAAGCTACTGGCTGGATTCGGTACGGCAGCCGTAGCCGCCTGGGCGCTAGGATCACGTTATGAATTTTTTGCTATTGTCTCTGTGCTCGCGTTAACCATGTCTCTGCCACCTATGGTTGGGCGCTTACTTGGTGCAAAGAACTACAGTGATATTCAATCACTGGTCAGTATCGCGGTTAAGTTTATTTTGAGCTTCCAGCTCTTAATCGCCGTTATCACCTTTGCCGTAGCAAACCCTTTGGCATTGTTAATGACCAGTGATTTACAGGTTGAGCAAGTGTTGGCGATGCATTTATCCATCGTCCCTATCAGCTTAGGTTCTCTGGGCGTATGTATGCTTATGGTTTCGGTTTGTAATGCATTAGGCAAGTCATACACGGCTCTTACTGTCTCGGCGTTACGTCTGTTCGTGTTTTTCTTACCGTGTTTGTGGGTTGGTTCTCAGCTGGGGGGAATTAAAGGCCTTCTGCTTGGGGCATGTATTGGTAATATCTGCGCGGGTATCGCAGCATACCTCACCTATCGTCGTACCATCGTAACCTTGTCTGAAATGCGTAAGACGAATTAAGCCGATAAAGCGATCTATTCCCTTATTCCTGTAATGAAGCCCTCCTGATTCGAGGGCTTCATTTTATACCTCAGACGCCTTTTATTGCATTAAGCCGTTTTGTCAGCAGGGAAAACCACGCCAGTTTGTCTTCTGACTTCCGTCAGCACGTTGGCAACCGTCAATGAACGTTGCTTGGTGTTCTCATCAATCACTCCTAACTTAAGTTGCTCGGCAAAAGCTTTAGCTTCGTAAAACATGTGGTTTTCGGTTTGTGGCAGGGTCAGTACTTCTTTCTCTTGACCACGAAGAATGCGTTCGACGCCACGACCCGTGGAGATCATATCAACTAGCACGCTACCCTGTTCACCCTGAAATTCACTCGGGATTAACGAGTCACTCACTTTTGAATGCAGTAAGTTCACGTTAAAACCATCGTAGGCAAGCGTCACACTGCCACATCCATCTACGCCTGATGGCAAAACAAACGCGCTGGCCTGAACCTGATTAGGCTCTCCGAATAACTCAATGGCAGCGCCCAGACAGTAATAGCCGATGTCCATAATTGAGCCATTGGAGAAATCGGGATTGAATGTATTCGGGTTCTCGCCATTTAAATACTTTTGATAGCGCGATGAATATTGGCAATAGCTGATCGTTGCGTGTCTTAACGGAGCTATAGTAGGCAGGCTTTCTTTCAGCACAGTAAAGTTGGGGGTATAAGGCGACATGAATGCCTCAAAAAGCACGACATTATTCTCTTCAGCGCACGTAAACATCTCCTTGGCAAGCGAGTAATTTGATGCCATTGGTTTCTCGCAAATTACGTGCTTACCTGCTTTTAGCATTTGCAGCGCTTGGGGTGCATGAAGTGAATTAGGGCTCGCAATGTAGACCGCATCAATATCGGGATCTTCTCCTAAAGCGTCTAGATTGTCATAGAAACTCTCCGCATGGTATGGCACACCAAATGAACGAGCCTTATCAAGCTCTCTCGAATAAACGGCTTTGAGGCTAAATTCTCCCGTTTGTATGGCAGCTTCAACAAATTGTTGCGATATCCAGTTCGTCCCAATAATCGCGAGTTTAAACATGTCATTTCCTTCTAATTTTGACTATCAACGCCAAGTGAATTCAGGTATATCGTCGATTTAAACAAGGTTTACAGGATTAGACAACGTTTAGAAGCGAAGGCGTTGCATAGTGGCGCGATCCAGTTGACATTCTTACCAAATGTGACAGCGTAACCAACAAAACAGAATACTTAGCGTAGTTAATCGTCGTTTTATTGATAAGCCTCAACAATCTCACACCATGGGGCTGGTAATTTTAGGCCGTTCGAGAGTTATCAGATACGAAGTTTAATCCTGATTTGCTCCTTTCGTGAACAGTAGACCTAGTATTAAAGTGGTTAATGTCTATTCTATGAGGGTTTAATCTCAGTTCACATTGTGATTTGCTGCAAACTTTTGATATTAAATTTTAACCTTACAATCTCATTTCAGCCTATCCATTCGTCTTAGTTAACAAATCACCTAATTACGAGTTTTATGTTTACCTCTTGAGTTGCGTTATCGATTCACATCACACATAAATGTAATTCATAACCTTAATTTCAACGAGAATCATTGATAGAAAACATTATCATCGCAAAATAAGTTTGCACATTTGAAAATGTCAACACCTTAAATGCAACGCCTTAGTCACATTAATCATCCACATAACCGTCATATAACAGTGATTTCCACTGGATTTATTTTTCCTAGCAGAATAAGCCCTTCAACCGTAGAATCCGCCCCATAATTATTACAACCCTACATTACCACCAGACTCCTACGCTCTACCGTAGAGGTAACAGCGGCGAGTATGGTTAGCCCCCAAAACGTGAAAGGTCCAATACAACAATGAGTCCAGAGAAATATCTCCAAGACTGGCAAACTAGCCAAACGATTGCTGAATCTATTTCCCCTCTAATTGGTAAGCTGTATCGTGAAAAAGGAATCGAAGTGGTTCTGTTCGGTAAAACGCTTATCAACGCAACAACTATCGACATTCTCAAAACTCACCGCGTAGCAAGACGATACACTGGAAACCCTCTCTCTCTAGAGCAGACAATGCCTATCATTGAAGCACTATGCGAAATGAGCATTTCTTCTAGCCGCGTGGATATCGGTCAGTTGGCAACTAAGTATTGGAATGAGCACGAAGACACTTCTGCGCTTAATGATTTCCTACAAACCGCACTTCAAGGTGCTCGTGATGCAGATTCTTCTTTGAAAGCTCGCGATGTGGTTCTTTACGGGTTTGGTCGTATCGGTCGTCTACTGACACGTCTTCTTATTGAAAAGAGCGGCCCTGGTTACCCACTACGACTTCGTGCAATCGTTGTACGTGGCGGCAAGAAAGGCGATTTAGAGAAGCGTGCTAGCCTACTTCGTCGTGACTCTGTACACGGTCAATTCAACGGTAGCATCATCATTGATGAAGAGCGTAAAGCACTGATCGTGAATGGTAACTTCATTCAAATTATCTACGCAAACAACCCAAGCGAGGTTGACTACACTGCTTACGGCATTAACAACGCACTTGTTGTCGACAACACAGGCGTTTGGCGTGATGCAGAAGGTCTAAGCCAACACGTAGCGTGTAATGGCGCAGAGAAAGTACTACTGACAGCACCTGGTAAAGGCGATATCAAGAACGTTGTATTCGGTGTAAACGAATCTGTGATTCAAGAAGATGACACCATCATCTCAGCAGCAAGCTGTACTACCAACGCTATCACGCCAGTGTTGAAGGCGTTGAACGATAAGTACGGTGTGCTTTCAGGCCATATCGAAACGGTTCACTCATACACTAACGACCAAAACCTGATCGATAACTTCCACTCAGGTGACCGTCGTGGACGCAGTGCATCTTTGAATATGGTTCTGACGTCAACAGGTGCGGCGAAAGCGGTAGCAAAAGCACTGCCAGAGCTAGCTGGTAAACTGACAGGTAACGCAATTCGCGTACCGACGCCAAACGTGTCAATGGCAGTTGCAAACCTAAACCTGGGTGAAGACGTGGATCGCGATTCACTGAACGACTACCTACGTGAAATGGCGCTGAATTCTGAGCTATCAGCACAGATTGACTACACAGACTCAACTGAAATCGTTTCAACAGACTTGGTTGGTTCTCGTCACCCTGGCGTCGTTGATGGTCAAGCGACTATCGCACAAGACAAACGTTGCGTACTTTACATCTGGTACGACAACGAATTCGGTTACAGCTGCCAAGTTGTGCACTGTATGGAACAAATGATGGGTGTTCGTTACCAAACATTCCCTCGATAGGTGAACATTGCTCCACAACGTTAACCACATGGTGTAGCGAACTATACCTCAACATTTGTTCTTAATAATAAGCGCGTAAGCGCACTACTAATCTTAACTCCCCTTTTATACGCCTGAGCTTCCCCTCAGGCGTTTTTTCATATGAACAGTTGTACTTTTTGAGGCTTTGACATTCCTCAGACATAATTGCGTCTATCGTTCATGTTTCGTTCATATTCACTGGGGTAATCTGAACACATAGACAAATAGAGAGGTCAAGTTTATGAATCGGATCATCGTTACAGCACTGGCACTGATTACCGGCCTTTTTGCTTTAGTAGTTAGCCTGATCATGGCGATCCCATTGACCATCGCGGCACTGATTACCGGAAAACGTATTGAGAAGCGCGTCAAGTACATGCAGAAAGAGATGCAGCAAGAATATGAATTTAATACTGGAAAAGCAGACGCAATAGAAGGCGAATTTGAAGAAGTTCGCCGATAAGAGAATTAAAGTGTTTCTCACCCCCTCGTCCCCCAAAAGCTAATAAAGCTCCTGAGAAACTCCTTGCTTACACCCAGCCTTGAACAAGCTGGGTGCTTTTTTATGTTCTGGAAATCAAATTTATATCGTTACAACCACGCGCAGAGCCAACAACATAAGCACGACGCCAGACAAGCGATCGATCAACACCGCTTTTGAGCGAATACGATCAACCACTCGCGAGCTGGAGAGTACGATAGTAATGAACGTGTACCACAAACCGTCAACGATAAACGGCGTAGCAACAATGATCATTTGATTACTCAGATCATTACCCAGAGCAACGAACTGGCTAAATAAGGCGATAAAGAACAGTGCAATTTTAGGACTGAGAATAGAGATAAAAAAGCCTTCTCTTGCCGACTGTGCAACGGTGGTTTCCTGCCCAGATTCAAGCTTAGCCGCTACACCACCTTTCGAACGCAGAGCATTAAACCCCAAATAGGCCAAGTACGCTGCCCCCGCCAAGCTGATCGCTTTAAACAGTAGCGGGCTTTGCTGTAAAACCACTGCCAAACCAATCAAAGTAATAAATGCGTATATCCCGATACCAAATGCGTGTGCCCACGCTGTCGCCAATCCATTAACACGACCACCAGCCAAAGCGTGTTTAGCGACAATGGCTAAACTGGGCCCAGGTGACATTGCACCCAATAAACAGACGGTAAAAAGTGATAGCCAAATTGTTAGTGTCATAAAATCCTCTCCTCATTTGGTATCAATCTATCAAGTGAAGGGATATAAATAGAAATCAAAGTTTTTCATAAAGGTCATGACTTGAAATCATAACTTAATGAATAGAGTATTCCGATAGCTTCATCACTGTCCGAATTTGTTCTCTAACCCAACGATGGGCAGGATCGGTGTCGTATTTTGGATGCCACATCAACCAATATTCATGTGTCTGGGTTGCAAAAGGCAGTGGCTTATTGACTAAACGCCAATGCTTGGCGAGGTTCAGCGCAATATGTTCCGGCACAACCATGAGGTGTTCACTCTTCACCAGCCTGTTTACCGCGGCAGAGAAGAACGGCACTTTGAGGGCAATATGACGCTGCAGACCAATCTCTTTTAACGCCAGATCAGCACTGGAGTCCTTGTCACCACCTCCCGTCACCTTAATGTGCGAATAGCTGACGAGTTGCTTCGCGCTGATACTTTTACACTTAGCCAGCGGATGAGAATCTTTCATCAGACAAACCGAATTATCCGAGCCGATATTGATGCTCGATACGCCTTCTGGTTTGGAGGGGTACATAGAAGAAGCGATGTGAATGCCGAGCTCATGCAGTTTGTCCAGAAAGTCTGGCTGCCAAAGCCGATAAGCCATATCAAGTTGTGGCGCGAACTCACAGAGGTGCGACGCTATATCCGGTAGAACATATTGGGCAACGTAATCACTCGACGCAATCACGAGTTCTCCCTGCCAGTCTTTGGGCTCAAATGGCTTGTCATCCAAAAGATGGTCAAATTCCGCGAGTAACGCATCCAGTTTTTCTTTTAGCGCTATCGCTCTTGGTGTAGGAATCAGCTGATTACCCTGGCGAATAAGAAGTGGATCACCACACAGCTCGCGGAGTTGAGCCAGCTGACGACTCACCGCAGATTGGGTGATGTGCAGCCGCTCGGCAGTGCGGCTTACATGACACTCTTCCAGCAGTACATGTAAGGATCTCAGCAGATTTAAATTGATGTGGTTTAACATTCTTTATCCATGTGACTGGTATTTAAGGCCTGTGTAGCTAATCACTTGACGAACTTATTACCCGTGGTATTAAAAAACTCGGTAAGTACGGTATGCGTCATGAGATGGCGAAGCTCAGGAAAGCGTTGAATTTGGTCTCTGATTTCGTTTAAGCGATTCATGTTGGGTACCTCGACAAAGACCATCATGTCGGTTTCACCACTAATGGCATGGCACCATTTCACCCCATCTATCTTGTACAGCTCATCCGCGTAGGATTCACAGAAGTACGTTGACGTCGACTTATCAAACTTCAGAGCGAAGTAAGCACAAATTGAATCTCCTGGCGTTGAAGCAATTTCTGCGTGATAACCCAGGATAACTTTGTCATTTTCTAGCTTACGAATTCGAGCAGTTACCGCTGAACGAGAGAGGTTCACTTGATCAGCAATTTCGGTAACCGAAAGTCGTGCATTATGCCGGAGGATATCAATGATCTTATGATCAAACTTGTCCATAAACTTACCGCTTCTTCCTTATTTTCTTCATTTTATAACGATTTTAAATGCATAAGAAACCAACATTTTGTTGGAATTATTTGAAACAACCGTCATATTGGCGGCTCAGTAACGCATTTTGTATTTCGGAACTCATTTATTCTTAGAGTTCACTTAGTTCTACACCCTCAGAGACCAGCATGGAACAGCTAAAAAAAGACATTTCACTTATATCCGGCATCGCCCAACTTTCCACCACATTAATGGGCACAGGTCTATTTATGATCCCGGCGATTGCGGCAGGGATTGCAGGTCATTTTTCACTCTGGGCATGGATATTACTGTTTGCTGCAATCTGCCCGATTGCTCTGACGTTTGCTCAACTAGGCAAACGATACCCCAACGCCGGCGGTACCGCTTTCTTTGTGCGTAAAGCGTTTAATGCAAAATTAGAAAGCAGCGTTGCCTGGCTGTTTGTCAGTGTGATCCCAGTGGGCATACCAGCGGCTATCGCACTTGCTGCGGGTTTTCTCAAACAGCTGCTTCCGGAACCAATAAACCATGACTTATTCGCTCAAATGGTTACGATAGCCCTACTGGTCATCGTCAACTTGCTAGGAACAAAATCGTCGGGCCGTTTACAAACAGTGATTGCGCTGAGCGTATTTGCCCTAGTCGGTGCCTTTCTCTGGAAAGGGGAAATAAATAGCGCAGACCTTACCATGCCAGCCGTCACAGCAGACTCAATTTGGCCAATTACCGCCGCGCTTGGCGTTATGTTTTGGTGCTTTGTCGGTATAGAAGCCTTTGCACACATGGGCGAAGAGTTTAAGAACCCACAACGCGACTTTCCTATCGCGATTATTGTCGGCAGCTTCGTCGCCGGTGCCACCTATTGGGCGTGTTCAGTTGTGATATTAAAGTTTGGCGCTTATGGCACGCCTCAGTTTGATAATGCCTCTATACCTTGGTTAAGCGCTCATTTGCTGGGTGATAGTGCGAAATGGATCATCAGTATCATTGGATTTTCAGCGTGCTTCGCCAGTGTTAATTTATACACCCAAAGCTTGGCACGTATGGTATGGAGTCAGGCTCGTGAATATCGTCCCGATAGTAAGCTGGCGAAAGTCTCGCGTCGAGGCGTACCGTCCTCAGCGACATTGCTGGTCGGATTCATCCTATTAGTGTCCTGTGCGGCAGGTACGCTTTCTCAGCTTGATCTAGAGTTTTTCCTTAAACTGGCGAACAGCATTTTTGTGTTGGTTTACCTGCTCGCAATGCTGGCCGCCTATAAACTGCTTAAAGGCGTCGGTAAGGTAATGGCGGGGGTATCTCTACTCCTTTGTACAGGCGTATTTATCTGCTTAGGTTGGTCTATGCTGTATGCGCTGACGATTTTTGTCGTGCTCTCATTACCATGGAAGCAATTAAGATCAAAACGCGAGTCAAAAGTGACGGAATAAAGCTTTAAACCACTCAGTTATTCGTTTTATGACAGGTCTAAAGCAACATTGCCGTACCCAGGCATACTCTTAGAGTCTTTCAGCCGCTGGCACTGCTGGCGGTTTTCTTTGTAAATGTATCCAATGACACAATTTTCCCGTATAACAAGTAATTCCCAAACCACATCAAAAAATAACATTCATTCGTGGTTTGGATAAAACTTACGGGAGGCTCTCAATGTCGGACAAGGAAAAAAACTTACCCACCCATCGCATCTCCAGATTCGGTAAATTTGCCTCTCTTGCAACAAGAGTTGCCGGAAATGTTCTTGCTGAAGGCACCAAACAGCTCGCTAAGGGCAATAAGCCGAAAGCGAAAGACCTCCTGTTGACACCACAAAATATAACCAGACTGACCGATCAGCTTGCTCACTTGCGTGGAGCTGCCATGAAACTCGGTCAAATGCTGTCAATGGATGCAGGTGATATTCTCGAGCCTGAACTAGCAGACATCCTCTCTAGGCTGCGCTCAAATGCCGATCCGATGCCAGCAAAACAGTTGAACAGCGTCATGGAAAATGCACTTGGCCCGGATTGGAAAGCGGAGTTTCTGGCGTTTAACTTTAAACCGATTGCCAGTGCTTCAATAGGGCAAGTACATCAGGCGTACAGTGACGCGGGTGATAAACTTGCGGTAAAAGTCCAATACCCGGGCGTTCGTAAAAGTATAAACAGTGACGTCGACAACGTTGGCACACTGCTTAAAGTCGTGGGCCTGATACCAGAATCCGTAGACTATAAAGGACTGCTTGAAGAAGCGAAAAAACAACTTCACGATGAAGCTGATTATGAGCGCGAAGCTCAATTCGCGCTGCGCTATTTCGATGCTTTAAAAGAAAACCCTTGTTTTATCGTGCCGAAAGTCCACTTGGAGAGTTCTTCACAGTCGGTGCTAGCCATGGAATTTATCGAAGGGGTTCCAGTGGATACCATCGTTAGCTGTGACCAAAGTACCCGCGATACGGTAATGCATAACCTGCTTGAACTGCTTTTCCGCGAACTGTTTGAGTTCAAAATGGTTCAGACCGATCCCAACTTTGCCAACTATTTGTACCTCGAAGAAACCAAACAGATTGGTCTGTTAGATTTTGGTGCCACACGCGAATACAGTGAACGATTCAGTTCTGGTTATCGTCAGGCCTTTTCTGCTGTTGTAAACCATGACGAACACAGCCTGAACGAAGCCTTAGAGAAGATTGGTTTTTTCAGCCAAAACATCATGCCAGAGCAACGCAAGGCAATTTTGGATCTGGTCAAAATGGCATGTGAACCCATGTTAGTGGATCAAGACTACGACTTTAAAGCCAGTGGCCTTGCGCAGCGATTACGTGACGCTGGTAAGATCCTCAGCATGGAGCAGGATTACTGGCATACACCACCAGCCGATGCGATTTTTCTTCACCGAAAAATCGCAGGTATGTACCTACTTGCCGCACGTATCGGTGCGAAAGTGAACATTCGTAAATTAGTGCAGCCTTATCTGAATATTCACGTCGAGTAGCCTATTGTTTTTCTGCTACTTTCGCGTACTTTAATTGGCGCGAACGTATAGCGCGATTCTTCGCTATTGTTACTAGACCACTATCTCTATTTTTAACGAACAAACTGTCGGGGTGCTCGGTGAGCAAGTTTCAAGATCTCTCCACTCTAATACAACAAATTGGGCAAGCTGAAGAAGCGGATCAAATCGCAACACTCAACGCATCAATCGAAGAGGGTTTAGACCCCGGCTCCATCGCTTTAATATTGGAAGCGTTTACCATCAATGACCGTGTTCGGTTATGGAGAGCATTACCGTTAGAGCTGCATATTGATGTGCTGACTGAAATGCGTGCTGACGTGCGCTTTTCAATCATTAATGCGCTGTCAGAAGTCGAGCTTAAACTGACGCTCGCCAAACTAGACAACCTTTCTCTGATCGAGTGGGCAGACTCCCTACCCGAAGAGATTATTAACGAAGCATTGGCATTGATCGAGAAGGACGAGTTAGAGCTTTACGATCAAGCCAACGCGTATGAAGATGAAGAGATCGGCCGTTGGGCAGATCGAAAAATCGTAACCTTACCTTTTAACATTACGGTTGGCACTGCAAAGCAGCTGATGGATCGCTACAGCTACGATACGCCTCAACACGTCTATTTGATTAACCGTAACAAACAGTTTCGTGGCACGGTTAACTATTTCGAAATCTTGCGTAGTGACTCTGACGTTCGCTTAAAAAGCCTGTCGATAGAAGCTGTCACGGTCCTCGACAGTAAAATGTCTTTGCCTGAAGCAGTCGAGGCTTTGGAGCACAGTGCTCTTTCGGCTTTACCCGTAACAGACGCCGACCAAACATTGATCGGTGAAGTAGACTGGCAATTTGCCTTAAGTACTCAGCGAGAGATTTATGAAGCACGATTGATGGCGGGTACCGGTATGGACGAAGGCGATGACTTGTTTGCTCCGGTCATCAAAAGCTCACAAAAACGTGGGGTATGGTTAGGAATTAACTTAATGACCGCCATTTTAGCCTCCGTCACTATTGGACTTTTTGAAGACGTGATCGCTCAAGTAGTGGCGCTGGCGGTATTAATGCCGATTGTCGCATCAATGGGTGGTATTGCGGGTAGCCAAACGCTCACGCTGATGATTCGCGCAATGGCACTGAATCAGATCACGCCCGGAAACCGCTTCAAGCTACTCAAAAACGAGTTAGGTATTGGGTCTCTGAACGGTATTGCCTGGGCTGTGATCATTGGTGGTCTGGCAGGATTATGGTTTCAATCGGCGGTCCTTGGCGGAACCATTGCTTTAGCTATCGTCGTCAATATCATCACTGCCGCTCTGTTTGGTGTGTTGATTCCAATTATTTTGGATAGATTAGAACTCGACCCTGCCCTGGCGGGTTCCGTTATTTTGACCACCGTGACAGACGTTGTTGGTTTTTTCGCCTTTTTAGGAACCGCTAGTCTCGTATTATTGTAAGTAACTAGTACTAATTTACTAATCAATCATTAGCATAATAACGTACTTTTGCATATCGCAATTGCAAATTGCAAAACCAGTCGGCATTTAGGCAACAAAACTCACAGAAACTACGCTTTTTAGTGGCTTTAAAAGTTGGCACGCCAGATGCATTACTTATAGCGACCCTTCTTAAGCCGAGGGTCACCTAGCCAACTGACGTTGTTAGTGAACTCAACTTTGTTCATATATATAAGCCAATCGCACCGTTTGCGGTTGGCTATTTTTTTATCTGTCTTTTCTCAATCTATCCTCCCTTTGATTACGTCAGTCTAATACGGTTACCGTGACTGATTCGTTATCGGCTATAAGTCTCAATAACTTCACCGCGCTTGGAAATTCGTTATCGGGTTGGGCATACTCCTCTCACCCCCAAGTATGAAGTATTACCCATGACCTTATTAAACAAAGCAGAACCCTTATTCCTAGAATTCATGCAGCAAGAGATGCAAATCGATGCCGCGCACGACCTGGGCCACGTAAAGCGTGTCGCCAAAACCGCGAAACAGCTCGCTGAGCAAGAGGGCGCTCAATTGGAAGTCGTCTTGCCTGCCGCCTATTTACATGACTGCTTTACTTACCCCAAGGATCATCCCAACCGTAAGCAGAGCTCGGCGATTGCAGCTAAAAAAGCCATCGCATTTTTGGAAAGTATCGACTATCCACGCCATTTCCACGATGAGATCGCCCACGCGATAGAAGCACACAGTTTCAGCGCTAATATTCGTCCCAACACACTCGAAGCCAAGATCGTTCAGGATGCTGATCGTCTGGATGCTCTGGGTGCAATAGGCGTAACGCGCTGCATCCAGGTTAGTACTCAGTTCGAGGCCAAACTGTATGATCATCAAGACATGTTTGCGGAAGAACGGGAACTGGATGATCAACAATTTACGCTTGATCATTTTCAGACTAAGTTGTTTAAAATTGTCGATACGATGAACACCGACTCTGCCCAGCAGGAAGCCCAAAGACGCAAGGCGTTCATGCAAAGCTATTTGGGCCAACTACGCGAAGAGATCGCTGAGTAAATACCAGAATACAATCGCTCTCTGGTTTGCATTCAGTGTTGCGAATAGGTACCAATGTGAGCCATTCATTAAAGGACAAGATTTTAACGGTATACTCTCAGCGGAAATGTTCTTTTTTGAATGGACACTGACAGCCTAATTAATTCCTTACCAGCCTCCGTCAATCTGTTTGTCGACCTCGCTATTGGTGTGTATATAGTAGTTACCCCTAATTTAGAGTAAGATACCTAGAGAAGTCATTGGAGATAATATGAAAATCATCATTCTACATGGTCTTTATATGCATGGGCTGGTAATGCAGCCGCTTAGCCAAAAGCTACGTAAATTGGGTTACGAAACGCAAGTTCTTAGTTACAACACCGTATCGATCAATGAACACGCTCTGTTTGATTCAATAGACCACGCACTCAACCCACTGACCACCAACGTATTGGTGGGACATAGCTTGGGAGGTTTGATGATTAAGCGATATTTAGCAAATAGAAAAACCTCCACCAGTTTGATTTCTCACGTTGTCGCCATTGGCTCTCCACTAAAGGGGGCGTCGATTGTCTCTCGCATCCAAGACCTCGGTTTAGGGGCACTTTTAGGTAACTCACCTCATCACGGTTTAAACAAACACGACGACGTCTGGGACTTTCCTCAGAAACTTGGCAGTATCGCCGGCACACTCCCTGTCGGGGCTCGTCCTTTGCTTATTCGCGATGATAACACCATGTCCGACGGCACCGTGACCGTAGAGGAAACTCGCTTAGAAGGGATGCAGGACCATATTGAGGCCAAACAGACGCATACTAGCCTGATCTACAATACATTCGTCCCAGAGCAAATTGATCACTTTATTCGCACCGACTTTTTTCGTCGGTAGCACATTTTTATGTAATAAAAGCGTAATCTGCTTCCCAAGATATCGCTTAATCAGTAATATCTCGTTGTCAGTCTTCGTAAAATTAACTGACTTGACATAATTTTAATTGTTCTCAGGGCGGGGCGAAATTCCCCACCGGCGGTATACTCTTTTGAGTGAGCCCGCGAGCGCTCGATTCGTCGAGGTCAGCAGATCTGGTGAGATGCCAGAGCCGACGGTTATAGTCCGGATGAAAGAGAATAAGAATACACCAGTCCACTTACTCAATGTGTTGAGAAGAACTGGTGCACTTCTTTGTAATCGCATAATACCGCGAGCTCTCATAGCGCCCTGATTCTGGTCATATTTAGGAGTTAACCATGAATCAGTCATCTCTACTTGCCGAATTCGGCGACCCAATTACTCGCGTTGAAAACGCACTTATCGCACTGCAGGAAGGCCGTGGTGTGCTTCTGCTTGATGATGAAGACCGTGAAAATGAAGGCGACATCATCTACTCAGTGGAACACCTGACTAACGAACAAATGGCACTGATGATCCGCGAGTGCAGTGGTATTGTGTGTCTTTGTCTGACGGATTCTCAAGCAGACAAGCTAGAACTGCCACCAATGGTTGTAAACAACAACAGCGCAAACCAAACCGCATTTACCGTTTCGATTGAAGCGAAAGTTGGCGTAACGACAGGTGTATCTGCGGCAGACCGTGTTACCACTATCAAAACGGCAGCAAATCCACATGCGAAGCCAGAAGATCTTGCCCGTCCTGGCCACGTCTTTCCTTTGCGCGCTCGCCCAGGTGGCGTGATGACTCGCCGCGGACATACCGAAGGCACGATTGATCTGATGCAAATGGCAGGGTTACAGCCTGCGGGCGTATTGTGCGAAGTGACCAATCCAGATGGCACGATGGCGAAAACACCAGAGCTCGTTGCATTTGGGCGTCTTCATAACATGCCAGTTCTTACTATTGAAGATATGGTCGCATACCGTAATCAGTTCGATTTGAAGCTGGCATAACCCCCCACTTTATTTAAAAGCCGTGCAATTACTGCGCGGCTTTTTGATCGATATCTAATCTCCTGAGTAACACTATACTGACTAAGGTGAACAAATAAGGAGATCAAATCATGAAAGGAATAGTGAGACCCTTTGTCACTATCGGGCTCTTCAGCCTGAGTACGTTGGCTTTTGCTTCGAGCTGCCCGGATATTCTTCAGGGCAAACAAAGGCTACTCAACTCCACTGATGAAATTGATTTGTGTGAGCAATTTAAAGGGAAGACATTGCTCGTCGTCAACACCGCCAGTCAATGCGGATTTACGCCGCAGTTCGAACAGTTAGAAACCCTATACCAGACGTATAAAGAGAAAAATTTCGCGGTGATCGGCTTTCCAAGCAATGACTTTAACCAAGATAAAGGCAGCGAAGAGAATTCCGCAAAAATTTGTTACCTCGATTATGGGGTCACCTTTCCAATGATGGCACGTAGTTCCGTGATGGGCAGTGATGCGAACCCAGTATTCAGCGAGATCAGCCAACAAGCAGGCGTCACCCCAAGATGGAACTTTTACAAGTTTCTGATTAATAAGGATGGCAAAGTCATTGCCACATTCCCAAGCTCAACTTCTCCTACTAGTACTACGCTTACTGATATGATTGAAAAACAACTGTAGGACAGCAATCATGACGACCACACGTTCTACCATGTTACGGCTGGGCTATTTAGGACTTATTCCATTCTTACTTAGTTTGCTGCTCATTATTACTGAAACCACTTTATTTAACTTAAGTGGTCATCAGTTCTTTATTGCCTACAGCGCGGTTATCTTAAGCTTCTTATCAGGCGTGTTATGGGGGAACGGGATTGACCACTATTACCATCGTTTAAGTCGCAATATTTTAGTTCTGAGTAATCTGTTTGTTTTACTCGCTTGGGGCGCACTGCTGCAGGGACATACTCACTACGTCACCGCCACTCTTCTTCTCGCTGCGGGTTACATTGCAGTCTGGTACTCTGAAAAATTAATTCGGAAGGTAGAACAGGAAATCGACCCAAAAGGTTATCAGGGAATGCGTGGAAAGCTTACCTGCGGGGTCTTGTTGATGCATGGCATCGTGCTGTTTGCTTGACGGTTAAGAAAAATGGCGACCATTAAGTCGCCATTTTTTGTGTTTTATATTTAAAGGGTCAGTAAGTAGTTAACTAGCTGGTTATACTCATCGTAAGAACTGATTTCATTGGGAATGACAATGTACTTGTTGTTCACAATCACCCCAGGCACCCCAGTCAACGTACTTGCTTTGAACTCTTGGTCGAAACGCTTTTGCATCGAGTTCACAGCAAAGCTGTTGTACGCTGCGTCAAACTTCTTACCATCTACACCATAATCAGTGAAGACTTGCTTTAGTTCAGCTTCGTCTTTCGGTGCCGCACGCTTTTGGTGGATCTGAGCAAACATCACCGGAATCATCTTATCTTCAACCCCGAGAGATACCATTGTTGCGTAAGACTTCGCCATCGGAACTGCCATGTTCCCACCCATAAATGAAACATGGATTTTCTCAAATCGCGCGTCTTCAGGTAAGGCTGGTTTCAAGTTCTCAACCAAGCTTTCAAATTTATAACAGTGCGGGCAGTAAAAAGAGAAAAACTCTGTCACCGTTGGTTTAGCGGCCTTCTCTGCATCCAGCACTTTGTAGTGTTTTCCCTCTTCAAACTGGGCTGCATGGGCCGTAATCGCAAGTAAAAGGGTGCTGCATAGAGCAAGTAATTTCTTCATTGTTTGTTTCCTTTAGACAGCAGTGTACTGTCTTGTTAAATCAATTAGTCGTTGTATTTAGATTAGAAGAAAATCAAACAATGGGAGGTCGATACGGTTGGTAGATCACCGATACCGCTTTTACGGCGGGAGATTTACCAATGAGCGCAAGCCGGTGAGGAAAGCGCATCAGACTATTTTGCGGCAAGGTTACTGGCACCTTCATAATACATGAAGAGCTGCAACTGGTGTGTTGGTCTTTCTCTGACGTAAGCACTCGTTCATTTTCTGAGGACTCAATACAGTCAGTATTAACCCCAAGCTGAGCCTGGAGCTCTTTCAATGGAATCTGATTACTGTGATTCTGGCTCGGTATAGTCGCTGCTTGTACATTAGGTGCCAGGCTCGTTAGCAGCATGGCTACCAAGCAAGTCAATGTCATCAGCAATGTTCGGTTAAAGGTGAGCATACCAACATCTTCACAATCCAGATGATTTTCATCATACAGAAACGTTCTATTCATACAAGCTTCAAGACCAGCTCGTCATTTATCCAGCTGATTATTTCGCCTTTTTTACCGTCTTGTCGCTGATATAACTTGAATTCAGTATGAAAGCTTAGTAATAGTTAGAATAGTTTTTGTACAAACAAGGAAAAAATTAATGCTTAAAAAAAGATTTTTTAAAACCAAAGATGAAGTTGAAGTCACCTTTGAACTTGATAAAGAGCAGCGTGAGTCGGTAAAAATTGCGGGAGACTTTAACAACTGGCAACCAGAACCAATGAAGTTGGTTAAAACCAGCGGCCAGTTTAAGTTTAAAACTCGCTTACCAAAGGAACAAAACATTCAATTCCGCTACCTGCTGAATGAAGCTGAATGGGAAAACGACCCTCAAGCCGATGCCTACGTTCCGAATGGTTTTGGCAGTGACAACAGCGTCGTTTGCACCAGCGAGCAGCCCGCTTAACGTTAATAACTCACCTGAATAAGTATTTAACCCTTTTTTCACAGGCGCACTCGTTGCGCCTTTTTATTTGTGAAAACTAGCTCGTCATCTACGCTTACTTTCTAACCTCATACTCATCCTTCTAAACCCAATAGCCTCATATTCACAAATGTTTCACGCGTAACCCATTAATCTCGTCACCAGCTTGGGGCACGTCGAAACCAGCCACGTATTTATCAACGAGCAGTATTGGAACTCTATTTTGAAACCAGGAAAAACAGGCATTCGCCGGGTCATGGACGCGACCGGTTATTCATTTCAAGGATTGAAAGCAGCTTGGCTCAATGAGGCCGCGTTTAGGCAAGAATTACTCCTGGCAGTAATTCTCACTATCAGCGCCTTCTTTTTGTCCGTCACAACATTAGAAAGAGTTCTCATGATCGGCAGTTTATTGTTGGTCCTAATCGTCGAATTAATTAATTCCGCCATAGAAGCGGTTGTCGATCGTGTCAGTGATGACTGGCATGAATTGAGTGGTCGTGCCAAAGATATTGGCTCTGCCGCTGTATTTGTTGCTTTATTACTCGCCCTTTTAGTTTGGGCGTCGTTTTTGCTTTAGTCATTTGTGAGGCAGGATCTATGAAGACCGTTGATTTACAGAATGAAGGAATCTCTTACGTTGCCTTTACTTTCTTGTTAGCGTTTTATTTTGCGCTTGTCGTCAATATTCCTATTTATAAAGAACTCATTGGCATTTTATCTCGCCTCGATAACGTTAAAATTGGGTTTATCACCACCATCCCCATTTTCTTTATCGCTGCACTCAATTTCTTGTTTAATTTATTCAGCTGGCCATGGATAGGAAAGCCATTTTTTATCCTGCTACTAATACTATCGAGCATGGTGAGCTACGCCAGCTTCAACTATGGCACACTGTTCGACTACGGCATGATCGCCAATATTATTGAAACAGATACCAGCGAAGCCAGCTCCTACTTCAGTACTTATTCCGCTCTGTGGGTGCTATTAATGGGGATCATCCCAGCATTGATTGTGGCTAACGCCAAGCTGCATCCGCTAAGTGGCCAGTGTTTACGTTTTTCAATCACTAAGTTGATTTCGATGGTCGCCTCTCTTGCTGTTATTGCAGCTATTGCAGCGTTGTACTACCAAGACTACGCATCAGTCGGAAGAAACAACAGCTATCTGAAAAAAATGATTATTCCAACTCAGTTCGTCTACAGTACAGCGGGATACGTTAAAAAAAATTACCTTACCACGCCGGAGCCATATCGCGAGATTGGGACAGAAGCCAAACAGTCAAAAGCCGCCTTACAACAAGCACAGGAAAAACCAACACTGTTAGTCTTTGTTGTCGGTGAAACCGCTCGATCGCAGAATTATCAACTTAATGGTTATACGCGTAAAACCAATCCATACACCAGTAAGCTAGATGTGATTTCGTTTCAGGACTTTGCCTCGTGCGGAACAGCAACCGCAGTATCGCTTCCGTGTATGTTTTCCCAACTGACGCACCACAACTTTGATCGCAGTAAAGCAGACAATCAAGATAATGTAATAGATATTATGCAGCGTGCTGGCATTGACCTGATGTGGAAAGAAAATGATGGCGGTGATAAACACGTTGCGCATAAAGTCAAAAAGATCGCGGTAGACAGAACGAAGACAGATCAATGGTGTAATGGTACGACTTGCTATGATATGGCGCTTCTCGACAACTTTGAGCAAGAAATAGATAGTATGGAGGGTAACCGAGTCGTCACACTGCACCTTATCGGCAGCCATGGTCCAACCTACTTTCAGCGATATCCGAAAGACAAAGCGTTCTTCCAGCCAGATTGCCCTCGCGCTGATATCGAAAACTGTAGTGTCGAACAGATAGTCAATAGCTATGACAACACGATCCGCTACACTGACTATGTACTAGAGCAAGCCATTGAAAAACTCTCAATTTTGGAAGACAAATACAACACGGCTTTGGTTTACATCTCTGATCATGGTGAATCTCTCGGCGAAAACGGAATGTTCCTGCATGGCATGCCTTATAGTCTCGCACCAGAGACTCAAAAACGAGTGCCGTTCATGATGTGGATGTCACCAAGCTTTAAGCAGGCGAAACAGATCGATACCGATTGTTTAAGCAAGGAAGCGCAAAGCGTGGGCAAGTATTCTCAAGATTATGTCTTCCACTCGTTGCTAGGAATTATGGATGTTCAAACCAACGCATATGACGGTAACCTGGATATATTCAAAACGTGTCGCACGCCAAATGCCTAAGTAATTATAGGGTAACTAAAACATTAAGCCTGATCACAATTTGTGAGTCAGGCTTTTTTATGACATGACACTTCAGCAAATTCTCTCTTGCCCTTGCTATAATAGGCGGCTAGTCACCTAAAAGAGAACAATCCAGATGAAAATTGGCATCATCGGCTTAGGAGATATTGCGCAAAAGGCTTACCTTCCGGTTATCACTCAGCTCCCCAATATTGACCTGGTATTTTGTACCAGAAATACCACAACTCTGGGCGCTCTGGCTCAACAGTATAGAATCTCAGAAACCTGTCAGGACTATCAGCAGCTTATGAATTTCGGCGTCGATGCCGTCATGATACATGCCGCTACCAGTGTACACTTTCAAATAGCTGAATACTTTTTAAAGCAGGGGATTCCGACCTTTGTAGATAAACCTTTGACCGACAACGCCACAGAGGTTGAAAAACTGTATGAGATTTCAGCTCAGACGAATCAGCCTCTTTATGTTGGCTTTAATCGCCGCCATATCCCGCTCTACAATCAACACATGCAGGGGGTACAAACGGGAGACCTCGCTGGATTGAAGTCACTTCGCTGGGAAAAGAATCGGCATAACCAGCCGGGTGATGTTCGTACTTTTATTTTTGACGATTTCATTCATCCGTTAGACAGTGTGAACATTATGGCTAAAGATAACCTGCAGGACGTTTACGTCACCCATCAGATTGATGGAGCTGAGTTAGCCCGACTGGATGTGCAATGGCAACATGGTGAGACACTTCTGCACGCTTCTATGAATCGCCATTTTGGCATCACAACCGAACGAGTACAGGCGTGTTACGCTAACCAAGCGGTCGAGTTCAACTCTTTTGTCGAGGGCAAACGTTGGCAAGAAAACCAAGAGCAAAAGTTAAGCTTAAAGGATTGGACGCCAATGCTAACCAGTAAAGGCTTCCATGCCATGCTGTTGGATTGGTTAAGCGTCATAGAAATCGGGACACTAGCTCACAATGTCGTTGAACGTAATATCGCCAGCCACCAATTAGCAGAAGCAATATGCCAACAAATTGAGAAAGCCATTTTACGTTAAGCTCCGTCAATACTGTATCCACGTTCGTTTGCTTTAGCTTAAGTGAAGAAGCATCGTGTGCGTGGATATTCTTCCCGCCTTACAACTAGTTACTTCCAAACCTTAGCTCAGATTAATGGTATTCATACTCTGTTAAGATTCCTGTGACATACTTATAATCATGTCCATATTGGATTCAATGAAGTCACTTTACATCGGTGGCATAAACTCGATTTAAAATCGACGATTAGAAATAGGAAATAGAATGAGAACTCTTGGCAACATCATCTGGTTTGTGTTGGGTGGCGTATTTATGGGGCTGCTGTGGTGGTTTTTCGGCATCCTAGCCTTCATCAGCATTATCGGTATCCCGTGGGGGCGCGCCTGTTTCGTCATGGGTAACTTTTCATTTTTCCCATTTGGAAAAGAAGCCATTTCACGTGATGAACTGACCAAAGAGATGGACATCGGTACTAGTCCACTTGGTGTTATTGGCAATATCGTGTGGTTTGTGTTTGCAGGTATCTGGCTGGCAATCGGTCATGTTATTTCCGCCGTAGCATGCTTCGTTACCATCATCGGTATTCCGTTTGCGCTTCAGCACCTGAAACTGGCAATTATTTCTCTCGCGCCAATTGGTAAAACGGTTGTATCGAAAGAAGAAGCTGCAAGTGCGCGCTTCAATATTAATCGATAAGACTTTCTGTCCTCTGGGAGGTAACTCTCAGAGGGTAACTCCGGTCAAAAGTAAGCCAATGATTGCTACCGCGTACTCGATTATGGTTGATTGTATGTTCATAACGTCGCCTAATATTGTAAGTTAATACCTAGACCACTACTGACTTGCTATTTTTGTTATATAAATCAAAGAAATTTATAAGATCACCTTCTGCAAAACGATAGCTCACTTTTGAATCCAGCCATCGATTTCGCCTATCCTCCACCCTGTAAGTTTCTAAAAGCCGAACTATAAGCATAGTAAAGATCCCTCTAAGAGATGGAGATTCAGGTTTAAATAGCGAGAGAATAATGAGTCGATTTCAAGGTTTGTCAGCGAAGATAATGACTTACAAACTCGAAATTTTGCCAGGGAGTCGACGAAAAGAACTAAACGAAAAGCACAAGAGCCGCAGTCGTTATTAGCGAGTTACATAAACCATAAAGCAGAGGCCATGAGCGCTCTGCTTTGAACTAAATTGAGCTATTCGAAAAGGCTAGAACTCGCGGTTCATTCTTTCCAGGCAGGTAAGGAAAATGGATTGTTGCTCAGGTTCAATATGCCGAGTCAAATCACGAACTAAATCCAGATGCAGCTGATTATGATGACGATGGATGAGCTCCCCTTCTGGTGTCAACTTGACCACAATCGCACGACGGTCTTCAGGGTGTGGGCAGCGTTCAATCAAATTTGCATTAACCAGTTTATCAACCTGAACGGTTAACGTTCCCGTTGTGATGCCAAGCTTTTCCGCTAGCTCTTTCATACGTAAAGCTCCATGCCCACCGAGTACTTCAATAGTGTGGACCTGAGCCAGTGAATAACCCGTTTCTTTCACAACTGACTGCTCCCACGACGACATTTTATCGTAGAACTCAGTCAGCATCTGATTCAGTTTTTCTAGTTCGCTCATCGTTTATTCGTTTTGTACTTCGAGAGTAAGATGGTGAATCTTATCAAACTTACTCAACATTTGTTTAAATTCACCGAGTGATTTGTTACTGCGATTCTTAATCGCAATAGCCGCTGAATAATGGTGTCCACTCACTTTCCATACATGAAGATCGACTACATCAGCGTAAGGGGCAAGCTCTGCACGAATATCTTGTCGATATTGCTCATCAATACTTTCATCTAATAAAACCGGGGCCGTTTGTCGCATTAACCCAATCGTCCATTTACCAATGACCAGCGCACCGACAATACCCATAGTCGCATCTAACCAAACCCAACCATAAAATTTACCAATGATGAGTGCGACAATCGCAAGCAGAGACGTTAACGTATCCGCAAGAACATGGAAATACGCCGCCGCCAAGTTGTGATCATGATGGTGATCGTGATGATGATGCTCATGCCCATGATGGTGGTGATCCTTTAACAGCAACATACTCGCCAGGTTTACCACCAAGCCAATGACCGCCACCATTATCGCTTCGTTAAACTTAATCGTTTCTGGGTTGAATAACCGATGTACAGACTCAACCATCATCATCAATGCGACGATGCCAAGTGCTATTGCGCTGGTGAACCCGCCCAAAACACTTACTTTGCCTGTACCAAAAGAAAATCGCTCACTGTTCGCGTGCTGCTTTGCGTAACGATAGGCAAACAAAGTAATGCAAAATGCCGCGGCATGAGTCCCCATATGCCAGCCATCAGCCAGTAACGCCATGGAGCCAAACAACGTACCCGCGCTAATCTCTACTATCATAGTGACCAGCGTAAGAAGCAGTACGTAAAAAGTTCGTCTTTCACCTTGATGGTTATGTGACACAAAATCATGTGAATGCTGCGAGACTGTCATTGCGTGACCTTTCATCCTGAATGCTCATTTGTTTGATAATCAAAATACTTGATATAAACTTAGTTTGACAATCAAACATTGTCAACGACTAATGCAACCCCATGTCTGGTTGGGCTTTGGTTATATCACTCAATACGTTAAGCTAATGGTCATCCAATCTGACCCAAACGTGATGGAAAATACCGATGGAACAAGTAGGTACTCGCGCATTGATTGTGGAGGGAGGCGCTATGCGGGGCGTCTTTTCGTGCGGCATACTCGACCACTTTTTAGAGCAAAATTTCTCGCCATTTGACAGCTTTTGGGGAGTGTCAGCTGGTGCAAGTAACTTAGCGGCTTACCTAGCGAACATGCCGGGCAGAAACCTGAAAATCTATCTCGATTACAGCCTACGTAAAGAATTTATTAACCCGAGTCGGCTGGTTCTTGGCGGAGATATGATGGATCTCGACTGGATGTGGAATCTCACACTCGAAGAGCTTGGAATAGACAAAGCCGCTCTGGCTGCAGACCCACGCCCTTTCTTCTTAGGGGTTACTCGTCAGGATACGGGGGAAGCGGAATACCTGATTCCAGACGTCGATGCACTGGCAGAAACCATGAAAGCCAGTAGTGCACTACCTATCCTTTATCGCAACGGCGTATTACTGAATGGTACACGATATGTTGATGGTGGCGTCTCTGATGCGATTCCTATTGCAGAAGCCATTAAACGAGGTGCAACGAAAATCATGGTATTGCGCAGTCGTCCCGCAAGCTACCGAAAATCAAAATCAAAGTTTGGGGCCGCAACTAAACGTATGTTGAAAGCTACACCTGCTTTGATTGATCCGATGCTGACTCGTGACATTCGCTACAATCAAGCCCTATCACTTATTGAGAATCCGCCAGAAGGCATAGAGATTATTCAGGTTTGTCCGCCAGAGACATTTAAATTGAAGCGCTTGAGCCGTTCTCCGGAGCCATTACGTGCAGCGTATAATCTCGGTTTAGAGGCTGGGAAAGAAGCCATTATGCGCTGGGAGCAGATTTAAAATTATCGGTTTCGAAAAGAAAAAAGCCACACCCTAAGGCGTGGCTAATGCAAATTCGATGGCAGTGGATTATCGTATTTGCTTTTCAGTAAGCCCAACAGTCAGGCTCCAAATCTCTTATTTTTTGTTCCCGGTAAACCACCAAAAACTAATAAGTTTCAAACAGTCCCGCATTGTAGTCTTGGATCGCTTGTTCGATTTCTTCAATGCTGTTCATAACAAATGGACCATAGTGAACCACGGGCTCGTTAATCGGCTCGCCGATGAAAACTAGTACTCCACTTGCGTCGTTTGCCGTCAGCTCTACCCACTCTCCTTGAGACAAGAGCGCCATTTCGCCTTGTTTTATCACGCGTTGCTGAGTTTCAACGTTACCTTGGTAGACATAAAGCATCATGTTGTGGTTCGACTCGGTGACCAGCTGGAGCGTTGCGCCTGCATGTGGTCGCCAATCAGCAACTGTTGCATCAACACCCGTTTTCGTTAGCGGCCCACTCGTGCGGTTCCCATTGATATTAAGTTCCCCGGCAATAATACGAACCAAGCCGACATGTTCGTCATTCACTTCGGTGATGGTTTCAGGCTGGAAATCATGATACTGAGCAGGTTGCATTTTATTTTTTGCGGGCTGATTAATCCAAATCTGAAAACCATGCAGTTCGCCATCTTGCATAATTGGCATTTCACTATGAATAACACCACGGCCAGCAGCCATCCATTGAGCGCCACCAGAACGAAGTTCACCGACATTATTCATGTGATCACGATGCTGAAAGTGCCCTTTCAACATATAGGTCAGGGTTTCTATGCCTCGGTGAGGGTGCGGAGGAAAACCGCCGATATAGTCAGCGCGGTTATCAGATTTCAACTCATCCACCATCAAAAATGGTGAAAAACTGGCATTATTGAAACCAGCTACTCGGCGAATTTTAACGCCATCGCCATCCGCAGTAGGCTGGGAAGGAATTAATTGACGGACTTCTCTTATTTTACTCATAATCTTTCTCCTCAAAAGCCTCGCTCACTTTTCTCTGTCAAGTTCGTATCACTTGGCTATCGGTATGCAGTTATTGTAGTTTGAAGAAAAATAATCATGACCATATGCAGTTGAGCTAATTGTTCAATATTTTCGAATGACAACAATTCTTCCCTCCGCTGTTGTGTAAATGGAGGCAAATTATCTGCTCGCTCACTGTTGGAACATTGGCTAACACCAACCAAAAAATAAATGTGGCTATTTTCTAAACTCGGTGTATAGTGGGCGTTGGCTCTTAAAGAAGAGCTGTTAATGCAACATTTAGTTTAAGTTCCTTCTCAGTAAAATCTTGAATCACCCATTCAGACACCTGCGTACAACTTCCTCTTGATTGAACATTCAATAGCTTAAAAAAGATCCACACGAAAATTCGTAATTAAAATGTTTATTTCAAAGGTGTTTTTATGTCTAAAGTAACGGGTTCAGTAAAATGGTTTAACGAAACTAAAGGCTTTGGTTTCCTATCTCAAGACAACGGCGGCCAAGATGTATTCGTACACTTCAACGCGATTGTTGCTGACGGTTTCAAAACACTGACTGAAGGTCAGAAAGTAAGCTTTAACGTAGAGCAAGGTAAAAAAGGTCCTCAAGCGACTGAAGTTACTCCTCTATAAGACTGCTTTTCTTGGTGTAGCATATTCATGCTGCACCAAACTTCTCCCCTTCAAAAATCCCATTTTAATTTTTAGCCATTTAATGGCTTAGCTTAGTGCTGTCTAAAATAAATTTGGCAGTGCGATTTTATATTTTATTAATAAAAGGAAAGTAATATGTCCTCTAGAAGAACTAGCCGTCAAAGGCATTGGTACCAACTACTTAACAAAGACAAAACGGTAAAGAAACAGGAGAATAAATGTTAGAAATTGAGTTTAATTTAAAACAACCACAA
This sequence comes from Vibrio sp. EA2, assembly GCF_033042495.1. Taxonomy (NCBI): domain Bacteria; kingdom Pseudomonadati; phylum Pseudomonadota; class Gammaproteobacteria; order Vibrionales; family Vibrionaceae; genus Vibrio; species Vibrio sp. EA2. The sequence goes on along the minus strand of NZ_JAWLID010000005.1, from coordinate 200,703 downwards.
ACCACTTGGAATGCCAGAATACATCAACTTAATAGCGATATATTAATGCGACATGTATTGCCAAAACTTCAAACCAACAGTGTTTCTATTGACTTCCAATATAATGAAAAAAACGGTGAAGGTGCAATTCTGTGTGACGAAGGTTCAAAGATAGGAAGTTTTATTGTCAAATAAAACATTTTTCAGGCATTGATAGTATTCACGTTCAAGTTGGAGGCCTTTTTATGGCTAAGAAAAGTAACAAACAATTAGAAAAAGAAAAGAAAGAATCTGAGCAAAATAATGCAGCGATTAAGCAAAAAACTCGACGCCGTATTGAAGACATTATGGAACAAAGAGAGTTTGATAAATTATTTGATCTCTAACAGAGTAACATCATCTTCTTTCTTCATGTTAAGTGTAAGGTAACGCCGCCTGCCTTTCACTCACATGAACAGTGCCTTTTCTATCCGAATCCTCTTCTATACAGCCTAACCGAATATCCTCCGATTATTTCACTCGTTAAGTGACACCAATAAACCCCTAGTCAAATTGATAATTTTGCGTATAATCGCAACCGTTTGCTTCGTATAACCCCAATGATATGGTTTGGGGGTCTCTACCAGCTCCCGCAAAGTGCTGATTACGAAGAGTTGAGATCACGATGTATCTTACTCTTTGTAATAGCGTTCGACTTATTTCTATCAATACCTATTCTTAGAGTAACTGCATCCACAATACACAAAAGGTGGAATATGAACGCATTTATTCAAGGTCTTCCAAAAGTAGAGTTACACTTACATATCGAAGGTTCACTTGAGCCAGAGTTGCTGTTCAAGCTTGCTAAACGCAACGGTATTGAAATCCCGTACTCGACCCCTAGTGAATTACGCGAAGCATACCAATTCGAAGATTTACAGTCTTTCCTCGACCTTTACTACCAAGGCGCTAATGCTTTACGTACAGAGCAAGACTTTTATGATCTGACCTGGGAGTATCTAGAACGCTGCAAAGCCGATAACGTCATTCATACGGAAATCTTTTTTGATCCTCAAACTCATACCGAACGCGGTATTGATTTTGATACCGTGATAAACGGAATCAGTCGCGCGTTAAAAGATGGTCAGGAACAACTTGGCATTACTTCTCAAATCATTGCCTGCTTCCTACGTCACCTGTCTGAAGAGAGCGCTATCGAAACGCTACAATCTGTTCTCAAACATCGCGATAAAATTATTGGTGTCGGCTTAGATTCATCAGAGAAGGGACACCCACCAGCAAAATTTGAGCGCGTATTCCAACAAGCAAAAGCGGCGGGTCTACTAACGGTTGCACACGCAGGTGAAGAAGGCCCAGCGCAAAATATCTCAGACGCAATTGAAATGCTGGAAGTCAGCCGCGTTGACCACGGCGTTCGCTGCGTAGAAGACCAAACCTTGGTTGCCTCACTTATCGAAAGCAAAATGCCTCTCACGGTCTGTCCACTCTCGAACATTAAGCTGTGTGTCTTTGATGATATGAAGCAGCACAACATTGTCGATCTTCTCCGTCAAGGCGTAGCGGTCACGATTAATTCAGATGACCCGGCTTACTTTGGCGGCTACATGACCGACAATTTCCTCGCTGTGAGTAAAGCACACCCAATGAGCAACGATGAGATCGCGCAGTTCACGCTTAACGCCATAGAAGCGAGTTTTATTGATGACGAAATGAAAGCTAGCTATCGTTCTCAAGTAAAAAACTACGTTGAAAGTCATTCTTCTTTATAGAAATTGAGACTCGTTAAATCGTTATAAATTGATGTGTATACTCAAATGACTTTCCGATTTAATTCAGAATGTTAATAATACTTGGGTATACCCTTACAAACCCTCAGTGGTTAATGTTCAACTTAAGCGCTAGACTGACTGAGACAAATAACGAATATCAAAAGGAAGACAATTATGATTCAACAAGGCCAAGCACTACCTTCTGCAACTGTCAGTGAACTCACCGCCGATGGCATGGCAAATCACGACGTAACTGAGCTGTTTGCGAATAAAAAAGTGGTGTTGTTTGCTGTCCCGGGCGCGTTCACTCCAACTTGTTCAGAAGCTCACTTGCCAGGCTATGTTGTTCTAGCAGACCAGCTAAAAGCAAAAGGCGTTGATCTTATCGCATGTATCGCAACAAATGACGCATTTGTTATGCACGCTTGGGGTGAAGCTCAAAATGCCTCTGAGATTATGATGCTGGGTGATGGTGATGCAAGCTTCACCAAAGCACTTGGTCTGGAAATGGATACCGGTAGTTTTGGTGGTATTCGTTCGCAACGTTATGCGATGATTGTTGATAATGGTGTCGTGACCACACTTAATGTTGAAGAACCACAGAAGTTTGAAGTGAGCAACGCAGAAACAATTCTTGCAGCACTTTAATTAAAAAAAGAACGCCCCGACTTAACTCGGGGCGTTCTTTTATGTTTATTAATACTAGCGATTAATAACTTTTCTTCTGCCTGCCGCTAAAAGTAGCATCAACAGTAGGTACATGTAACCGATAGAACCACCGCTACTGTCGTCATCGTCATCACAAAAAGCAACGTATTGACCTTCAATCGAAGCGTTACACTCTTCATCTTCTATGACTTCTTCGTCCTCTGTAACCGTTTCACCTTCTTCTCCTTCCGTCACCGTATCTTCGCCATCTTCGGTTTCCTCTGGAACAATCAGAAAGTCAGGTTTGGTAATTACTACTTCAGGCGGTTGCTCACTGTCCAAGTATGAGTCAATCCACTCTGTGTAATAAGAAACGTTGGTGTACCAAGTTGGTAAGGTGATAGAGCTACAGACGCTATTAATGATTGGACCAGCACTGATAATACCAACTTGGGTAAAGCTCAAACCATCGCTGCTTGGCAGTAATAAAGGACCACCAGTATCGCCGACACAAGCGCCGTTACCGTATATCGAGTCATCTTGCACTATTTCTGCTTCATCTTGTGTTAGTGAATCATCTTGTGTGGTTGGGTCCACTTCCTCTTCCGTAGCGCTTGTCAAATTTACAATCTCTGTAGGTAACGTACATAACTTTTTGGGATCGGCAGGAGACTCAATGTAAATAGGTAGCTCTTCTGCAGATTCAAGACGTTCATAACAAAGAGGCATTGGGTAGTAAGAGACATCTGTCTCTTCTAGTTCCGTACCATCTTCACCAGTCCCCCACCCTGCGACTTTTACATTGGGAACAGGCTCTGCAGAGTTCCAATCATCTTCTAGTTCAGAAAGCACTATATTGCTATCACTGTTTCCTAAGCTCACCTTGCCGACGAGACTGGCAGGAAAATCGCGTTCAACATAAAGTAAAGCAAGGTCATTCTGGTATGCGGTTGATTCAAGAACCATTACCTCGGTCTCACCGGTGTTATCTGTACTATCGATTGTTTCTACAGTAACAGACTGCTCTGGATAATAGTCTGGATGTATCACAACGTGAGTGACCTTATAAATGTCAGATATGTCAACTTGAGATAAATCTGCCTTACCAGCCGTTATTGAGATTTCTTTAGGTTTGGCCACATCATAAAGTGTAAATACGTCAGCGTTCGCGTTGCTATCTTCCAAACTGGTGTCAGATGCAACTAAACAGTGGGCAGCAGTCAACACCCAGCGGTCACTGATAATGGTTCCTCCACATGAGTGATCTTCTGCGAAAATACTGGCTCGAACAGAGGCTAAAAAGGCGAAGTTTTCCTCAAATGCCCCCTGTAATACTGGTGCATCCTCCTCTCCACCAACAATCGCATATGTTGGTGCACTGATCAAAAGTGAGGCAAATAGCGGTGCCCATTTGTTTCTCATACATTTCCCTCCTTGGATATACAAAGCTGACTGAGTATGATCGAAAAACGCTATTACGCACTCACATACTTAGGCAATGACTATCATAACAGTATAAGCACTTTGTTTAACTCAAACTGCAACTTAAGTTGTAAAACAGGATCTAGCCTGCATTAATCTAAAGTATGAGAATTGGTTTCAGTTATTACACAGATTTATGATACATGGCACATAACACGTCTAATAAATCGGTAAACATCTTAACCAAAAGGATGAGCAGACGTTTACTCGAAACAGCATGAGAAACTGTTAAAGCGACAGTGAAAGAAAGTAAAAAGACGTCCGCACTCAGGCGGGTTAAAAAACACGTGTGCGGACATAACAACAACACAGTTCATGCTGGCGAACTGGAAAATAGGGGGCAATGAAAATCAACGAAACATGACTTCCAATAAGGTTAGTATTGCGTCTCTTTGATTTTATATTGTTAGCTAAGGGTCAAAAATATGGCTGGGAAAATCAAGCAGGATAAACATTCAATTAATCGTTTTAAAAAACAAAATCAAAACTATAGCGATAACATATAAATTTCGCTTATGTCAGATATTAATAGCGTTTATGTTTTCAAACTAGATTTAAAAATAGAAGAGTCTTTTCCGTTGTTGATACTACTAATATTAAACGTAACTTTAGTTAATCCGTTTTAGTATGCGAGTTCATAGAAAAGCTGAATAGAAAACTGCGCACCAGTCTGGAGAATGGTACGCAGAATAATGTCTTTGAGCCTATGGTTTTAGCTTTAACACATTATCAATATCTTGTGCGCTATGTCGTTCCTCTAGATACTCACCTTCTTCTCCCCAAGTTCGGTTAACGATACGGCCACGTTTTACCGCTTCGCGTTGGTCAATGGCTTTTGCCCAACGAACCACGTGCTCGTAGCTGTGTACATCTAAGAACTCAGCCGCATCATAAGCTCGTCCCAACACTAGATTTCCATACCAAGGCCACGTAGCGATATCGGCGATACTGTATTCATCGCCACCTAAAAACTCATTGTTCGCTAAGCGCTTATCCAGAACATCCAGCTGACGTTTTGCTTCCATGGTGAATCGGTTGATCGGATACTCAAATTTCTCTGGAGCGTAGGCATAGAAGTGCCCAAAACCACCGCCTAGATAAGGCGCAGAACCTTGTAGCCAGAACAACCAGTTCATTACTTCTGCTCGCTTTGCCCCCTCTTTCGGTAGGAACAGGCCAAATTTTTCAGCGAGGTAGAAAAGAATGTTGCCAGACTCAAACACATTGACCGGTTCTTCGCCAGAGCGATCGACTAGCGCAGGAATTTTGGAGTTTGGGTTTACGGAGACAAATCCAGAACCAAACTGGTCACTATCACCGATTCTGATCAAATGCGCGTCGTATTCCGCCTCTTTCACACCAGCAGCCAACAGCTCTTCAAACATGATGGTGACTTTCTGGCCGTTTGGCGTCCCCATGGAATACAACTGGAATGGATGTTCACCAACGGGTAACTCTTGCTCAAAACGTGCGCCTGAGTCCGGGCGGTTGATGCTTGCCCATTGGCCGCCATTTTCACTATCGTTTGTCCAAACTTTTGGTGGTATGTACTCGTTTGACATTGTTATTCCTTATCTTGTTTGAATACGCCTTTAGCTAGGTAGGATCGGAGGAGTTTCACTCATCCACGTCTTAAACTCTTTGGGTCTAACAAGAATATTAGGCCGCAATAGCGAATTTAAAGCCCGCCAGACGAGTTTGATTAGAACCTTTGGTTATGGTTTTTTCTTTAGCGGTATAAGATAAATCAAACAGATAAAGTCAGAGACAGAAAAAAGTCGCCCCATGAAGGGGCGTCGTGAACAGGCTACAATACTAAGCCACCATCGATTTTAAGGACTTGTCCGGTGATGAACTCACTCTTGTCAGATGCTAAAAATGAGACACCATTCGCGATATCTCGAACTGAGCCCATACGGCCTAACGGTGTTTTACCTTCCATCATTTTGATCACTTTCTCTGGCAGGTCTTTGGTCATATCGGTAACAATGAATCCAGGCGCGACACAATTCACTCGTATTTGTGCGCCTTTTCGAGCGAGTTCTTTCGCCCATCCTTTGCTCATTGATATCACACCGCCCTTGCTGGCAGCATAGTTACTCTGACCAATATTCCCATCAGTGCCGACAATGGAAGAGATATTAACGATGCTGCCGGAACCTTGATTTAACATTACTGGCGCAACACTTTGCGTTAATAAAAATACCGCTTTGAGGTTGACATCAATAACACTATCCCAATCTTTCTCCAGCATATCCTGAAGCAAAGCATCTCGTGTAATGCCCGCATTGTTAACCAGTACATCAATACGATGATGTTGCTGAATGATATTATCTACGACTTCATTGACCCCTTTGGAGTCGCACAGGTTAACTTGATAGCTTGTGAGCTGCGGTGAATGGTTCCATTCGACCGGAGAGATATCTAACCCGATGACATTAAAGCCATCTTCCAGTAATTGTTCACAAATCGCTTTTCCAATACCGCGAGCGGCACCAGTGACAATGGCTACTTTGTCATGTTTCATCTTGGTGTTCCTTTGTTTTAGAGAATACAAACTGCGCTTGAGCACTTATTCCTGTATTCTCTTTCGCTTCTCGTTCTAGCACGCCCTCTGCGTAGCTAATAAAACTATAGATAAATTCTAAACGCACGTTGTGAGCGAACCGATACAATTGGGCAGTATTTTTTATTACCCCTGTGTGTCGGCGCATTTAGCTTTGTTTTTTTCTAACAAATTTTCATACACTCTTTATAAGGTCTTTAAGTCAGTTTGGACTGTTACAGGTACAATAAGAAAACATTCTGCGAAAAATAGGTCTCGGAATTTCAGCATGTTGAATATGAATTTTACTCAGAGAGTCGTGATTGACACGACTCAACAAGAATGGATCGCCAGCCCCGCTGCGGGCGTTTGGCGTAAACCTCTCGAGCGTGAGGCGAAAGAATCAGGACACACCACCAGTATTGTAAAATATGAAGCTGGATCACGCTTTGCGACGCACTATCATCCAAGCGGAGAGGAGATTTTGGTGCTTGAAGGTGTGTTTTCTGATGAAAATGGTGATTATCCTGCGGGCTCTTACATTCGCAATCCGCCAGGCAGCCATCATGCTCCCTTCAGTAAAGAAGGCTGTGTCATTCTGGTAAAACTGAACCAGTTTGATCCTCAAGATCTCACTGAAGTCCGTATAGATACCAACAAAGCAGAATGGAAACCGGGAGTGGGTGGGTTGCAAGTCATGCCTCTGCATGAGTTTGAAAACGAATCTATCGCACTGGTGAAATGGCCGAAGGGAGAGAAGTTTCAACCACACCGACACTTTGGTGGTGAAGAAATTTTGGTGTTATCCGGTGAGTTTAAAGATGATCTTGGCGTCTATCCCAAACATTGTTGGCTGCGGGCACCTCATTTGAGTGAGCATACTCCGTTTGTTGAAGAGGATACGGTGATTTGGGTCAAGACTGGGCATTTACCGGTTCAAACATAAAAAAATGGCTCGTACACACAAATACGAGCCAATACTCATTAGTTGGCTATGAACCCATGATCTTGGAATGTAACCAATCTTTCAGCTCAGCACGATTATGCTTAAGCATATTCATCTCGTGATCATCGATGGGGTTACCTTGTAGTTCCAAAACACGTATTTCTTTGTCTAAGGCGTTGTAGTTTTTCACGTTTTCAGCAAAAGAGGCATCATTTGCTGACAGGTGGGAGATGGTATCCGAGTGATCTGGAAATTCATTAATTAATGAGTGATTTTCACCTAACATATAGACCTCTTGGTGGATGGTTGATGTATATGTTTGCTCATATTTTGAGCAGTGCATTAATAACCATAGCATCACATTCGCCAATATATCGTCGAATTGCCCACACTTTTACTTACTCATAACCATAACGCAAACCAAAAGATTAAGCGTCGACTTTCTCTTAGTCTTCGTTGCCAGTGTAGTGGGTTAAAAAGTTCCCTCGCAAGAATTTATTTTTTCTTTCAGATCAGTTTTCTACAGTAAGTCTCTGTTTTTATTCGCGCCTCAGTAATCGACGTGATTTCTCACCAGATCACACATTTGATGGTTGGAAAAGTTAGGACTATCTTTCAGACAAAGGCATCAACTTTGTAGCATTAATACTCTCTAATTCAGGCACTTTTGTCAGTATCGAATTAGAGTAATGCAAAGTGTCGAGGACATAACGAGAACGAACAAGGTAACCTGCTACTAAGAGTTGATCACAACCATTCTGAAAGTCGCGAATCTATCAGACTGACCGGGGGAATACGTCCAGTCTATCGCGCTAAGAGACAGAGGGGTTATCAGGATGAACACTCGAAGACTAAAAGGGCTAGTCGCTGCTGGCTTGTCCGTCCTATTTTGCTATTTACCCGCTTTCTACTCATATGCGGCAACATCTCCAAACTGCAATAATATACTGGCAACAAATCGAACCTCCGTGTCACAAAAAATGGTGGCATTACTCGGGCAGGACATTACCAAATCCAATCATGTTACTACCGTAATTCCGACAGAAAAAAATCCATTTGTAACCGAAGAACTGGTGTCAGTAGCAAACGACGTTTCTCCTAATAGCCGCTATCCACAACGAACACTAAGAGAAATCGAAAGACTTAGAACGAACTTAGCACTGGCTGCCAGAGAAACAGAGCGATTGAAAGGCACCTATGAGCTGGCATTGATCAGCCTTATCGATGGTTATTGCCAGTTTTCAAATCATCAACTGACCCAGCATGCGAAAATAGATTTTGACCATTTAGAAGGTCTTACCCTTTATTCTATTCCTACACTCATCGCCATGGCAGATCAGTCTTACGCCATGGTCAAAAAACAAAGCAATAAACAGCCGGGCGAATCTAATAAACCTAATAATGACGAGCAAAACAGCGAAGAAGAGGCAAGCGCCGTTGCCGCGGCAAGCTATCAAAATGACAACGTGTTAGTCAAAGTGGAAAACTTTGACGGCTCCAATGTGACTTTCTCGGTAACCAATATCGGCTCAGAAGGAGAGTTGGAGCCTCAGTTCAACACCTTTAGCGCTTATCGTAGTGAAAGCGGAAACCTGTTGTACCGACCAGAATCTCTGCTCAGTATTGAGGATGATGATGGTAACAGCCTGCCAACCATAGGGATCGCAGAGCTTTCTTCTCAAGGAAGTCAACGTTTATCGATCTCACCAGGAGAAACGCGAAAATTCGTCACGAAACTTATCAGAAAAGCACCAGAACACGCCCAATTAAGCATAGAATTTCCGGCTAGGGCTCTGAATACGGATCAGTCTTTCTCATTATCATTTACTGACTTAATCGCTATCGCGACCGCTGACATAAACTAGCTGACTGAGGGCTAACCAAACTCGGCAACAAAGCAGGCACTACAAGCTAATGCCAGTCACTTAAGGACTCCTATACGGTCATTCCAGCGAGCCTTAGCGAGACTAGGAATCTAGTATCAGCTCGCTGGAATATAGAGAAATACCTTTGATAACAATGTACTCGGATAGAAGATCCTGAATCACGCTCCTTCGTCGCGGTTCAGGATGACGGCTGACTGTAGTATCTGCTTACTGTTAACTGATTAGCATTAGGCTCTACCAGCCTGCTTTGACACTTCAATGAGACAAGCAACCCAAACAGTAAGGTCCTAACTAGTATTCTTTTTGTATCTGCGATAAAACGAGTGGTGGTAATAAGTGAGGGATAATATTTGGCCGCAAAGAATAAACTGATCCGTTATGTCGCTACGGAAGTTTCTGATGTGTTCGAGAAAGAAGATCAACTAATCGCTCAAGTTCAATCAGATCAACTGTCGCAAGTATTGCTACTCTGGCAGGTCAAAAGCCCGACACTGGTGCTGCCAGCCGGGAGGAAATGGCCTATTTCGGAAGAGTTGCAAAGCGCTTTGACTGAATCCGGATGGAAGTTATTCTCACGCAAAACTGGCGGCGCCCCCGTTCCGCAAGTTCCGGGAATCATCAACCTATCTCACATCTATCACTGGCCAGAAGATCAACCATACGACATAAAAAAAGCCTACCTCGATTTGTGCGCTATCTTAACGGTCTTTTTTGAGCAACTTGGCGTTAAAGTTGATGTCCACGCGACGCCATATTCGTACTGTGATGGTGAGTACAACTTAAACATTGCCGGACAAAAGGTCGTCGGTACCGCCCAACGCGTATTGCTCAAGAAAGGCGGTGGAAAAGTTGTCTTATCCCAAGCTTGTATCCTGATTGATGCCAATGTCGACAAGATCGTTGAACCAGTGTGTCTATGCAACCAACTTTGTGGTCACAGCGATGATATTCGGGGACATGTCCACACGCCACTGTTCAATCACATCGAACAAAGGCCATCTGTTGACTCGCTATTCCAGCAGTTGACCAGTGCGTTTCTGCAGCACGCTCAAACCGGTTAAGTAGAACACGAGAAAGATGTGATTTTGCTTTTTCCTCTCGCTTTCATGTGGTTACTAAACACTCTAAAACCTCAAGTTAAGTTGAGGTAAAGGGCGATTTTCAATGTGGCTATGAAAACGAGATGACGATCAAATACGGAATTAGTTGAAGCTAGCGCATAAAAGCCTCAGAATGTCGCACTTTTCGCGGCGAAACTGATTTCGACGCGTTGTTATCTAACTCGACAATTGAGAATCATACATATGGGTTTTACCTCGTTAGGTCTATCTGCTCCAATCCTCAAAGCTATTCAGGAAAAAGGCTACGATACCCCTTCTCCTATTCAGGCTCAGGCTATTCCGGCAATATTGGAAGGGAAAGACGTCATGGCAGCAGCACAGACCGGCACAGGTAAAACAGCAGGCTTTACGCTGCCAATCCTGGAGCGTTTGTCCAATGGACCTCGCGTTCGTGGTAACCACATCCGGGCTCTGATCCTGACCCCTACGCGCGAACTTGCCGCTCAGGTACAAGAAAACGTCTTCATTTACAGTCGTCACCTTCCACTTACCAGCGCCGTTGTATTTGGTGGGGTGAAGATCAATCCGCAAATGCTGCGCCTGCGTAAAGGTGCGGATGTACTGGTCGCGACTCCAGGTCGTCTAATGGACCTTTACAGCCAGAACGCGATTAAGTTCGACCAACTGGAAGTACTGGTGCTGGACGAAGCGGACCGTATGTTAGATATGGGCTTTATTCGCGATATCCGTAAGATTCTTAATTTACTACCGAAGCAGCGTCAGAACCTACTGTTCTCAGCAACCTTCTCAAATGAGATTCGTGACCTTGCGAAAGGTTTGGTGAACAACCCTGTCGAGATCTCAGTTAACCCGGCAAACTCTACAGCACGCACCGTTGAACAAAGTATTTACCCATCAGACGTGAAGAAAAAAGCGCCGATGTTGGTGAAGCTGATTAAAGATGGTGACTGGCGACAAGTCCTAGTATTCATGCGCACAAAACATGGCGCAAACCGCTTAGCGAAATTCCTGGTAGAACAAAATCTACCAGCGGCAGCGATTCACGGTAATAAAAGCCAAGGTGCACGTACCAAAGCACTGGCTGATTTTAAATCGGGTGAAATTCGTGTGCTGGTTGCGACTGACATCGCCGCTCGCGGTATTGATATTCCTCAATTGCCACAAGTTGTGAACTTTGAATTGCCAAAAGTTGCAGAAGATTACGTTCACCGCATTGGTCGTACTGGTCGTGCGGGCGAAGTGGGCAAAGCGATCTCTCTGGTTTGTGCGATTGAAGCGCCAGAATTATTTGCGATCGAACGTTTGATCCAAGAAGTGTTGCCACGTAAAGAGCTTGATGGCTTCGCACCAACGAATGTCGTGCCAGAGTCAAAACTGGATACGCGTCCGATTAAGCCGAAAAAACCAAAGAAACCTAAAAAACCAAAAGCACCTCAAACGGAAGGCAGCAACACGCAACCTGCCGATAAAAAAGCCTCTAACGGTACGGGTAAACCTAAGCGCCGTTTCAATGGTAACGGTAAGGGTAACAACAACGGCAACAAAAATGGCGCGAACCAAGCTGGAGCGGGTACACCAAAAGGTAACCGTGAAGGTCAAGCACGTTCAAACACCCAACCAAATGGCAACAAGCCAAACGGTAATAAAAGCGGCAATGGCGGGAAACCAGCAGCTAATCGCAAGCCACAAGGCGCTAAACCAGCCGGCAATAAGCCATCGGGTCAGCGTCGCAAGGCTCGTCCACAGCCAGCAAACCAAGCTTAGAGCCTTAGCTCCCGATTGCCAAGACAAAAAGGCCCCAACACAACGGTGTGTTGGGGCATAACTAAGGTAAAACCCTTATGCAATCAACTGAAATTAAACGACTTGTAACTCGCCATTTCGCCAAGGTTCAATGACAACTTTAATGTGGTCGTTTGGTGTCATAAGTTGCTTAAATGCACCTTCCACGCCATCCATACCCACTTTCGCCGTCAGCATTTTCTGCCATGGAACTTTGCCTTCCGCAATGGCTTGAAGGCACTGCTCAAACTCATGTGGCTGATAGTAGTAAGAGAAACGCAGATCAAGCTCTTTTACTGTCGCGTAAGCGTAGTTGACGCTCGTAGGTGTGGTATGAATACCAGTCACTACGATGCGAGCACCAGCTGGAGCACGACGAATAAAGTCATCAATCAACGTATGTTTACCTACACATTCAAAGATAACCAGACGTGAATCTGTTGCGACTTCAGCACCGACTGCAACTTCGTCTTCTTTGGTTGGATTAACAACACGTGTTGCACCAAACTCTTTCGCCAGTTCCAGCTTCTCATCTTGAATATCGACCGCCAGAATATTAGTAACTCCACGCAGTTTAAGCGCTGTGATAGCCGCAAGACCGATAGGACCACAACCCACAACCAATGCCACTTCGTCAGCCTGGATATCACTGCGGTTCACTGCATGCAAACCAACCGCTAGTGGCTCTGTTAACGCGGCAGCTGCTGAAGGTACATTCTCAGGGACAGGCAGAAGCAGTGCTTCATCAAGCAGGAAGTATTCAGAGTATGCACCGTGGATTCCCGGAGTCACACCAACACCAGCGCCATTTTGACTCATGAGGATCGGCACAGAAGTCACGCGGCTACCAACTGACAAAGCTTGTTGTGTATCATCACCGTATTCGACGATTTCCGCACAAAATTCGTGCCCTAACATGACTTGTGTATGGTCATCCATGCTTTCTGACATCACACCAAGCTTGCGGTAAACATCAAATACTTCGTCCGTATGACGTACGATGTGTAAATCTGAACCACAAATACCACACGCTAAGCTACGAACAAGTACTTGGCCCGGTGCTGGTTTAGGCACATCCACCTGCTGCAGATGAACGCCGCCATCCTGCATTACGATACTGTTCATTGTTGTCATGGAATTACTCTCCAAGCTCATCGCTTAAAGCAGCAATCGCACCTGGCTTGATGTAACGCGGTGTGATGCCCTGAGCTTTAGCCGTTGCGATAACCACTTGCTCGATCCAACCCGCGTCCATGATGTTCATGAAGTTGCCGTCTTGGTCAAAGTTAATGTTCGCACCTTGGATGACCATAAAGCCATCTGCACCGCCTGACTCTTCTGGACAGTGGAATGTATGGATAGAACCGCCTGGCTCATACAGGTAGCTGCCAGCCGTTTGTTTTTGATCTGGGTATTCGGTGTAGTGCCACATACCGCTTAGCGTGTAGAAATGCACCACGCCCGTGTGGAAGTGCTTAGGCAGGGTAATACCTGGTTTGAACTTCGCTCGAATTACCCAAGTGCCGTTTTCTGGGTCAAGAAACAGCGGGTAAACATCGACACCCGGCAGTGCATCTTTGATGATTGACTCTTCATTTGTGTTTAGAGTTAACAGAAAATCCTGATGCTGAATAACTTCTGGTAATGACATAACTTGCTTCCTCGCTTTTGTTGTAATTAGACTTCCACGTCTTAGCCCAATAGTGGGTATTTAAAATTCTCGAAACCGTCTGATGCACTGACTGTGCAACCGTTGATGCAATTCGCTTTTTCGCTGACCAAAAATGCAACGACGTTGGCGATTTCTTCTGTTTGAGTAAAGGTATCGCGCATCTGCTCTTTACGGATATGTTCCCAAAGACCAATTGCTTCATATTGGCGTAACATTGGTGTATCCACACGACCCGGTGCGATGGCGCAAACACGAACACCCAACGGTGCAAGCTCCAAAGCTGCACATTTTGTCATCATGTCGACCGCAGCTTTGCTCACGTTATAAGTGAACGTCATTTCCGCCGCCATTTGCGCGTAAACAGAAGAGGTATTAAGGATGACACCTGGTGTGCCTTGTGCCTGAAACTGACGCCCTGCCGCCAAAATGCCGTAGTAAACTCCGTTTTGGTTGACCTTAGAAACGGGCTCGAAATCTGCGACTGGATCATGCTCTAGTAAAGGTTTCGCTAAACCGATGCCAGCGTTGTTGATCATGATATCCAGCTTACCAAACTCCGCGACTGCGTATTTGACCATTGCTTCAACTTGCTGATAATCAGTCACATCGGCCGAAAAGGTTTTTAATGATTTCGGATCTGCGTCTTTATAGACGTCAAGCGACTGCTCTGAAATGTCGACAGCCAGCACATTCGCTCCATGCTCGCGTAACTTGCCTACGATGGCTTGACCAATTCCACCCGCGGCACCTGTGACGATCGCAGTTTTGTTCATCAATTCCATTTAGCTTCCCTTCCACGCTATGTTATGAAAATGTAACTTAGATCAAGTCACTGACACTCACTTGACCTTTTGCGAATAAAATTTGATATATTACGATTCACAAACCATTAACATTTCAAAACCGAGATATGTATATCGTTAGAAGTGGTGCTGCAGACAAATTTGATAGTTTAGTTTCTGAGTACGGACAGAATCCGATAGAGATAATGAAACAGGCGGGACTTTCTGCTGCTCAGTTCCGCGATCCCGATACTTACATCGCTAACTCGAGGCTAGCCGAACTTCTGGAAGTCGCAGCGTTACGCTGTCAGGAGCCCATGTTTGGCGTGTTATTGGCTCAACGGCAAAGCTTTAATGCCTTGGGTGACTTACCGATGCTGGTTGCTCGTGCTGAGACCGTGAAAGAGGCGTTGATGCACGCCAATGACTACCTCTATCTACAATCTTCAGGTGTAAAGTTCTCGATGACGCCACAAGATGACTGGATGAGGCTATCTTTGAGTATTGATACTTACAGTGAGCAAGTTTCCACTCAGCTAATGCAGATGAGCATTATGCAAATGGCGAGGTTTTTGGCAAATTTACTCAACATCGATATGAACAGCTTCACCTTATACCTGACTCAATTTGGCAGTTTAGAACATCGAAGCGAAAGTGCCGCTACCCTTCCCAAAATACGCTTTGGCGAAAAGTTTAACGGCATCATGCTAAAAGCGAGCCTGCTTGATACACGCAACCATCAGGATGAAGATGCGTTAGATAGACACTTCCAGGAGCATCTAAAATATTTGCAAAGTCGTTATCCGGATAACCTGAGTGATCAGGCCAGAGATATGATTGGGCGATTATTGCCAACAGGAGAGTGCAGGGTTGAGCAGGTTGCCAGAGCATTAGATATGCACCCGAGAATGCTACAAATCCGATTAAAAGAGCGGGGAAAAAATTATAGCCAGCTATTAAGACAAGTGAGACAGAGCCTTGCGGAACGGCGCTTGAACGAGAATATTCAAAGTATTACCGATATTGCCCTGCAGCTCGGCTACGCAGAAACGGCGGTATTCAGTCGTCATTTTCGTCAATGGACGGGAAAATCACCGAGTCAGTGGCGAAAAGATCATCAATTAGAAAAAGTAAAAGAGCGCTAATATTAGCGCTCTTTTGTATTAAATTCGGTCATTCACTTTAACGATTTAAGTACACGTTAAAGCTCTGCACCATTCGACGCGATGACTTTTTTGTACCAGTCGAAAGAAGCCTTCTTCTTACGATCTAACGTACCTTCACCATTATTGTCTTTATCGACATAAATGAAGCCATAACGTTTTTCCATCTCACCGGTTGAAGCACTCACCAGGTCGATACAACCCCAAGGTGTGTAACCCCATAATTCAACGCCGTCTTTCACCGCCTCACCCATTTGCTCAATGTGCGCTTTTAGGTAGTCAATACGGTAGCTATCGTTGATGGAACCGTCGTCTTCCACTTTGTCGAACGCGCCTAAACCGTTTTCTACCACCATGAGTGGTTTTTCGTAACGAGCATAGATTTCATTCAGCGTGTAGCGAAGACCAACCGGGTCAATTTGCCAGCCCCAGTCTGATGCTTGCAAGTAAGGGTTCTTTACACCGCCCATTAAGTTACCAGAAGTCGTTTCTTTACTTGAATCCGAGGAAACACAGTTCGACATGTAGTAGCTTAGTGTGTAGTAATCGACGGTTCCTTCAGCAAGGATTTCTGCATCTCCCGCTTCCATTTTCACTTCAATGTTGTTTTCTTCGAAGTAGCGCTTCGCGTAGTACGGATATTGACCGCGCACCTGAATATCACCGCAAAAGTAGTTGTGCATTTTCATATGTTCCTGCGCAAGCACAATATCTTCTGGGTTACAGGTAAATGGGTAAGTGGTCAGGAAGCAGATCATACAACCAACCTTGTTCTCAGGGTTGATCTCATGGCCCAGTTTTACCGCTTTAGCGCTGGCGACAAATTGGTGATGTAACGCCTGAAAACGTAGCTGCGGGTAATCAACCTGATTGATAAAGTCTTCTGTACCTTCGTTAAGGATTCCCAAGCCTAGGTAGTTACCGATAGGCATAGTACCAATGTTGATTTCGTTGAAGGTTAACCAGTATTTTACTTTACCATTGAAACGCTTAAATAGTGTTTCCGCGTAGCGTGTATAGCAATCAACCACTTCTCTGCCAGCCCAGCCGTTGTATTCTTGAGTCAGACCGAACGGCAGTTCGTAATGTGAGATAGTAACCAGCGGCTCTATATCGTATTTTTTTAGCTCGTCGATAACGTCTTCATAGAACTTTAAACCCGCTTCATTGGGTTCCTGCTCCATACCGGTTGGGAAAATTCGCGTCCAGTTAATTGAAAAGCGGAAGGTTTTAAAGCCCATTTCAGCAAACAACGCAATGTCTTCACGAAAACGGTGATAAAAGTCGATCGCTTCATGTGAAGGATAATGAACCCCTTCTTCGATAGTACGAGTGATTCGGCGCGCAACGGTATGAGTACCACCACTAAACATATCACTCGTACTTGGCCCTTTACCATCTACGTTCCAAGCACCTTCAAATTGGTTTGCTGCCGTTGCACCACCCCACATAAAATCTTTTGGAAAAACGTTGTTGCTCATTCTATTCCACCATTATTCAACGAGTTAAAGCATTCCACATCTCGTTCAAACCTGAGTTTAATGTGGTTCTGAGATGTATTTGCATACAATACAACATAAAATGGAACCGGTTACAATTGTGTTTTAGAAATTATTTGGTTTGTCATCCTCAATCAAAAATTGAATTGGGTCTGTAAAATGCGCCAATCTGAACTTAGATAGTGGGTGGTTGCCGCAGCGCTTACGCTTGAGGAGTTCATAAAAAATTGCGCATTACACTACACAAAAAATGGCTCCTAGTAGCATGTTGGCTAGATTTCACATTAACAAAAATGCTCAGAGACAGGACCAACTGGTCACTTTCCATTCAAAAAAAGCGTTTATGAAGCACTTTTTCAAGATGAGAAAGCGATCTAGGTATCGTTTTTGTACTTTCCTGCGGCTCTTTATGTGATCCATTTCTTTATTGTTTTTTATCGATGTTGATGTCAAAAGCGATTCCAACCTATTCTGGAACCGGTTTCGGAAACCGGTTCCAGAAGTATAGCGATAAGTGAATATAATAAAGGGAAAGGTGAATATTATGGCTGCGGTCAGAGATTATGCCCAACTGGCGAAAGACATTCTTTCAGAAGTTGGTGGGCAAGAAAATATTAATCAGTTTTCACGTTGTGCAACTCGATTACGTCTAGTTTTGAAAGAAACTCCGGAAGGTGCGGCTGATAAAATCAAGCAGATGCCTGGTGTTATTACCGTTGTATTAAGTGGCGGTCAGTTTCAGGTAGTTATCGGTACTCACGTATCGGACGTACATGAAGCGATGTCGGCGCTAGTTGATTCGACTTTATTACAAGAAGGTAAACAAAAAGTACGTACGCTGGATGCAATTATTGCAGCGATGTCAGCGATTTTCGCACCAATCGTGTTCATTCTGGCAGCTGCGGGTATTCTGCAGGGTGCTCTGATTTTTGCCAACTTCCTCTTTCCGTCGGTATCGGGCACCGGTACATATGAAGTTCTTAACTTTATGTCCTGGACTCCGTTTGCTTTCTTACCAGTGTTCATCGCAATAACAGCTTCAAAATACTTTCAATGTAACCCGTTTATTGCTGTTCTCTGTGCCTGTGCATTGATTAACCCTTCATGGGGTGCCATTGCCGCACGAATTGCTGATGGAGAAATCGTTACTTTCCTTTCGCTACCGCTAGCGAAGACCGTGTATACATCGTCGGTATTACCACCAATCTTTATGGTGTGGGCACTCAGCTTTGTTGAACGATTCGTGAAACGCATTATTCCAGCGGTTGTCAGCGAATTGTTTACGCCGTTGGCTTGTATGCTGATTATGGTTCCAACCACTCTGGTTCTTATTGGTCCAGCAACCAGCTTAGTTGCAAGCTCTATCGCGGGTGGTTACAACGCGCTATTCGATACGGCTCCGATGCTCGCTGCAGCTCTGATCGGTGGTGTTTGGCAGATCATTGTTATCTTCGGTGTTCACTGGGGTATCACACCAGTGGTATTCGCTAACTACGAAAACTATGGTTATGACTCATTCCAGGCATTTCAGGCTATTGCGGTAATCGCACAAATGGCTGCGGCGTTTGCTGTTGCATTTAAATCACGCAATCGACTGCTAAAAACAACCGGCTTTTCTGCGGGTATAACAGCGGTGTTTGGTATTACTGAGCCAGCACTTTATGGTGTAACTCTGCGTCTGAAAAAACCTTTCGTTTGCGGTTGTATCGGTGGTGCGTTAGGCGCAGTTGTCGCTAGCCTATTTGGTACTTATTACTACGCTTTCGCTGGATTACCAGGTCTTCTAACCGTTGTGAATGCAATTAGCCCTGACAACCCATCATCATTTATGGGCGAGCTGGCTGGCGCGGCTGTGGCAATCGTTTCTACTACCATTATGGTTTACATGGTTGGTTTTGAAGACCCAATCGAAGAAGAAAAGAAACAAGACGTACAACCAGAAGTAAATGCGGCGCCTGCTCTGAAGAAAACAGCGACTTTAGTTAGCCCACTTAAAGGTCAGGTTATTCCACTTGAATCTGTTAATGATGAAAGTTTCTCGCAAAAACTTCTGGGTGATGGCGTGGCTATCAAACCGACTGAAGGTGTTGTTCGCGCTCCATGTGATGCGACGATTTCATCAGTCATCGAAACAAAACACGCCGTGGGTATGACGGCGACTAATGGCGCAGAAGTATTGATTCACGTCGGCCTTGACACAGTAGAACTCAAGGGTCAATTCTTTGAATATCTGGTTGAACTCGACCAAGAAGTTAAAGCCGGTGACCCATTAATCAAGTTTGACCTGCAAAGTATTGCTGCAGCGGGTTATGACACAACCACACCGTTTATCGTGATGAACAGTGAGGAGTATGAATTTGAACTGATCGAGCAAGATCAAGAAGACAAACAAATTGAAATTGGACAGCCTGTAATTCAAATGGCTTAAGGGTAAGTAAAGATGAGTAATGTATTTCCTGACGACTTTCTATGGGGCGGCGCAGTAGCAGCACACCAAGTCGAAGGCGGATGGGACCGTGATGGAAAAGGTCCAAGTATTGTAGATGTGTTGTCCGGTGGTGACGTCAACACTCAACGTAAAATTACCGATGGTGTGTTAGAGGGTTACCACTACCCTAACCACGAGGCTACAGCATTTTACGATCACTACAAAGGTGATGTTGCACTGCTTGCCGAGATGGGCTTTAAATGTTTCCGTACGTCGATCTACTGGCCACGTATTTTCCCTAAAGGTGACGAGTTAGTACCAAACGAAGCGGGCTTACAGTACTACGATGACTTGTTCGATGAGTTATTGAAACACGGTATTGAGCCAGTTATTACCTTATCTCACTTTGAAATGCCACTGCATTTGTCAAAAGAGTATGGTGGCTTTAAAGACCGTCGCGTGGTCGACTTCTTTGTTCGCTACGCAGAAACCGTGATGCGTCGCTACAAGAACAAAGTAAAATACTGGATGACGTTTAACGAGATCAACAACCAACGCGATTTGCATTTACCTCTGTGGGGTTACTCAAACTCAGGCGTAGATTACACGGTTGAGGAAAATCCGGAAGAGTGTATGTACCAGGTGGTTCACCATGAAATGGTAGCCAGTGCAAAAGTGGTCAAGTTAGGTCATGAGATCAACCCGGACTTCCAAATTGGCTGTATGGTTGCGTGGGTACCAATTTATCCATATTCGTGTAATCCGGATGACGTCATGCTGGCTCAAGAAGCAATGCGTAACCGTTTCTTCTTCAGCGATGTCCATATGCGCGGTGAGTATCCGGCATACACGCTGAAAGATTGGGAACGTAAAGGCTACAACATCCAGATGGAACCAGGCGATCTGGAAATCTTAAAAGAAGGCGTTTGCGACTATATCGGCTTTAGTTACTACATGTCAGTAGCGGTAAAAGCTGATGCTGAAGAAACAACAGAAGGCTCAATGAGTGGCTTTACTGGCAGCGTTAAGAACCCATACGTTCAAGCCTCTGAATGGGGTTGGCAGATTGACCCTGTCGGCTTGCGTTACTCGCTTTGTGAACTGTATGAGCGCTACAACAAGCCATTATTCATTGTAGAAAATGGTTTTGGCGCGATAGACAAAGTCGAAGATAACGGTGAAATCAATGATGACTACCGAATCGACTACCTGAAAGCGCATATTGAAGAAATGCAGAAAGCCGTTAATTACGATGGCGTTGATCTGATGGGTTACACCCCTTGGGGCTGTATCGACTGTGTTTCTTACGGTACGGGTGAATACCGTAAACGCTATGGCTTTATCCATGTTGATCGCCACGACGATGGCACAGGTACCATGGAACGTAGCCGTAAGAAGAGTTTCTTCTGGTACAAAGACGTTATCAGCAGCAACGGTGAAAAACTGTAAATTGTCCTGAGCTTAGTCTTATAAAAATACACCCTACGTCTCAGACTCTGGGTGTATTTTTTTTGCCTGAAACAGGGCAAAATAATCCTATTCGATCTTAGTGATAGTCATCACAACGCTTAGCAATATTCGTTTCTCACCGGCCAGTCGAGAGCTACTATCACTGAAAATGGAACCGGTTACATTAATAAAAATATAACCGGAAGTGGTTTTAAAAATATCCACTGGAAATAGCAAACAATGGAATCCACGAACACTGAAAATAACAAAAATCTTTCTCTCGGTAGCCAGGTAATTCAGGTCGTATCCGATAGCTTTTCACCCATTATAGGTGTGATGGCGGGTGCTGGTATGCTCAAAGCACTGTTAGCAATTTTGCTTATGTCGGGTTGGCTTTCAGCAGAAAGCAGCACCTACCTGACGCTGTCTGCTGCGGGCAACGCGGTTTTTTATTTTTTGCCGGTTATGTTGGGAAGCTCGATAGCAGTAAGACTAGGAGCGAATGGTTATATCGGTGCAACCATTGGCGCGGCGCTGCTTGAACCCAATTTTATTGCCATGATTGGTCATCACGAAAATACCTTTATGGGCGTACCTTTTACCGCAATGAGTTACGCCTCAACCGTTTTTCCTATCTTCATTGCAATTGCGGCATTGGCTCTGCTGGAAAAAAGAGTGCAGCAGCTATGCCCTACAAACGTAAAGTTATTTCTGGTACCCATGCTCTGTTTGCTAATCATAGTGCCGATGACAGTCACCGTATTTGGCCCTATTGGGATCTATCTAGGCGATATAGTCGCGGCAGGTATTGAACACCTTCAGGCATACAGCTCAATGCTCACTGGCGCAGTCATTGGCGCAAGCATCATGTTCCTGGTGATCTTCGGATTACATTGGGGCATTTTCCCTGTAGTGATCGCTAACGCTGCTGCTGGAGGGGACTCGATTTTCCCAATGTGGGCGCCGAGTACTTTCGCTCAGATAGGTGTCGCATTTGCCATTTGCATACGAGCACGCAGTTCAGAAGTACGAACACTAGCGGGACCTGCCGCTTTTACAGGATTGCTTGCCGGTGTTACGGAACCCATCATTTATGGTTTAATTTTACGTTACCGCCGCACGATTCCTATTGTGGTGATTTCTGGCATGCTAGGTGGAGCGCTCAATGGTTACTTTCAGGTAAAAATGACCGCATTTGCATTTCATAGCATCTTTACTATCCCAGTCTTTTCCCCAGCGTTAATTTACTTCCTGGGCATTGCTGTTGCGTTCTCTTTGGCGATGCTGCTGACTTTCGTGTTTGGTTTTGAGCGTACTAACGCATCACAGATGAATACCGTCGCTGGCTACAATTGCAGCTAACGGATTTTGATCAAGGCAGATTACTCGGAAGGAATTGGACTTCACCACTCAACGGGTGAAGTCCTTTTAGTCGTTAACCAAGAAGTTTCAGAACCTCTTGGGAAGATGGAAAATCTTCAAGCGAAGTGAGTTTGATATCCGCGATACCAAAACGCGGATTCATTTCTTGTCCCGGCTCAGGCACACATATCGCGGTCATACCTGCTGCCTTCGCTGCAATCAAACCATTGACCGAATCTTCAATCGCCAGACAATTATAAGGTTCAGCATTCAACTTAACTGCTGCATCCATATACACTTGAGGATGAGGTTTTCCATACGGAAGGTGCTCCGCGGAAACATAGATCGAGAAATATTTACCTATTTCAAATGTTTCCAGAACCGCTTCGATTAAGCGTAATGGCGAAGATGACGCCAAGCCTATTTTCAAACCGGTCTTCGCCAGTAAATCTAGCGACTCCTTTACACCAGGAAGTAATTGACCATGTGCCTTAATTTGTCCTATCACTTCCGTCAAAATAGCATCCGCAAGATCGGGCGCGCACTTCGGGTCTAAATCGCAGTAGCGAATCCAGTAATTGGCGATTTCGTCGATGCGTAGCCCAGTACTCTGGTAAGCAAGCTGTTCGGTAATCTGGCCACCAAAACGGGCAGCGGCATTAACTTTTGCCTTACGCCAGAAAGGTTCGGAATCAACAAGCACGCCGTCCATATCAAAAATAATTGTATCTATCAAAATGGTTTCCTGTTCCTAAGATGTGAAAAGTGGTAAATAAATGACTTTAAGATGCAGGATTCAGATTGCGCTGTCTCGACAGGTTAACCCAGTAGGTGCCAACTCAGGAAGACAACTTAATAGCGAAGCGTGTTGATACTTTTACTCATCAAGAACCCTCTGATTTTCCATGACAGTATAGCAACCGATGTAACCGGTTTCAGTCAGTTAATTAATTTTTTCAAAAAAGTGTGACGTCCAGCATAAGGCGACAACATTATATACCAAACGACGTTTACTCCGGTTGTGAATGAACACCAGTTTATGGATAAAAAAAGACAACAGTTTACTTTCGTTTGGACAAATAGTGTAAACTGATAAGCTGTTGTGTTTGGGAATAAAAAAATGGCCACAATCAAAGACGTATGTAGAGCGGCAGGCGTGTCGAAGGCAACCGTATCCAGAGTTATTAATGGAAGCGAATATGTTAAAGATCAGACACGTGAGTCTGTATTAGCAGCAATGAAATCTTTAGGCTATCAACCTAATGCTTTTGCCCGTGCTCTGGCGACAAATAGTTACAATACATTCGGTTTAATTCTTCCTCATTTTGAAAGCCACTATTTTAGTTCCATTCTGACCCAAGCGGCACTGGATATGCAAAAAGCAGACAAGAAATTGTTTGTTATGAATAGCAGCGATAACGCAGAAGGGGAAGAGGACGCGGTTCGCTCTCTGAATGCCCATAACTGTGATGCCATTCTGATTTATAGCCGCCACTTATCTGAACAGCAGCTTTCTACGCTTCAACAGGAAATCAAAACCCAGCTTATCGTGATCAACCGTGCTTTGGATGATGAAAAGTTATTCAGTTTCGGTTTTGACCAGGAGCAAGTGGCTCGTCTTGCAACCAACTACCTTTTGGACATTGGCCATAAACACGTCGCCTGTATAACTACACCAATGTCCAGCAGTACCGGTCATAAACGTCTTTCTGCCTACAAAGAAGCCCTGAAAGAGCATAGTATAGAAATCGTCGACTCACTTATTTTGGAAGGTGAGAGCACCACCAAAAGTGGTTATGACGCAACAATCAAACTCATTGATAGTGGCACACCTTTTAGCGCTATTTTTTCTTGTACTGACTCAATGGCCATCGGCGCTATCCGCGCATTGCATGACAGAGGAATCAAGGTTCCAGAGCAGGTTTCCGTCATCGGTATTGATGGAGATCCGACTGCCGATTATATCGTGCCACGCCTGTCTACAGTTACGTTGCCAGTTTTGGAGCTAACCCGAGACGCTGTCACCACGGCACTTACACTCAATAAAGAAAAAGAAAGCGACCAAAAGCATTTCCAGTATCAGGGTACGCTAGAAGTAAAAGAGTCAACTCTCAGAGTAAATGGATAAAACTCATTGACCAGCCTAAATACGTTCTTTTTCCCGCGCCTTCCTTCCCGGCGCGGGCTCACTAAGTTAAAAACGCGCCCAATTAGCGTCTAAGCATTCGACTATCGCTATCAATCTTTGAGCAGAAGTCAAAGATGATCAGCTCACAGCCTACACTTAAAAAATCCAGAATATACAAAAACCTACCGATTTAATTTTCCATAGTGCACCTTTGTCGCAAAACGAGTGTCAGCGTTTTTTACATAAAAAAATGCGGCATTAAGGACAAATCTCAACCACACTTGTTTTTATTGATAAGAATTAAAATGACGGGGAGCAGATAAATGTGCCGATATTTTTAACCATCGATTTCAAGCTGTGGTTGAAAATAACGACAGGTCTAGGTGACCTGAATATGGAATTTAAGACCTCACCTCCGAGGGCTAAGAGCATCGGATTTTCCACAAGGAGAGTGTATGAGAGGCATTACTATGCATTTTACGTTGGAAGAATTCCAAGAACGTTTATCTAAAGTTCGACAGTCGATGCTCGAACGAGAATTAGATGTACTCATTATCCATGACCCATCCAACATGTCTTGGTTGACTGGGTATGATGGATGGTCTTTTTACGTGCCTCAATGCGTGATTGTAGGTCCTGAAGGCGAACCTATCTGGTTTGGGCGCTACCACGACGCAAACGGCGCTTATCGAACCGCGTATATGTCGGCTGAGAACATCGCCTCCTACCCCGATCATTATGTGATGAACCCGCCTCTGCACCCAATGGATTATTTGGTTGAGTCGGTATTGACTCCTCGCTGCTGGGACCGTGGCCGCATAGGCGTAGAAAAAGACAACTATTACTTTAGCGCGACCGCATACGAATCGCTGATTAACCATTTGCCGAATGCGCAGTTGCTTGATGCTACTGGCTTGGTGAATTGGTGTCGTGCGGTAAAGTCTGACCAAGAGCTATCGTATATGTACCGCGCCGCACGTATTGTAGAAAATATGCATCGTGTTGCTTTTGACATGATAGAGCCGGGCTTACCGAAACATCACCTAGTAGCAGAAATTAACCGTCAGGCCGTCCTTGGCCATGAGGAACATTTTGGTGATTACACCGCTATTGTTCCGCTATTACCTTCAGGTGCCGATGCGTCTGCGCCTCACTTAACCTGGGACGACAGGCCGTTCAAAAAAGGAGAAGGCACTTTTTTTGAAATCGCAGGGGCGCACCGGCGTTACCACTGTCCTTTATCTCGCACCATTTTCTTGGGCGAGCCCGATGATAAATTCAAACGCGCCGATGAAGCACTGACTCGCGGACTTGAAGCTGGTTTAGAGGCCGCTAAACCTGGCAACACTTGTGCTGATATTGCCAATGCGTTGAACAAGGTCCTCGACAAAGCAGGATTTTCCCGTGAAGGGGCTCGTTGTGGTTACCCTATTGGCCTCAGCTATCCCCCAGATTGGGGCGAGAGAACCATGAGCCTTCGCGACTCCGACAATACCGTGCTACAGGAAGGAATGACCTTCCACTTTATGCCTGGCCTGTGGTTTAAAGACTGGGGGTTAGAGACAACAGAAAGCATTGTCATCACCCGACTTGGCGCAAAAACCCTGTGTGATTTTCCGCGCCATTTGTTTATTAAACACTGATTAAACAGGGTTAATACAAAAAGATTTCGTAAAGAAAAGGAGTTTGCATGCAAGATAGCTCGATCACAGCCACTGTCGACTTTGACCGAGAAGGTATCCAACACGGATTTCTAACCCTACCTCACTCCCATGATGATTCCGCGTGGGGAAGCATTATGATCCCGATAACCGTGATAAAAAATGGTCCGGGTCCAACATCACTTTTGACTGGCGGCAACCATGGTGACGAATATGAAGGGATCACCAGTCTCTTAAAGCTATCGAGTTCACTACAGCCCGAACAAATACGTGGACGCGTGATTATGGTGCCAATGATGAATTTACCAGCGGTCCAGAATGCCTCTCGCACTTCCCCTATCGACAAAGGTAACTTAAACCGAAGTTTTCCCGGTAACCCTGTAGGAACCGTAACAGAAAAAATCGCCGATTATTTTACTCGCTATCTGGTGCCATTGTGCGATTTCGCTCTGGATATTCACTCTGGGGGAAAAACCCTGGATATCCTGCCGTTCGCAGCGGCCCACCGCTTAGAGAACCCAGAACAAGAAGAAGCAAGCATATTGGGTGCAAAACTGTTTGGCGCCCCTTACACCATGATCATGCTCGAAATGGATGCCACCAGCTTGTATGACACCGCCGTCGAGTCTCAGGGGAAAGTGTTCGTCACCACTGAACTGCGCGGGGGCGGAACCAGTACCCCGCAAACAATTCAATATGCAGACCGTGGTATTCGTAATTTTTTACGCTATGCCGGCAACCTTTCTGGTGAGTACGCAACACCCGCTCAGCCAACCCAATTACTCGACATGCCAGACGCAGACTGTTACGTACAAAGTCAGCACAAAGGGATCACAGAGTACCTGTTTGAGCTTGGAGACGTCGTCAAGCAAGGCGATGTTATTGTCAGAGTCTACTCTACCGAACGCACTGGTGAAGCTCCGATAGAGTACCAAGCAGAGCGAGGCGGTATTTTCGCTGCGCGCCGTTTTCCTGCTATGGTGAATATTGGAGATACGCTCGCTGTCATCGCGAAAGATTGCGGAGAATTCATTTAAACATCTGGCTTACTTTCGTCAGTATTTCGTCCAAACCAGGAGGAGAATAATCATGCGCCTCGATCGCTACGACGTCAAAATTCTGCAGATCCTTCATGACAATGGTCGCATTACTAAATCCCATCTAGCGGAAGAAATAAACCTGTCCGTCAGCCCATGCTGGGAACGGGTAAAAAAACTCGAAGAAGCGGGCATCATCGAAGGTTATGGCGCAAAGGTGAATACCGATGTGTTATTTAAACGCACTTCCGTCATGGTCGAGGTTTCGCTCAAAGAGCACAACGCGCAGGCTTTCAAACGCTTCGAGCAATTGGTCAGGCACACCCCCGAAGTGACCGACTGTTATGCCACTGGTGGCGGCATTGATTACATCCTCAAAATTCAGTCAGAGGACATCGACCAATACCAGCGACTGATTGATAACTGGCTGGATTCTGAAGTGGGCATTGAACGCTATTTTACTTACATCGTTACCAAAACCATCAAGCGAGATTCAGGTAGTTTAGAGATCAGTCAAAACGCGTTGTTATAAAAGGAAAAGTTAAACCGGTAGTGAGCAGAAAAAATCGCTATTTTCTGCCTTTATAAAGAAAAATTTCATCGTACCAGCCCTCCCATCAGAAATAATTTATCCCTCTCCTCGATTACAGTTTAACTATGGACAACGATGCTTGAGAGGGACTTATGGCAGCACTTCACAACTTTCATGGTGACGAAGTTAAAGCTTCACACGACATGATGGCGATCATGAAGGACGTACGCTTGGTCAGAGGGTTAGCGTACGTTAACGGTAAATGGACCAGCGGTGATAATTTCCACCCAGTAAGTAATCCGGCCGATGATACGGTTATCGGTTACATCACCCGACTGTCTCAGCAGCAGCTATACAAAGCCATTGATGATGCCGATCGCGCCTTTCGTCAATGGCGCCAAATGCAGGCAGAAGAGCGCGCTGAAATATTAATGCGCTGGCATGACCTAATTCTGCAATCCAAACAGGATCTCGCCCGCTTAATGGTAATGGAGCAGGGGAAAACCTTATGCGACGCGCTGGGCGAAATAGATTACGGTGCATCGTTTGTGCGTTGGTTTGCTGAAGAAGCCCGTCGTAGCTACGGTGAAACCATCCCAAGTCATATACCCAATGCCCAACTTTCCACAATACGCGAACCAATTGGGGTTGCAGCGCTCATTACGCCATGGAATTTCCCCAATGCCATGGTCACGAGAAAAGCGGCCGCCGCGTTAGCTATTGGCTGCCCGGTGATCATTAAGCCCGCCAGTGAGACACCTTTTTCCTCCTTAGCATTGGCGGAATTGGCTGATAGAGCAGGATTTCCGGCAGGCGTGTTTAACGTTGTCACTGGTGACGCTTCCATGGTTTCTCAGACCCTTTGTCGCTCAGACAAGGTCAAAGCGCTCTCTTTCACTGGGTCGACTCGCGTAGGCAAACTGCTACTTCGTGACGCAGCCCAAACTGTGAAGAAATGCAGTATGGAGCTGGGTGGCAACGCGCCCTTTATCGTACTGCCTGATATGGAAG
The DNA here is from genome assembly GCF_033042495.1 of Vibrio sp. EA2. NCBI lineage: Bacteria > Pseudomonadati > Pseudomonadota > Gammaproteobacteria > Vibrionales > Vibrionaceae > Vibrio > Vibrio sp. EA2. The sequence goes on along the minus strand of NZ_JAWLID010000005.1, from coordinate 171,860 downwards.
TTGAAGCAGCAGCCAAAGCCGCCGTAGACGCAAAATTTCAAACTGCGGGACAAGATTGCTTGGCTGCAAACCGAATTTTCGTACCGCAGGATAAATACGAGCCGTTCTTAGAAGCCTTTGCCAAACACATGAGCAAGATTGTGCTGGGTAACGGCTTAGACGACAAGTCGACTATGGGACCGCTGATCAATCGAGCGGCCGTGGACAAAGCTCATGATCTCGTGCGTGATGCCCTTGATAAAGGTGCAAGATTAGTCGCGGGTTACCACGAAGTGGTTCCAGGCGATAACTTCTTCGCTCCGACTCTACTCGCCGATGTAACACCAGAGATGGACGTCTACCGTGAAGAGAACTTTTGCCCCGTCGCTGGTGTGCTTCCTTATCAGGATTTAGACCGCGTTATAGAAATGAGCAACAACACCGAATATGGCCTCGCTGCCTATGTTTATGGTCATGATATTCGCCTGATCTGGCGATGTATGCGTGGGTTAGAGTTTGGCATGGTAAGCGTAAACTCCGTCAAGATGACTGGCCATCCAATACCCTTTGGCGGCGTAAAACAGTCCGGATTAGGACGGGAGGGAAGCCTTCACGGCTTTGAAGAATACAGCGAGATTAAATATTGCTGCTTAGGTGCATTGCCGACAGTCAGTGGCAGTTGAGACAGGAAATTACAATATCAACAGGAGAATGATTATGAGCACTAAAACCCAACAACTTCTAGAGATCGATCGTCAACGTGTTTTTCATGCCTCAACCCACCTCAAGCAATACGCGGCTGGTGAGCTTCCGGGCAGAATCATATCAAGCGGACAAGGCATTCGAATCACCGACTCAGAAGGCACTGAGCTTATCGACGGATTTGCTGGCTTGTATTGCGTAAATATTGGATATGGCAGAACAGAGATGGCAGAGGCGATTTACGAGCAAGCGAAAGAGTTGGCGTACTACCATACCTATGTTGGTCACACCAATGAAGCCTTGGTTAAACTCTCAGACCGAATTATCAAAATGGCACCGAACGGCATGAGCAAAGTTTACTACGGAATGTCCGGTAGTGACGCCAACGAAACCCAGCTCAAATTAGTCTGGTACTACAACAATGTTCGTGGTTTGCCAGAGAAGAAAAAGATCATCTCCCGTGATCGCGCTTACCATGGCTCAAGTATCGCGTCTGGCTCTATGACCGGATTACCCCTGTTCCATGCGCACTTTGATCTGCCACTGGAGCGCATCAAGCACACCATGGCGCCCTACTATTACCGCCGAGAAGATGACAGCATGTCGGAGCTGGAATTCTCCCAATACTGTGCGGATCAGCTTGAGTCGATGATACTTGCCGAAGGGCCTGAAACGGTCGCAGCAATGATAGCAGAACCTGTACTCGGAACCGGTGGTATTGTCCCGCCTCCAGAAGGCTATTGGCAAGCTATCCGTAAAGTTCTCGATAAATACGATGTTCTGTTGATCGCCGATGAAGTAGTGTGTGGCTTTGGTCGTTTGGGCTCTGATTTTGGCTCTATCCACTATGACATGAAGCCAGACCTTATTACAGTTGCAAAAGGCTTAACATCGGCATACCAGCCTCTTTCAGGCGTGATTGTCGGCGAACGAGTTTGGAATGTTCTGGAAAACGGTACAGACCTCTGGGGAGCAATCGGCCATGGATATACCTATTCAGGGCATCCAATGGGAGCAGCAGCGGCGAACTGCAACTTAGATATCATTGAGCGAGAAGGCTTAGTGCAAAACGCAGCAGATGTGGGCGCTTACTTGCAACAACGTATGAGTGAAACCTTCAAAGATCATCCGCTCGTCGGCGATTCTCGTGGTATTGGTTTACTGCATGCCCTGGAGTTTTCGCCAGACAAACTGCGTCGCGCGCACTTTGATCCCAATTTAAAAGTGGGCCCACAAGTCTCGGCGGCTTGTCTGGAAGTCGGCCTGATTGCACGAGCCATGCCTCATGGTGACATTCTGGGCTTTGCGCCAGCGCTAATCACCAACCGCAATGATGTCGACACTATCGTGGCTAAAGCGCACCGAGCGGTCAATAAAGTGATGGATAACCTCGTCACCTCTAAACAGTGGAACGCTAAATAACCACTTTAAACGTCAAATATACTGAGCATGACATGCCGGCTTTTACCTCAAAAGCCGGCATTTTATTAGGATATTCGCCCTACTTCCCTTCCTCACTCTTTTATTGCTGATCAGGACTGGTTAAAATAGCCAAAATTGCGGATTAACTGGATTAAACATGGCAAAACTAACCCTTCAAGAACAAATGCTAAAAGCTGGCTTGGTTAACGAGAAAAAACTCAAGAAAGCGAAAAAAGGCTCGAAAAAATCCCGCGTTCAGGCACGCGAAGTCAAAGCGGCCGTTGAAGAGAGCAAACGCCAGCAGTTAGAACGAGATAAAGCGTTGAGCGAACAACAGAATGCTGAACGTTTGAGTAAAGAAATCAAAGCTCAAATCAATCAATTGATCGAAATGAACAAAGTTGATTTGAAAGATGGCGACATCAAATACAACTTTACCGACGGCACTTTGGTGAAATCACTCTACGTTGATTCTCTGATTCGTGAACAGTTGATCAAAGGTATTCTGGCTATTGCGATTGTAGGCGAGAGCTATGTGGTTATCCCTCGTGGCGTGGCAAACAAAATTGCGCAGCGTGACGAGTCTGTGATTATCGATCAAAAAGAACCTGAAGCCGACATTCCTGCAGAAGATGACCCATATGCAGAGTTCGTCGTTCCTGATGATTTGATGTGGTAATTCACCAACACCTAAAAACGAAAGGCAGCGAAATTCGCTGCCTTTTTTATTTATTTCGACTCAGTTCTGAGTACAGGTCACTTAGAAAGACAAGTTTTCGATAATGTCGTCATCAACTTTGTTCGCTAACGTCACCTTAAGCTTCGGTGTTCTTTCCATTTCACGTTGAATCGCAAAATTAGCTTCTTTGTTACGTGCCCAGCTACGACGTGCGATACCGTTGTTAACATCGAACAACAGCATAGACTTCAATCGGCGCTCCGCGCTGTCAGTGCCGTCAAGCAACATACCAAAGCCGCCGTTGATCACTTCACCCCAGCCTACACCGCCGCCGTTGTGGATAGAAACCCAAGTCGCGCCACGGAAACCATCACCGATTACGTTGTGAATCGCCATGTCAGCAGTAAAGCGGCTGCCATCATAGATGTTCGACGTTTCACGGAAAGGTGAATCTGTACCACTAACATCGTGGTGGTCACGACCAAGAACAACAGGACCGATTTCGCCGCGATTGATCGCATCGTTAAACGCTTTCGCGATTTCCATACGACCTTGCGCATCCGCATAAAGAATACGGGCTTGTGAGCCTACAACCAGTTTGTTCTGTTTCGCATCTTTGATCCAAGTAATGTTGTCTTGCATCTGCTGCTGAATTTCTTCTGGTGACTCTTCCATGATCTTGCTTAGCACTTCCGCAGCAATCGCATCGGTTCTGTCCAGATCTTCTGGTTTACCTGAAGTACAAACCCAACGGAATGGACCAAAACCGTAGTCAAAACACATAGGACCAAGAATATCCTGCACGTATGATGGGTATTTAAAGTCGATGCCGTTTTCCGCCATCACATCGCCACCAGCGCGAGAAGCTTCAAGCAAGAAGGCATTACCGTAGTCAAAGAAGTAAGTACCACGAGCTGTGTGTTTGTTTACTGCATCAGCATGACGCTTGAGAGTCTCTTGTACTTTTACCTTGAACACTTCAGGCTCTTCACGGATTAGACGGTTAGACTCTTCGTAGCTGATATCAACCGGGTAGTAACCGCCTGACCAAGGGTTGTGCAGTGACGTCTGGTCCGAACCCAGATGTACAAAGATTTCCTTCTCGTAGAAAGCTTCCCATACATCAACCACGTTACCGATAAAGGCAATCGACACCACTTCTTCATTAGCCTGAGCTTTGCGAACACGATCAACCAGTGCGTCCATGTTATCAACTAGCTCATCGACCCAACCTTGTTCGTGACGCTTAATCGCCGCTTTCGGGTTCACTTCTGCACACACAGTAATACAGTTTGCGATGTTACCTGCTTTAGGCTGCGCACCGCTCATACCGCCAAGACCAGCAGTCAGGAAGATCTTACCTTGTGGGCTTTGACCTTTTTCCAAAACCTTACGAAACGCGTTCATTACCGTGATTGTGGTGCCATGTACGATACCTTGTGGACCGATGTACATGAACGAGCCAGCCGTCATCTGACCGTATTGAGTCACGCCTAATGCGTTGAATTTTTCCCAGTCATCTGGCTTCGAGTAGTTCGGGATCATCATGCCGTTAGTCACAACAACGCGCGGTGCCTCTTCAGACGACGGGAACAGCCCCATAGGGTGACCAGAGTACAAGTGCAACGTCTGGTCGCTTTCCATCTCACTTAGGTATTTCATGGTCAGCAGATATTGCGCCCAGTTCTGGAATACCGCGCCGTTACCACCGTAAGTGATAAGCTCTTCTGGGTGCTGTGCTACTGCAGGATCTAAGTTGTTGTCGATCATCAGCATGATGGCCGCTGCCTGCTCACACTTGGCTGGATAATCTGAAATAGAGCGCGCTTTCATGTTGTAACTTGGCTTGAAGCGGTACATGTAAATACGACCGAAATCTTTCAGCTCTTGAGCAAACTCCGCTGCCAATTCCTCATGCCACTCTTTCGGGAAGTAACGCAATGCATTACGAATAGCGAGCTGCTTTTCTTCTGGGCTCAGAATGTCTTTACGTTTTGGCGCGCGGTTTACGCCTTCCGGATAAGGCTTTGCTTCCGGCAGTGTACTAGGGAGTCCTTGCTTAATCTGGTCTTGAAAATTTAATACGGTTTTCATTTTGTGAGTCTCCCTTAGTTCACGTTAAATGCTTGTGTTTTAACCAGTGTGATCATCGCATCGATATCAGGCTTAAGCAGGCGGTCTTCTTCTAGCTTGGCAACTTTCTCACGAATAATCTGGAAGTTTTCTTCAATCAGATCTGAACATTTGTGCGGACGTCTAAACTCTATCGCTTGCGCGGCGTACATCAGTTCGATAGCTAAAATCTTTTCCAGGTTACCTAGAATCTGGTTCAGTTTACGACCAGAGATGCTACCCATAGAAACGTGATCTTCCTGACCCATTGAGGTCGGTACGCTATCAGCAGACGGTGGGAAACAGAGTGATTTGTTTTCAGTCACCAGTGCAGCTGTCGCGTATTGCGGAATCATCATACCCGAGTTAAGGCCACCAGATGAGGTCAACAGACGCGGCAGACCGTGCAAGCCCTCAAGAAGCAGGTAACAACGACGGTCTGCAATGTTGCCCAGCTCCGCAGCTGCGATTGAAGCGTAATCCAATACCATCGCCAGAGGTTGACCATGGAAGCTACCACCTGAAATTGCTTCTTCAGAACTGATAACGATCGGGTTATCAGTCACAGAGTTCATTTCGATTTCAGCCAGCTCTTTTAAGTGGTTAAAAGCGTTGCGAGAAGCACCGTGTACCTGCGGAATACAACGCAGTGAATATGGGTCTTGCACGCGAACACAATCAGCATGAGAAGCCATGTTCTCAGAACCTTCGAAGAAACGGCGCATACGCGCTGCAACTTCAATGTTACCTACGAACGCACGCGTCAGGTGAAGCTCTTCTCTGAATGGCGAGCCACTGCCTTGCATGCCCTCGATACTCATCGCGCCAGCCAAATCAGCCAGATCTAGCAGGTAACGCATTTTTGTTAGCGCGGTAATCGCATGTGACAAGATGAACTGTGTGCCGTTGATCAGTGCCAAACCTTCTTTAGCATGCAGCTCAAGAGGCTCTAGGCCGTTTTCACGAAGTGCTTGTGCCGCAGGGACAATGCTGTCTCCCTGCCAGAATTCACCTTCACCGATAAGAGGCAAAAACAGGTGAGAAAGAGGGGCCAAATCGCCAGACGCCCCCACTGATCCTTGCTCCGGCACAACAGGAATAAGATCCAGTTCGATGAAGCTCAACATGCGCTGAACCACTTCTAGGCGAATGCCCGAGTAACCCTGACTTAACGCATGCACCTTAGTAATCAGCATCAGTTTTGAGATTGGTTTAGCAATTGGCTCACCAACACCAACCGCATGAGTAATCAGGAGGTTTTTTTGTAGTAGATGCGTTTCTTCAGGTGAGATTTGCGTATCACATAGAGGACCGAAACCAGTATTGATGCCGTACACCGCCTTATCAGATGCAGCGATGATGTCTACATTACGACGACTTGCATTGATCTTATCCAGCGCTTCTTCACACAGTTCCGCTTTGATGCTGCCGTCAGCAATTCCATTCACGATATCTAGGTTTAGTCGGTCTACACCATATCTAAACGTCATTTTGTTCTCCTAACAGACGATATTTTGCTATCACGTTACTTATGGACCTATGCTAGCTTGCTCTGGATGTTTTATAAAAGCATAATGTTCGTAGTTCATTCCGGATTTATCGAACTAACAATCCAAACTATAAAGAGGCCTACCTATGCAGGTGCAAGACGTTGATTTACGTATGCTGAGAATATTCGTTGCTATTGTCGAGTGTGGTGGTTTATCGGCAGCGGAATCCCGTTTAAACATCGGTCGCTCAACCATTAGTTCTCATTTATCGGATTTGGAATTGCGGCTTGGTATTAAACTGTGTAAACGCGGACGAAGCGGCTTTGAAGTAACAGAAGCAGGACGGGTGACTTATCAGGCATCACTGGAATTACTACAACAGTGCGAAGCCTTTGCTGCCACCGTCGCAAGTTCGAAAAATGAACTTTCTGGCCGAGCAACGATTGCCATGATTGACACCTTAGTCAACGATCCACGCTGCCGCGTGTCAGAGGTAGTGTCGTCATTAAAAAGCCGAAGCAACAACTTACAGTTCGACATCAACGTCTGTGAAGCACGCGAAGTAGAAACATCGGTAGTAAATGGTCGTTCGCTGGTCGGTATTGGCGTCAGCCGTCACCAATTAAGAGGACTCGATTACTTCCCCCTGCATAATGAAACCAACTATTTGTATTGTGGCAAAGGCCACCCGCTATTCGACTGCAAACCTTCTGAAATCAAGACTCTTTTACAACAAGCAGAAGTGATCACCAGTAACTACATGCGTGACAAAGAAACCCGCAACGACGCACTGAATTACCAAAACAGCGCTACCGCCTATCACGATGAAGGGATCGCACATTTGATTTTATCAGGCGCGTTTATTGGCTACCTGCCAGAACACTACGCCAGCAGTTGGGTCGACAAGGGGTTGTTCAAGCCTATCCTGCCGGAAAAATACACCTACCAAATTCCGGTTATGTTGATCACATTGAAAAACAATTCTGCTACACCACTGGCTAAGGCGCTGATTGAAGAGATTAAACGTTGCTACATCTCAGATAAATAGCCATGTAAAGCGATCTTAACCAACAGGAGTGGGGATTCCTCTACTTCCGAAACAAGAAAAGCGAAATAAGAAAAGCGAAATAAGAAAAGCCTAACATCCATGTCCCTACAACTCTGATGTTAGGCAAAATACAGTACCGACCAACGCCAACACTGCCCTACAAATAGAATGTTTTAGGGTTAGAACACGGTTTGAACCACCGCCGAAATACCCTGCTGCTGAAGATCATTAGCTGCCGCCAACTGACGAATTTTCTGCGGTGTATAACTGCGCTGGTCATACACTACCACCATGCTCACATCGCCACGTTTTAAAAAGTTAGACTCACCATATGGGGTGTAACGCGTCGCACCTAACGCCAGCAGGACCTGAGATGGGTAGTTTGCTTCAGCAATCATCTGTTTGATATTTTCTTTCGGCCCCATGTCTTGCTGCTGGTTCATCTGCTCACCAATCCAATTAAGCAAGGTGTCGTAGAAATAGGTGTAGCCAGAGATTTCGCAATCTTCACCATACAGTTCAAACGCTTCGCCGCGCTGGTGAAAGCTTGCAATCCGATATTGATCAATATCACCGCCACGAGTCAAACCGCTTATCGGCAACATGGTTTGGGCAATGCCCTTTGACGCCGTTCCCCAGTTCTTTTTCTCACTGATCTTATTAGCATTAGGACGGCGAATGGAGCAATCGTTAAAGGCACCAAATGATTGAGGCAGTAAATCAACGACGTGATTATTCTGATCATAGATGACATCGCACAACAGCCCCACTTCTGGTTCAATTTGTAAATTATCCACATCCAGAGGCAGTTGAATCGCATCATGACTGAGCGGGAAATTAGTTAAAAATGAATTGCTCTCAGCAGGCACGTAGATAGGAAACAGTGCTTGCGGCATCGCAAGGTCTGCCCCTTCAATCTGGGCAAAGTCTGCCGCCTCTCCCGCTTGTTGTAGGTGACCGGCAAAGTTACCCGCAATGCCGAGCACAAGAACATCTGTATACATTTCCATGAAGGTGAAATCCTTATTTTCACTGTTGTCGCTTTAACGACTATGTTGACTGAGGTGGTTTAACTGCGCTAAAAGCCAGGTCATCGCTAACAAATCTGCACTCCCTCCCGGGCTCAGACGGCGCTCAGTAAACTGCTTATTGAGTTCAATAAGTTCTTGTTCGAGTTGAGGATGGTCACAGCCCCCTTTTTGCAAAAGTTGCCAAGCTGCATTTTGCACGAAACGCAGTCCATGCATGCCACCGCGAGACACAACGTTGGTGTCTTGGTTGTTGGCCATCAAGACCAACAAAGTTTGCCACAATGCGTGTTCGGTGGTTTTTCCTTTGGCAATCGCTTGCTCATACGCAGGAAGGCTAAACTGAGTAATGGTGGCAAAACCCGACGCCGCTTCTCCGCGAGCGCCAGTCAAGCCATATTGCTGAAAGAGCTTTTCACCGTGAGTATCGGCAGTGCGATTTGAATGTTTCAGTTCATCTATAACCAAGGTTTCGCAACAACGTTTTATGACGTGGCTAACATGAATCGAGTCAAGCGTTAAACCTTTGCCTTTTAACCAACCAATGGCACCGCAAATCAGCCCAATGCTGAAAATCATACCTTTATGCGTGTTGACCCCTTGAGTGGATCTAAACATCGCCTGCTCCGCCTGGATACCAATAGGCCTCAATGCTGGCAGTAAGCTATCAGCCATAAACGGACGATGTTCAAAACCAGCACTCAAAAAGTCATGAATAAAAGGCTTAATGGCTTCGGCACTGCGTTCAAACAGGCGCACATCCATGTCACTGTGGGCGCCATTATCAAGTAAATCCACTAACCCTGGTTTCGGCGTCAGGTGCACTTCTACCAGCATCGCGTGATAAGCCAACTCAGAGACCAATTTGAACAGGTCAACACGGACTGAGCGATCAGCTTGAACAGGTGTACTGCAAAAGTGCTCAGTACCCACTAAAAGATTAAGCGCTGTATTCATATTCTCTTACCATTTCATCGATGACGGAAGTCAGTTCAGAGAGTGCGTGACGATGACTGCGCCCACAGACGACGGCATCTTGCTCACAGATGAGGCATTTGCGACGCGGCATTTGTTTCCCTTTGCGCGATATAATTTTGCCGTCTTCGCCTATTACGTCGAGATCCATCAGCCTGCCCAACGGGTGACAAGACTCAATTTTAATCATCAGCTTTTTGAGTACCGATGCGCTGACGGCTTTCACCGCAAAGACCCCTTCAGGGCCAGTATTTTTCGTCAGCAATTGGCGCTCGGCTATATCACAGCCGTGTTGCTTACAAGCAAGGCTTATGGCCTCCACCCCTTGTTCAAACACTTTGCTGGAACTTGGGGTTAACTTGTATGGGCCGGGAATATTGACAGTAAAGGAGATAAGAGGTGATGAGTGGCGGCTAAGCCACTCATGTTGTCGTTTCATTCGAGCCTCTTTGCTCTCCAATACTTCGTCAAGCCCAACCGCGTGTGCTTGGCGATCACAGGTCATTGTTTTACTCTCCTAATCACATCAATCACAGAGCCATCACGGTAGCGAACATAACCCACGATTTGTTCTTCAAACTCAATCGGTGCTGGTTCACCCGTTAAAGTCATAGCGCGTTGGTAAAGCGTTTCAATCTCTACCACTTCAATGCCTTTGCTTTCTAGCTGCTCTCGCACATCCGCACGTTTTGGGTTCACCGCCACACCGTGATCGGTCACCAACACATCCACTGACTCACCCGGTGTGACCGTATTGAGCACTCGATTCACTACGGTTGGAATTCGCCCGCGAACAAGTGGCGCAACGACAATCGCTAAACTTGCACCTGCGGCGGTATCACAGTGGCCACCAGAAGCACCGCGAATGACCCCATCAGAACCGGTGATTACGTTGACGTTAAATTGAGTATCAATTTCTAACGCACTGAGAATCACAATATCTAAGCGATCAACCACCGCCCCTTTTGAGGATGGATTCGCGTATTCGTTAGCGGAAATCTCAATATGATTTGGGTTGCGTGCTAATGAGTCCGCCGCACCAGCATCAAAACATTGCACATCCAGTAAGCTTTTAATTAAGCCTTTTTCGTGCATCGCCACCATAGTTGAAGTGATACCACCTAACGCAAACTCTGCTGTAATGTCTTGTTTCACCATTTCATTTTCTAAAAAGCGAGTGACCGCTAACGACGCGCCACCAGACCCGGTTTGCAGGTTAAAGCCTTGTTTGAAATAAGGTGAGTTGATGATGACATCCGCCGCTCGCTTCGCTATCAGAAGTTCACGCGGGTTGCTGGTAAGGCGCGTCTCACCACCGCCAATTTTGGCTGGGTCACCCACTTCAGCGACTTGCACTACCGCATCTACATAGTCTTGCGTGATAGACGCAGGATGGTTGGGATAAGGCGCTAAACTTTCTGTCAGCATGACCACATGTTTTGCATGCTGCGCATCCACTTTGGCATAGCCCAACGATCCACAGCGAGATTGACCATGAATGCCATTCGCATTACCAAACTCATCACAGCAAGGGACACCGATAAAGGCGACATCGATATTCAGCTCACCACTTTGTACCAGGTGAACACGACCACCGTGGGAGTGAATATGCACGGGTTCTTGCAACAATCCGTTCGAAATAGCCTCGCCCAGTTCGCCGCGAATACCCGAGGTATAAAGCTTACTCACCACACCATTACGGATGTGCTCAACGATAGGCGAATGAACGCTGGTTAGTGAACTCGGCGCTAACGTTAGGTTTTTAAAGCCCATACTGGCGATAGTTTCCATCACCATATTGATGACTTTATCCCCACCGCGAAACGAGTGGTGGAAAGAGACGGTCATACCATTTTGTAGGCCCGAGTCGCGGATCGCTTGCTCAAGGTCGGTTTTCATTTTGCGACCCGTTTTTGCTTTCGCATCAACCAGATAAGGCGTAGTACGGTTGGCACCGCCAAATGCGGTCAGCGAAGACGCGTGAGGAAGGTCTAGATTAAATTCAAATTCTGCCATGATACTGCCTTACTGTTTGATACCTGTTTGTGCTTTTTGAAGAGTCCAGCGCGCGCGCTCAATGATTGGGCTATCGACCATTTTGCCGTTAAGAGACACCACACCGAGACCTTGCTCTTCGGCTTCTTTCGCAGCTTCAATCACGCGAATGGCGTAGTCCACTTCTTTCTGCGTTGGGGCAAATACGTTATGAATAATTTCGATTTGGCGAGGGTTAATCAACGACTTACCATCAAAGCCAAGTTGTTTGATGTGCTCAGCTTCACGTAAGAACCCTTCCTCGTTATTAGCATCAGAATAAACCGTATCAAACGCCATGATTCCTGCAGAACGAGCCGCCTGCAGAATTGAACAACGGGCAAACAAAAGCTCGGTGCCTTCAGCTGAGCGCTGGGTGCGCAAGTCACGAACATAGTCTTCAGCACCAAGCGCAATACCAATTAAACGTGGACAGCAATGTGCGATATCCACGGCGTTATTAACCCCGTTAGCCGACTCAATCGCTGCCATCATTTTAGTGCTGCCTACTTCACGACCACATTGGCGCTCAATCTCTGAGATATGACGTTCCATCTCCAGAACGTCTTCAGCATTGTCAGTTTTAGGTAGACGAACCACGTCTGCACCACCGCGAATGACGGCATTGAGGTCATTAAGACCGTGCTCAGAGTCGAGAGGATTAACGCGGACCACGGTCTCAACATCTTGATAAAAAGGGTGTTGCAGCGCATTAAACACCAACATTCTTGCAGTATCTTTTTCGCGTATAGAGACGGAATCTTCCAAGTCAAACATGATGGCATCTGGCTTGTAGATAAACGTGTTGCTCAACATGGCGGCGTTAGCGCCAGGAACAAACAGCATGCTGCGACGTAATTGACTCATGATAGTGCTCCCCATTCAATCTGTTTACTCTCGGCTGCGCGCATAACTGCGGCTTGGACCCGAGCTTTGATCACACAATCCAAAGCACCTTTGTCTTCAATCTCAAGCTGGGCAGATTCGACACCCATGCTGCAGAGCACCTGACGAACCAAACGTTCAATAGCGCCACCGAACTGCTTTTGTACCGAACTGTCTAGCGCAATATCAATCACGCCTTCAGGGTTCGGCGCAATACGAACTTGCAAGTCACTGGACTCCAGTGTGCCTGCAAAAGCGGGCTGTATAATTTTCATTCAATAAACCTTTACACGTTAATTTTTTAGGCAGCTAAGCAGCCGCAAACTCACCAGAGCGCGCCGCAGTGAACAGTTGATGGCTCTGGATATAATCGATGGATGTCTGTGGCAGCAGCAAAGTGAGCTGTTTGAGCTGCCCTTGTTTTAGTAGCGAACGCACCGTTGAAGCAGATATTGGCTGTTGCTGTACGGTTTTACGCTCAAGTTCAACCACTTCAACCGATGGCCACTTCAAATCCTCTGTGGTCAGCCAATGTTTCATTTGTTGGTTGTAATGGCTGGTGACCACGCACTCAGGCTCACTGCCCACATAACGATGGGTAATGCCCAAAGCTGGCGCGATGAAATGACGAAATAGCTTTAAGTCGATGGCGGTATGACAATAGTTAATCAAGCCCTGAGACTTAATAAAATACGTAGGAAATGTCGCTCTTGAAATAATATAATTTGAACCTGGATGTACCGTTATATTTCGAATATGACTAATACCACTTTTAATCATTTCAAATCTGTCGTGATAAGAAAATTCACTTCCTTCTTCTTTAACGACAATGATATGTAGCCAATCGCAATCTTTTGCCGCTTGCTCAATTAAATATTGATGACCTAAAGTAAATGGATTCGCATTAATAACGATTCCACCAATTTTACCGCCTTCTACTTTTAATTTTTTCAATTTACGACAATAGTTTCTTAAACGATATTGACTATTCTCTAAAAGGACTAAATTACCGTCGACTTTTGCAATCGGAAAGAAACCAGATTGACGAAATAACTTAACATTCTGTGGCTTAGTAAATAGGAATAACTCATACCTTCCCATTTCATAAGCCAAGGTGGTTAATTCGGTCATGAGTTTCAATGAAAACCCAGTACCATGAAGTTGTTCAACGATAGCAATTGATTTGAGAATATTACCGGCAATCCCGCCGCAGGCTACAATCTCCTCGCCTGAATACGCGACAATAAAGCGTTCTACATCCGTGTCGATGCCAAGGTTAAAGCGTTGTAAGAACGCCGCTATATCAAACCATTTGTTCTGGTTCCTGGCACTAACCCTGCTTAACGTATAAGTGTCTAACATCTTATTCATCCCCTTATCTCGACACATAAATAGTGAGCGAATAAGCGATAGAAAATGATGATCGAAGTCGACTATTTTTTGCGACTAAAAAACCTTTATGAATTTAATGTTTTTTATTACCTAACCTATTGAAATATAACAAAACTAAACAATTAAAAACTTTAAATTCATAAGTGTATCTTTAAGCCATGACATTAAATGATCACTCTCACAGTTAAGGAGAGAAAATATTAATAAGTTATAAATGAAACATCAACAATGGAATATTTAAGATGAACGAAAAAACATTAATTATAAATGAAGGACAAAGCTCTGGCTTAGCGATGTTATCGCAAGTTAGAATTTTTGGCCTACCATTACCTCTCTACAGCATCTTATTCATGGTTATTTTAATCGCGCACGTCACTGACACTATCCCAAATAATATTGTGGGTGGTTTTGGTTTTATGTTCGTGGTTGGAGCCTTATTTGGTGAATTAGGGAATCGTCTACCCATCTTCAATAAATATATCGGTGGTGCGCCTGTCATGATTTTCTTGGTCGCCGCTTGGTTTGTTCATGCTGGTTTATTAACGGATAAAGAAATAGCAACCGTCACCGACGTCATGAAAAGTACTGACTTCCTCGACTTGTTTATTGCCGTATTGATTACGGGTTCGATTCTTGCCGTAAACCGTAAACTTTTGCTCAAATCCCTTGTCGGCTACATCCCAACGATTTTAGCTGCTGTAGCTGGCGCGTCAGTTCTTGGCATTCTGGGTGGTTTGATCTTCGGAATTTCTGTTAAAGAAATCATGATGTTATACGTTCTTCCTATCATGGGCGGCGGTAACGGTGCAGGCGCGATTCCTCTATCAGAAATCTATGAATCCGTTACAGGCGGTTCTAAAGAGCAGTACTACTCAATTGCTATCGCGATTTTAACCATCGCTAACATCGTTGCGATTGTGGCAGCAGCGGTACTTAATGGCATCGGTGAAAGAATGCCATCACTAACAGGTAATGGCGAATTGCTACGTAAGTCTAACTTCAGCGTTGGCGAGCAAAAAGAAGCCAAAATCACCCCGCGTGAAATCGCGATTGGCCTCATGCTAGCTGCCTGTGTATACACGTTTTCTGCTGCACTATCGAAACAAATTTTACCAGGCTTTGGTGATGTAAAAATTCATACCTTTGCTTACATGGTGATTTTGGTTGCCATCATTAACGCGTGTGGTTTGTGTTCTGACGAGATAAAAGAAGGCGCTAAGCGTCTCGCTTCATTCTTCTCAAAACAGCTGCTTTGGGTACTGATGGTCGGCGTAGGTATCGCGTATACCGACCTTGGCGAAATCATCAACGCATTGAATTTCACAAACGTGGTTATCGCTTCACTTATCGTCGTAGGTGCCATTATTGGCGCATCTGTTGGTGGCTGGGTGATGGGCTTCTACCCTATTGAATCATCCATTACTGCTGGCCTTTGTATGGCAAACCGCGGTGGTTCTGGTGACCTGGAAGTACTTGCTGCTTCAAACCGCATGTCTCTGCTTTCTTATGCGCAAATCTCCTCACGTCTTGGTGGCGGTCTGGTACTGATTATTGCCAGTGTCGTGTTTGGCGTACTTGGCGGTTAATCGCACTCTTTTTTCACTGGGAGCAAACGGGTGACCTTTGCTCCCCCACTTATTTTTGGGAGCGCTTATGCAGTCAAATCTATTTTCCGAAGGACTCAACCTGATGACGTTAGGCATGGGGTTTGTGTTCATTTTTCTCGTCTTTTTGGTGTTCGCCGTCACCGCCATGTCCAAATTAATCGCACGCTGGTTCCCAGAACCTGCCCCAAAACCGGCAACAAAAAGTGTTACTCCTCCACCTTCAGCACAACAAGATAACCAGTTGGTTGCCGTGCTGGCGGCGGCAGTCCACCAAAAAAGAATTCAACAAAACTCGCTGTAGAAGGAATACTCATGTCTGAGTCAAAAAAAACCATTGGCATAACTGACGTTGTCTTACGTGACGCGCATCAATCGTTATTCGCAACTCGTCTTCGCTTAGATGACATGCTCCCTATCGCTCAACAGCTTGATGAGATTGGTTACTGGTCTCTGGAATGTTGGGGCGGCGCGACGTTTGACAGTTGCATTCGCTTTCTTGGTGAAGACCCATGGGTACGTCTGCGTGAATTAAAAAAAACCATGCCTAAAACGCCGCTACAAATGCTGCTGCGTGGCCAAAACCTATTAGGTTATCGTCATTATGCTGACGATGTGGTGGATAAATTCGTCGAACGCGCAGTGAGTAACGGAATGGACGTTTTCCGTGTCTTTGATGCCATGAACGACCCGCGCAATATGCAGCAAGCCATCACCGCAGTAAAAAATAACAATGCTCATGCCCAAGGGACACTTTGCTATACCACCAGCCCGGCACATAATTTACAAACCTGGGTTGATGTCGCGCAGCAATTAAGCGAAATCGGCGTCGACTCCATCGCACTCAAAGACATGGCGGGTATTTTAACGCCATACCAAGCCGAAGAGCTGGTCTCTACCCTGAAAAAGCAAGTCGATGTACCACTTCACCTGCATTGCCACTCTACTGCTGGCCTTGCAGATATGACGATTATTAAAGCGATTGAAGCAGGCGTTGACCGCGTTGATACCGCTATCTCATCAATGAGCGGCACCTACGGCCACCCAGCCACAGAATCGTTAGTCGCGACGCTAAAAGACACGCCATTTGATAGCGGACTTAATATTGAAAAACTAGAGTCTATCGCCGCTTACTTCCGAGAAGTACGTAAAAAATACGCCGCTTTTGAAGGCCAGCTAAAAGGCTCAGATTCACGCATCATCGTCGCACAAGTGCCCGGTGGCATGCTCACCAATATGGAAAGTCAGCTCAAACAACAGAATGCGGAAGACAAACTGGATCAAGTGCTGACTGAAATTCCAAAAGTACGTGAAGAGCTTGGCTTTATTCCACTAGTCACCCCAACGTCGCAGATCGTCGGCACTCAAGCGGTGATCAATGTATTGATGGGTGAGCGTTACAAAACCATCACCAAAGAAACGGCGGGCGTTTTAAAAGGTGAATACGGCCGCACTCCAGCGCCAGTCAACCTTGATTTGCAAGCTCGTGTACTCGATGGTGAGCAGCCACTAACCTGCCGCCCAGCAGACCAACTACCGCCAGAGCTCGATGCCCTAATTAACGACGTAAAATCTCAGGCTCAAGAGAAAAACCTCACGCTTGCCGATGACCTAATCGATGATGTTTTGACCGTCGCCCTATTCCCTCAGGTTGGCTGGAAATTCCTCGAAAACCGCCACAACCCAGATGCCTTTGAGCCTAAGCCATCAGCATCTCAATCTAAACCAGCAAATACAGAGAAAAGTAAAATGACACAAGAATCAAGCACGTACACCATTACTGTTAACAACCAAACGTATGTGGTTGAAGTCAACGAAGGGGGCGATGTCACTCAAGTTTCACCAAGTGCAGCCCCACAACCTGTGCCAACTGCTGTACCAGCACCAGCAGCGAATACTGAGCCGATGAATGCTCCGCTAGCCGGTAACATTTGGAAAATTCACGCTAAGCCGGGCGATACCGTCGAAGAAGGTCAAGTCCTGCTGATCCTGGAAGCAATGAAAATGGAAACCGAAGTGCGCGCCGCGCGTAACGGTCAAATTGCAAGTATAGATGTCTCAGAAGGTGATGCCGTCGATGTCGGTGCACCGCTACTGCAAATCGCTTAACAGGAGTCGCTACAATGGAAAAAGTATTTGCGCTGGTCAATGATTTTGGCTTGTTCCACCTTGAGGTGGGCCAGGCCATAATGATCATTGTCGGCTTACTTCTGCTGTATTTGGCAATCGTTAAACAGTTTGAGCCTCTCTTGCTGGTACCGATCGGCTTTGGTGGTATTCTTGCCAACCTTCCCGATGCAGGGCTTGCAATGTCAGCCGTTGAAAACGCGCTGCATGCAGCCAAGCCGGAAGTAATGTCAGCCTTTGCATCAGCATTGAATCTGACGATGGACTCCGCCGCTGAAATCAAAGCAGCGCTTGCAAGTGCCACACCTACCCAGCTCACTAATATTCATTTGCTGGCTGAAGAGTATCAATACACTGATGGCATGCTGTACCAATTCTACAGCGTGGCTATCGCTTCAGGGGCAGGTCCTTTGGTGATCTTTATGGGCGTTGGGGCAATGACTGACTTTGGTCCCCTGCTGGCTAACCCTAAAACGCTGTTACTCGGCGCTGCAGCGCAGTTTGGTATCTTCGCCACCGTCCTTGGCGCTCTGGGTTTAAGTAGCTTTGGCCTGATGGACTTTAGCGTGGCTCAAGCGGCCGCAGTTGGCATTATCGGTGGTGCGGATGGCCCAACCGCTATCTACGTGTCAAGTTTGCTGGCGCCAGAGCTTCTCGGTGCGATTGCCGTTGCTGCATATTCCTATATGGCGTTAGTGCCGCTAATCCAGCCACCTATCATGCGTGCGCTCACTACACCGGCTGAGCGACAAATTACCATGCAGCAGCTACGTAAAGTCGGCAAGCTAGAGAAAGTGTGTTTCCCACTCTTGCTCCTTGTACTCATCGCTATGCTCCTGCCTTCAGCAACACCACTGCTGGGTATGTTCTGCTTTGGTAACCTGATGCGCCAATGTGGTGTGGTTGAACGTCTGTCTGACACCGCGCAAAACGCGCTAATCAACATTGTGACGATCTTCCTTGGCCTTTCAGTTGGTTCAAAACTGATGGCGGATAAGTTCCTCCAAGCCGAAACCATCGGAATTTTGGCCCTGGGTATTGTGGCATTTTGTATCGGTACAACAGCGGGCGTTCTGATGGCGAAACTGCTTAATCGTTTTACGTCCGAACAAGTTAACCCTTTGATTGGGTCAGCGGGCGTTTCCGCCGTCCCAATGGCTGCGCGCGTCTCAAACAAAGTCGGCCTTGAAGCCAATGCGCAAAACTTTTTGCTGATGCACGCCATGGGTCCTAACGTTGCCGGGGTTATCGGCTCAGCTGTAGCGGCGGGTGTGATGATCAAATATGTGATCGGCTAGACAAATGTAGGAAGAGACTGACAAATGATAACTCCACTAGATCGAGATCAGTTCTCTTCCTCGTTTCATTTTATAAATTCACTGTTCTTAAGTTGCAACGACGATCACATGCCAAATCAAGCCTTTCATCACCATTTATGCAGAAACATGACCTTTCGCCAGCGTGTTTGGGCACTGCTGTTTGTGGTCGTAAGTATTCAGCTACTATTGATAGGTGGTTACTTTCACTACATCTTATCCAACACGCTGACCCATCAGGTCAGCACGCGTGCGGTGATTCAAGCACGAGAAATTGCCAGTGACCCACAGTTAATCGCTGCGATTGCACAGCACAATGACGCCGAAGTCGTAAAGCAAATCGCCCGCTTACAGAAAATCTCCGATGCAGACTTTATTGTGGTGGGCGATGACCAGGGCATTCGTCTTGCTCATCCGGATAAAGAAAAAATTGGTTATCCGATGCAGGGCGGCGATAACGTACGCGCACTTGAAAAAGGCGAACATTATCACTCGGTTCGTAAAGGCAGTCTTGGAGTTGCAATTCGTGGCAAATCTCCTGTGTTCTCGCCACAAGGAGAGATCATCGGTGTGGTCTCAATCGGTTACTTATTAGATACCGTCAGTACCTGGTTACTGCTCTACTCTTATCCTTTTTTCTTCGCTCTTCTCATCATTTTTGCCTGCTCCACTTTGGGCGCGTGGGCATTTTCTCGACACATTAAAAAACAGATGTACGGCATGGAGCCTGAAGAAATTGCGCTCTCACTTCGAGTGCAAAATTCGGTTCTGGAAGCTGTGTATGAAGGTATTGTTGCCGTTGATAAACAAGGGCGTTTTCTCTCCGCTAACCAAGAAGCCCTGCGTATTCTTGGTATTGCACACCATTTAGATTACCTGCGTGGACGTATGGTCAAGGAATTCATTACCCCATGTGAATTTTTCTACGGCGTAAAAATGAACGGTGAGCAAGACATTCAAGAGCGTCAACATGAGGTCATCACCTGTAACGGCGAGACCTTAGTTGCTACACGAGTTCGCATCTGGGAAAACGAGCATGATATTGGCTGGGTGATCAGTTTTCGACCACGTAACGACAAGAGTACGCTCAATTATCAGCTCAACAATATTCGTCAACAAACCGATAATTTGCGCGTACTAAGTCATGAGTACGCAAATAAACTTTCCACTATCAGTGGATTGATACAAATTGGCGCTTATGACCAGGCGCTAAAAGCGATTCGTCAAGAAACGGAAACGCATCAACAATTGATTGATTTCATCTCGCGAACCTTTAACTCAAAAGTGATTGCGGGTCTGTTACTTGGTAAATACACCCGCGCCCATGAGTTGGGGTTAACCCTCGAGTTTGATCCATTTTGCCAGCTACACCATCCTCCGACGCGAATTACCGAAGATGAACTTGCCGCGATTATGGGGAATCTGCTCGACAACGCGTATGAAGCGACACTAAAAAATCCAGACAGCAATAAACAAGTCACTATTTTGCTCTCGGATTATGGCGAAGATGAGCTGATTGTCGAAGTCGCGGATAATGGCACCGGGATTCCGTCACAAATAGCAGAATCCCTATTTGAAAAAGGGATCACAAGCAAAGAACAACCAGGCCACGGCATCGGGCTCTACCTTGTTAACCACTTTGTCACCCGTGCTGGGGGCACAATTGTGGTGGATGACGCAGAACCAGCCGGAACAATTTTTTCTTTATTTATTCCTAACATGAGTACAAATGATGGAAACCTATGACGTATTGATCGTCGAAGACGAAAACAACATCGCCGAGTTTCACTCCTATTATTTGCAGCAAACGCTGCGCTTTAGACCGATTGGCATTGCCAAAAGCGTGACGGAAGCAAAAAAGATGATTCAGTTACTAAAGCCGAAACTGCTGCTGTTAGATAACTATCTTCCAGATGGTAAAGGGATTGATTTACTGAAAGAAATAACAGCGTCGAAAAGCTCACCCGATGTCATTTTTATCACTGCGGCTAATGATATGGAAACGGTACGCGAAGGGGTGAGATGTGGTGTATTTGACTACCTGTTAAAACCGATTTCGTATGACCGTTTAGCCGACTCGCTGGACCGCTACCTGAAATACACCAGCTCCTTGAACTCCAACGACAGTATTAACCAGCGCCATGTTGATGAATTGTTTAACTTTCAATCTAAAACCGCGCATCTTCAACAATTACCTAAAGGCATTGACGAGCTGACGCTGGATAAGGTCACTGAGGCTTTTGATGAAAATGAAGAACTCTATACTGCTGATACTCTGGGTAAAGAAGTGGGCATCAGTAAAACCACCGCTCGTCGCTACCTTGAATTTCTTACTGCGAAAGGCTTTGTCCATGCTGTTATCCAACACGGCCGCGTTGGCCGCCCAGAGCGTGTTTATAAGAAGAGATAATAGAAAATGTTGGCAACACGTCACGACAAACTCGCTGCGTGTTGCCAAGTCTTTACAAAGTAAGGTTGGCAGGAATCACTTCCGTACCCTCCGCGATTTCGAGTGGGCTGTCTAAATTTTCACTGTGCGCCTTGCACAATGGGATCACGTATAGTTGTCGTTCATCATTATGGGCTTTGACTAATACGCCATGCGTATGTTCAACAACGCAATTGACCTCACTGCAATATCTATCGTTCAGAGAACTAAAGTGTTGCCAGTATGAAAGCCACTCTTGCTTCGCTTTATCTTTGATTAACTCATCAGAAACATTACTTACAATCATATGCAGACCATTTGTTTTGTTGTTTGGAATGCTTTGATTAAACCGAAAACTGCGCGGATAAATCTCGCGGTAGCTCAAATAAAAGCATGAGCTTAATGCCCTCTTCGGTTTTTAAGTTTTTAATTGTTTCGGCGTCAATTCAGGGCTCACAGTCCGCCTTAAAAGGGCGTTTCAAATTCATAACATCTATATGCACCCACGCGCTTTTTCATGCTCCGTTGCTATACTTGAAGCAATTTGGTTAGCAATCTTTTGGTTATCATGTCAGATAAAATTACGGTTTGGATTGGCGTAGGCTCGTCAATCATCACCATCATTCTTAGCGTCATGAATTTCAATCTCAATGCGGAAATGCAAGAAATTGACGCTTATGTCAAAAAGGTGGAAGCGGATCTAAAACAAAAGACCTATGAGCTAGAAAAGTCCAGAGAGAATACATCGCGGTATGAGTTTATTAATAAACTGATGCCTGATTTACTGGCCGATGATGAAAAGCATGTGGTGCTCACAACCAACCTGATTGCTTTGGTTCTCGATGAATCCGAAACCGAGCAGCTTTTTAACGGCCTCGCGAGTTCGAAAGAAGAGAATGTCAGTAATGTCGGAAAGATAGGCATCGAAACCATCAACAGTGTCCAGGAAAATAAATCTAAATATCAATCTGCCATCGAATACGAGGCAAAGGCCTTTGACGCGTTAGTGAATCAAGATTTTGTCAATGCCATCAAATACCTCGATATGGCAGAAAAGGTGTATCCCTCTTTTCATCAAGTCTATGAAATTAAAAACCTCCTCAAGGAAAACATAGACAACATACAAGACGAAAAAACAAAAGCGGCGGTTCTTAGAGAAATCGTGTTCGAACTCAGTTGGAAAGCACCTCAGCCACAGCTAAGTCAACTGAGAAAAATGGTGGAATAAATTCAATAATATCAATCACTCGGATCAGGAGATAAATAACATGGCACAATACAAAGTTGGCTATTTCGTTGGTAGTTTGTCTTCAAACTCAATTAACAGGATGCTAGCGAAAGCACTGGCTCGTTTAGCACCGCCAGAGCTTGAACTCGTAGAGATCCCAATCAAAGATTTGCCCCTTTATAGTCCAGATTATGATGCTGATTTCCCTCAGGTAGCACGAGAGTTTAAGCAAGCTATCGCCGATGTGGATGGCATTCTATTTGTCACGCCAGAGTACAACCGTTCAATACCAGGCGCGTTAAAAAATGCCATTGACTGGGCGAGCCGTCCTGGGGGACAAAACTCGTTTACCGCTAAGCCATCGGGTGTAATTGGTACTTCTCCAGGTTCGATAGGAACTGCATTAGCGCAACAAAGTCTGCGCAGCGTATTGTGTTTTTGTAACTCACCACTGATGAATACGGTTGAAGCTTATGTCCAATTTAAGCCGGGGCTGATTACTGAGGATGGTATAGTCACCGATGAAAGCACAGCCGAATTTCTAAGTAACTATATGACTGAACTCCACGCCTTCATCGTCCGTGTTCTCACGGTACTTCCACGAAAACCGCAAAAGCCAGAGTAGTGCTCTTTAGGACACCAATGTAAGCACAGAGCAAATGGCAGTGCTAAGACTATTACGCTGCCATTTTTAAGCGGTTTAGCCCAGATCTAATTCTTTACTCTCAAGCCCCTCAACACCATATCAACCACAAACTCCTGCGCTTTTTCAAACTCTTCTGTCGACAAGGGCCCGCCTTTAATTAGCCTTATTTCGGTATCAAAGTCAGCGTAAAACTGGGTAGCCCCCCAGATCAGAAACAGCAGATGCAGAGGCTCAACAGGGCGAATCAGTCCCTGATCAATCCAGGCTTGAATGATTGTGGCTTTGCCTGCAGCCCAATTGACCATGGGGAATTGAATGGAATCCGCAATAATAGGTGCACCCTGAATGATCTCTTGCGCGAAGATCTTCGATTCTTTTGGGTGTGTGCGGCTGTATTGCATCTTACCGACGATGTAATTTCTCAGCACGACTTCAGGGGGTAACATGGCGGCTTGTTCAGAAAAACCATCGTTCCATAGCGTGAGGATGTCTTTCAATAACGCCTTATAGATGCCTGTTTTTGACTTAAAGTAGTACAGCAGGTTCGCCTTAGGTAAATTCACTCTGTCGGCAATGGCCTGAACAGAGGTGCCTTTGTAGCCATGCTTGACGAACTCATCCGCTGCTGCTTGTAAGATAAGCTCTTCATTACGTCGTCTAATCTCACCGACATTAGCTCGTTTTGTTTGCCCTGCTTCTACAGCCAAGTTGACTCCTTATCTCTCAACTTTTTGTCCCTACCCATAGTGTGTAATAAATAGCGGTTCATCTTAGCTTGCTAAAACGCTTAACGTTACCTATGCGTCGTTAATACCGTTATTCATCTGACTCATCGAGTTATTAAAAAAGATACACGTTACAAGATACGCGCCAACCCTGAAAAGCTTCAGCTAACCTTAGCGAACCGTTGATATCGGGGATCACCATCGCTTAGCCAAACTTAATCTGCATCAAATGAGTGCAATATGTACAAGATTTAGCACCAAAATTGTACACAATCCAGTCGGACCAACGGTTCCCTTCGAAATGTTGGGGGTTTTCTGGCACACATATTATGCTTGATATATAAGCCCTCAAGCCAAAAGTGGAAAGTTATTTTTCAAAAACACGACCAGTTGGTCAGGTTTTTGCTTTAGTCCTAATAACAACTGGCGAATAGCAACAACTAGGCTAGTTATGCAAAGACGAAACGAATAACAGATTCATCCTTGGCTTGTGCTTTCGACAAGACGGCGCGAGCAACTTGGGGCTCTTTAGTTGACCATATGGACAGGTTTTAAATAATAATGAACAGAGGAAGTTATGTTAGAGCTCATGATTAATAATGATGTCGTTAAAGTGACATCAGCAAAAGCAGATACCATGCTTTTGAACTACTTGCGTGAACAGAAACACATGACAGGCTCTAAAGAGGGGTGTGCCAGTGGTGACTGTGGCGCTTGTACCGTAGTGATCGTTGATAGCGATGACGGACATAAACTGAATTATCGTCAAATCAATGCCTGCATCACACCACTTCACGCGTTACACGGTAAGCAGGTTATTACCGTTGAGCACCTTAAGCAGAACGATCAGCTTCATCCCGTGCAACAAACCGTGGTTGACCATCACGGTTCTCAATGTGGATTTTGTACACCCGGGATTGTCATGTCGCTTTATGCGCTGTCGAAGCAAGAAGCAACCCCACAAAACCCAACGCACTTTCTGTCAGGCAACCTTTGCCGCTGCACGGGCTACGGTCCACTTATAGAAGCAGCGAACTCAATTACTGCAAACCGTATCGATGATCCACTTAGCGCCCATGAAGCCACAGTCAAAACATGGATGGCCTCCGTCTCGGAAGAAAACGAGCCTGATTATGCGCGCCCGCAAAACCGTCAGCAACTCGCTCAGGCAATCAAGGATATGCCAGGGGCAAAAATGATCGCAGGCGGAACGGATTTATCACTTGAGGTGACTCAGCAACACAAACCTCTGGCGCAACTGATCGACTTGTCTCACGTCGATGACTTACTGACAATCACAGAGACTTCGGCAGGTTGGCGTATTGGTGCGGCAGTTCCGATGACGCAGGTACATGAGTTTGTGAAACAACATTTTCCAACGGCAGATGAAGTGATTGAACGTTTAGGCAGCCTGACAATCCGTAACAGAGCAACGCTGGGCGGCAGCCTTGGCCATGCATCACCCATTGGTGATATTGCCCCACTGCTTATCAGCCTACATGGCTTGATTGAATTGGATGATGGCGAAGACAAAGTGTTACTGGCACCGGAAGAGTACATTACCGGTTACCGTCAGACAGCGCTTCAGCCTAACCAGTGGATCAGCGCAATTCACTTGCCGCAACTGGCTAAAAACGAGCGCCACGCCATCTATAAAGTCAGCAAACGCTACGAAGATGATATCGCGACAGTCACTTTGGGACTGAATATGGCGTTTGGTTCCAGCCACTGTGTCACTAATTGCATCATCTCCGCTGGCGGAGTGGCCGCGAAATCAGTGCGCCTTAGCCAGTTAGAAGCGCTATTTATTGGTAAGCCATTGTCGCTATCTGTCGTTCAGCAAGCTCAGGAAATGGTACCTCAGGTGATTCAGCCACTGAGTGATGTACGAGGCAGTAATACTTATCGAGTCAAGTTGGTTCAGAACCTGCTTAAACGTTTTTATTTAGAGTCTCAGAGCATTGAGACAAGGTTGGTGCAAGATGCGTAAGTTAACTCAGGTTGAATCGGGACAAACCATACTCCCTGAATCCCAAAAAATCGTGGGGAAATCTTATAAGCATGAAAGTTCTGCGAAACAAGTCAGCGGAGAGGCACTATTTGTCGATGATTACGCCACCCCAGCAGGTTGCTTACACGCCGCCGTTGTGACCAGCACCATCGCTAAAGGCCTCATTACTGAGCTCGACTTATCAGAGATTGAGCACGCTGAAGGCGTGGTAAAAGTACTGACTGAAGCGTCAATTCCCGGCGAAAAGGACATTGGTACCATCCTCAAAGGCGACCCACTGCTAGCGATGGGTAACGAAATTAAGTACTTTGGGCAGCCCATTGCCCTGATTCTGGCGACGTCACATGAGCTTGCATGGAAAGCCGCAAGTCTGGCTAAAGTTGAATACTCCGAAGACAACGATTTAACCCTCACTTATCCAAAAGCCACATCACAAAACCCTCTGTTACCTCCGCACCAGATGGGCAAAAAAGTCGAGCAACACGTCTTTGACCAAGCCCCTGTTTATGTTCACGGCGACATCCACGTCGGTGGTCAGGAACACTTTTATTTAGAAGGTCAGGTGAGCCTTGCGGAACTGACTGAAGATAGAGGTATCTTCTTACGCTGTTCAACCCAAAACCCGTCTGAAGTCCAGAAGTTAGTCGCCGAAGTATTGGCTGTAGACTTTAACCGAGTCACGGTTGATATGCGTCGTATGGGCGGAGGCTTCGGTGGTAAAGAAAGTCAGGCGGCTCAATGGGCATGTCTGGCGGCACTTGGCGCTCATCACACAAAACGCGCCGTAAAAATGCGTCTCCCTCGTTCAATGGATATGACGGCCACAGGTAAACGTCACCCATTTTACAACCATTACCAACTTGCGGCAGACGCTCAGGGACAGATCATTGCTGCGAATATAGAGGTGAACGGTTTGTGTGGCCACTCCCCTGACCTATCGGATGCGATTGTCGATCGCGCCATGTTCCATGCGGATAACGCTTACTCGTTAGGCCAGGCCTGCGTGGTTGGCAACAGGCTAAAAACCGATATGGTTTCCCATACTGCATTCCGTGGATTCGGTGGCCCCCAAGGGATGATCGCGATTGAAAAAGCGATGCAGGACTTAGCGCTTCAGGTTGGACAAGACGCTCTCGATGTTCGTTACAAAAACCTGTATCGCGATGAAGCAAAAACCACACCTTATGGTATGGAAGTCGAACAGCATGACGCAATGCTGGATATCATGCGACAGCTTGAGCAGCAAAGTCACTACCGCGCTCGCCGCGAAGCAATCAATCATTGGAACCAGAGCAATCCAGTGCTTAAAAAAGGCCTGGCATTAACGCCGCTCAAATTCGGGATTGCCTTTACCGCAACGCACCTGAACCAGGCAGGTGCGCTTATCCATGTTTACACCGACGGGACACTTCAGGTATCACACGGCGGGACAGAAATGGGCCAAGGTCTGCATACAAAAATTCAGCAGATCGTCGCTCAGTCTTTCGGTATCGATATTAACAAGGTGCTTGTCACCTCAACCCGCACGGATAAAGTACCAAACACGTCGCCAACAGCAGCGTCTTCAGGTGCTGATCTGAACGGTATGGCGGCACATAATGCGGCAATGGCTATTAAACAACGCTTGCTTGATTTCGCTTGCGAGCATTATCAAGTCGAAGAAGCGGACATCGTCAACGGTGAGCTGGTTGGTATCGAATCCTCACCGAAATACCAACAACCCGTCAGTTGGGCGGAGTTAGTTCAGTTAGCATATATGAACCGCATTTCCCTCTCTGCAAGCGGATTCTATCAAACACCAAAAATTGGTTATGACCGAAGCACGGCCACTGGTCGTCCGTTCTTCTATTTCGCTCTGGGTGCCTCTTGTTCAGAAGTCACGATCGACACCCTAACTGGCGAAATGCGCGTTGAAAAAGTCGACATTCTTCATGATGTGGGTAATAGCCTGAATCTGGCAATCGATAAAGGCCAAATTGAAGGCGCGTTCATTCAGGGCATGGGCTGGTTAACCACCGAGGAGTTAGTCTGGGGTGAAAATGGTCATTTGCTAAGTAACAGTCCGATGAACTACAAAATCCCGACGATTGGCGACTACCCGAAACAGATGCACGTTGATCTGTATGATCAGGCGAATCCGGAATACAGCATTTACCGCTCTAAAGCCGTCGGTGAACCACCCTTCATGCATGCGAACAGTGTCTGGTGTGCAATCTACGATGCCGTGGCCTCAATCAGTCAACATCAATGCGCTCCAGCACTGCACGCGCCTGCAACAGGCGAAGAGATTCTTAACGCTTGTGAACATCAGCAACAGTGGCTTGAAGAGCAATCAATGCAGGAGGAATCTTATGTCGTCGAAGAGTGATACCTACCTGTCTAACCCGGGAATGAATTGGTTAGCGGCCTGTCAGCAACTTGAGCAACAAGGCCAGGCGTACTGCATTGCAACGGTGCTCGCTTACGTGGGTTCTGTACCGCGCTCTAGTGGTGCAAAAATGGTTATCTCGGCTCAAGGCCAGTTCGATACGCTCGGCGGCGGCAACCTGGAATACCAAGTGATTGCCAAAGCGCGTGAAAACCTGGCGCTGCAACACGCAGAACCCATTATCGAACGTTTTGCGCTGTCAGCCGATCTTGGGCAGTGTTGTGGCGGTGCGGTACAAGTGATGTTTGAGTATTTCCAAACGCAAACGCCTCAAGTGGCGATCTTTGGTGCCGGACATGTTTGTCAGTCTCTCACCAATATTCTCAGTGGCTTGTCTTGCCATGTAAAAGTTATCGATAGCCGCCCAGAATGGTTAGCGCCTTTAGCGCAAAAAGGAATCGAGACAAAACAACATGCCAACCCAGTCGAGGCGATTAAAAATCTGAAAGACAACACATTCGTGTTGATCATGACGCAAGACCACGCGCTTGATTTTGAACTGACTCAACACGCGCTCGAAAGTCAGCGTTTCGCTTATGTCGGCTTGATTGGCTCACAAGGAAAAAGCCAGCGTTTCCGGTTTCGCCTTAAAGAGCAACTGACCGATATCAACTTGCTAGACCAACTCACTTGCCCAATTGGTCATCCTGACATCACAGGCAAACTACCAATGGAAGTTGCGGTGTCCGTCTCAGCTCAATTGATGAACCTTTTCAAGCATCATCACGCGTCCGTGCCGTCTACTGACCTGCAGTTAGATGAGAAACAACGCAATGAAGAGCAGTGGCGACAAGCCAATATTGTGCGAAAGAATATCAAGGAAAACCATCAATGAATGCAGTAAATCAAGCCTTGAACCTAAGTGACGAACAGTTAGAGAGAATTTGTACCAGCCAACGTTGGCAGCAAGAAATGAAAATCCGCATGCCGTTTGACTCAGCAGATTCTTTACATCGCAGCGCAGAGATTGCTTTCACCAAGTTAAAAGAAGGTGACTGGCTCGAAGCTTTCGCAGGGCACCCAATGATTGGGGACCTTAATAGCCTGAAAAAGAAATACGCTCAGGGCAAAGACCTCAGCGAAAAGGAGCAAAAGAACGTGAAGCAGGCTTCAACCGATGTGTTGCAAGAAATGCTTACACTCAACCGCGAATACCACGACAAATTTGGCTTCATTTTTATTGTGTGCGCCACCAATAAGACTGCTGAAGAGATGCTCAACTTACTCAAAGGCCGAATCAATCGCTCTCGGGATGAAGAACTGCATCAAGCCGCAATAGAACAACAAAAAATCAGTAATATCAGAATGGAAGCCTTGTTATGAAACAACTCAGTTGCCACGTTTTAGATACCGCAAACGGAAAACCGGCTGCCGGTATTCAAGTTCAACTATTTAGCCTTAGTGACCAAACCTGCCTCGCGGAAGGCACCACCGATCAAGATGGTCGTGCCAAGTTCCCACAAGTCACACTGGAAAAGCAGGGCTATACGCTACGTTTTCTTGTCGCACCTTATTGTGAAGCACAATTTGGTAGCGCTTTCTTTCCTCTCATTGACGTGAATTTCAACGTTTATGACGAGGGTAACTATCACATCCCTCTTCTGCTATCCCCATTTTCTTATTCGAGCTATCGGGGAAGTTAATTAGAGAGGATTGTGCTTCAGTGAAGCAGTTAGGCTAAGCCCCCTCGCAAAGCGCAATCCAACATCAACAGGACATAATTTCAAAGAGTAAGACGTTAATAAGGAATATGACGATGTGGCCACAACTTTATGAATGGCTGGCGCTGTTTATCAAATGGTTTCATGTGATCTGTGGCATTGCATGGATTGGAGCGAGCTTTTACTTTACTTGGTTGGATAACAACTTAGAGACACCGCCAAAATGGAAAAAAGATAAAGGCATTAAAGGCGACTTATGGGCGGTACATGGTGGTGGATTTTACGAAGTCGCTAAGTATCAGGTGGGTCCGGAGAAAATCCCAGAAAAACTGCACTGGTTTAAATGGGAAGCCTACGCCACCTGGCTAACTGGCTCTGCGTTGATGATTTGGATGTATTACTTCAACGCACAGGCTTATCTGATTGATCCACGAGTCATGGAACTGACCTCACTACAAGCCGTTGGTATTGGGGTTGGTGGTATTTTGCTTGGTGTTGTGGTTTATGAAGGGCTGATGCGCTCACCTTTAGGTCGTAATACTGTGCTGTTTAGCGTCGCGTTACTCGCGTTTGGTGCGTTATTTTTCTATGGCTTTACCCAACTGTTTAGTGGACGTGGTGCATTTATCCATATGGGCGCACTCATTGGCTCTATTATGGTCAATAACGTGTTCCACAAGATCATTCCTGGTCAGCGCAAGATGGTGGCGCAAGTTATCGCAGGTGAAACCGTTGATCCGGCGCCGGGTTTAGAAGGTAAACGACGCTCAATCCATAACAACTACTTCACTCTGCCAGTGATTTTCTTGATGATCAGTAATCACTATCCGATGATCTATCAACATCCGCTGAACTGGCTGATTGGCTTTTTCGTTATGATCATCAGCGCGTATATCCGTCATTACTTTAACCTCAAACATGTTGGTAAAAATCAACCAGGTGTCATGTTAGGTGGTGCTTGTGCAATGTTATTGCTGGCTGTTGTTGTAAGTTGGCAGTCAACGTCTGGCAAAGTAGCGCAAGCTACCGTTGCGAGTACCGATAGCCATCATGAAGCCGTCACAAGTCAGGTATCGCTCACTGACGATCAGATGATTGCAAAAAAAATCATTGATGAACGCTGTAGCCAGTGCCATAGCTCGACACCAACGGATGATGTATTCAAGGTTGCGCCAAGTGGTGCCGTGTTCGACAGTTGGCAAGATATTGAACGCTGGAAGGCTCGCATTCTGGTTCGCTCCGTCGAAAGTGCTGACATGCCATTTTTGAATAAAACCAAGATGACCGATGAAGAGCGACAACGCTTAAAAGAAGTGTTGAATTAACCTATCAATCTGAAGCCACCTGAAACCCAGGTGGCTTTTTTATTTCGATTTCAAATTATTACTCTGCAGCCAAGCAATATCGAACCAGGTTGTGAATGCACTAAATTAAGTAGATTTGCACCAATACGAAACAATATTCTCAGTCTACTCAACATGGCTTTCTCCTAACCCACTGGAATAACTTGACTAACCAGTCAGGAAGTTTGTGGCACAAAGCTTGCTGAAATGTATTCATAAAATAGTACACAATAATGAATACAAGGAAGTCAGTATGTCTCAACAAGAAACCCACGACCTCATATATGGGTTAGAAGACAAGCCCAAGGCCGGCGCAGCACTTTACGCAGGGCTACAACATGTACTTGCGAGTTTTGTCGGAATCATTACTCCAACCCTCATCATCGGCGGCGTGCTTGGACTCGGCGAGCACGTACCATATCTCATCAGTATGGCGTTAATCGTGTCAGGGATTGGCACCTTTATTCAGGCACGCCGTATCGGTCCAGTTGGTGCGGGTTTAGTCTGTGTTCAGGGTACCAGCTTTGCGTTTCTTAGCTCGGTACTGGCAGCAGGTTTTATCGTTAAATCTCAGGGCGGTGGTCCAGAAGAAATTCTGGCAATGATATTCGGGGTCTGTTTTGTCGGTGCTTTCGTCGAGATTATCCTCTCTCAGTTTATTAATAAACTCAAACGCATCATCACACCGGTTGTAGCGGGTATCGTGGTAACAACGATAGGTATCTCTCTGATTAAAGTTGGTATGACCGACCTTGCGGGTGGATTCAACGCGCCAGACTTCGGTTCATGGAACAACCTTGTTTTGGGGACAGTCGTTTTAACCACCATCATCGTTTTAAATCGCTCTAAAAACCTAATGGTAAGATTATCGTCTATCTTGATCGGTATGGTTTTTGGCTACGTTCTGGCGGCCTTTATGGGCATGGTTAACTTAGACGGTGCCTTTAATCAGCCTTTGGTCAGCGTACCAGTTCCATTTAAGTACGGGTTTGATTTTGATTGGTTTGCATTTGTACCAATTGCAGTGATCTATGCCATCACTGCAATTGAGTCAGCAGGTGATATTACCGCGAACTGCATTATCACCAAACAACCTGTGTCGGGCCCACAATACCTCAAACGCATTAAAGCTGGCATTCTTGGCGATGGCGTGAACTCGCTGATTGCTGCGGTATTTAATACTTTTCCGAACACCACTTTCAGCCAAAACAACAGCGTAATTCATCTGACTGGCATTGCAAGTCGTTACGTTGGTTACTTTGTCGCACTTATTTTGGTGGCTCTCGGACTGTTCCCATTAATCGGTGCCATCTTAACCACCATCCCTAAACCGGTTATCGGCGGAGCAACGTTAGTCATGTTTGGTACGGTCGCAGCGGCAGGTATCAAGATCATCGCTAATGAAGAGCTGGACCGACGTAATCTCATGATTCTGGCGGTTTCCTTCGGCATCGGTTTTGGTGTTATGCTCGTTCCTGAAATTCTGGAAGGTATGCCAAAAATCATGCAGAGCGTCTTTGGCTCTCCAGTGACCACCAGCGGTATTGCTGCCATTATCATGACCATTGTGCTGCCTCAAACACCAACAGAAGATGTGCAGCAAGCGAGTCAAACCGACAAACAAAAGACGCTATCAAAACCAGCGTTAGAAAAGTAACACGTTTCACCCTAAGTTAAGATAAAACATTGACGACCACTCCGAGGATACACACGTATCACTCGGGGTGAGTTGTTAAAATGAATTGATCAGTTAGTTGAGATGAATAAAGCAGCGAGGGAAAGCGAAACGGTTAGATAATTTCTGCGTCAAAACGAGCCGTTCTGGCTTGGGCGATAGTGCAGTTGGTTTCTGCCATTAACTCAGCCAAGGTTACATTGGGATTATCAACAACTAAACGAATCAACTTAGCTTCTAGCGGCTCTAACTTATCTTGGTGCGCCGCGAGCCCGACTTCCATCTTCTTGATAACAAATCGCAGCGCTTCCGGTTCTTCGGATTTAATTTGCTCAAGAAAGCAGTTCAAATCCAACGCTTCACCTGTCACTACCCAATTCCGAGAACGTCGAACACGCTTCAGCTCGCACTTCTTCTCCATTGCGATCATTTTGGCTCGCTTAGCCTGATCGCCGCCAATGCGGTGAATCAAAGAAGGCAATGAAATTGTGAGCTGGTTTGAATCCATAGAAGACGTCATATCATCAGAAATAGACTCCTATCTTAAACTCAACATTGTGATTTTTCATCATTTAGCCAGATTGAGCCATGAAAAGTAGTTTCCAGGGTCGAGTGACTAAGTCGAGAATACAAAAAGGCCTACCTTGCTAAGCGAGGTAGGCCTTGTTCGTGACTCGTATTCAAATTTGATAATTACAGCTCTTCACCGTAGATATCGAAAGAGAAGTATTTCGCGGCAATCTTATCGTAAGTGCCATTTTCACGAATGGTTTTGATCGCTTGGTTAAACTTCTCAGCTAACTCTTTATCGTTTTTACGCAGCGCTAGTGCGGTACCTTCACCGATGTAAGCTTTATCTGTAACGGCTTCACCAACAAACTCATGGCCTTTACCGATGTCTTTGTCTAAGAACGCCAACGAAAGTTGGTCTGAGTTGCCAAACGTCGCATCCAAACGGCCATTTGCCATGTCGAGATACACTTCATCCTGACCAGAGTAACGCTTGATGGTTGCTACAGAACCGAACTTATCAGTCACGTAGAGATCGTGAATCGTGCCGCTCTGAACACCAATCACTTTGTCTTTTAAACCCGCTTCACTGATCTCTAGATTACTGTCTGAGCTAGCAACAAAACGAGCTGGAGTTTGGTAGTACTTGTCAGTAAACAATACGCGTTTTTTACGATCATCCGTAATGCGCATGGAAGCCATGATCACGTCTGATTTACGTGCAAGCAGGCTTGGGATAAGAGAGTCCCATCCCTGTGAAACCCAGGTACACTCAAGCTTCGCTTCTGCACATAAAGCATCAGCGATTTCGATATCAAAACCAACCGGAGTCCCACTCGCATCTTTGTAATTGAATGGTGGGTACGTAAAGTCAGAAGCCAGACGAACTTCCTTCGCCATCAAAGGAGTCGAGAGTAGTGCCGCGGTACAAGCTAACGCGCTGAGCATTTTGTTCATGTGTAATGTCCTTATTATTTCAATTGATGGTGTCAGTTGATTGGTTTTGTTGCAAGTGACAAATCGTTTCTGCCACTTCCTGCATGCTCTTTTCAGAACCGATAGTGATGCGAACACAGTTGTGCAGGCTTGGCTCATGCGTTTGGTTACGCGTCACAATACCTTGCTCACGTAAGTATTCAAAAAGATTGATTTCCGGTTTAGTTCGAATCAATACAAAGTTGGTTGCTGATGGATAAATCTTTTCAATCCAGTCAAGATCCTGAATGCGTTCAATAAAGCGCTGACGTGATTCAATCAAAGTACGGGTATGTGCCGCTACCTTGTCTAACCCTTCTGCACTCAACGCCTGGAGAACAATTTCTGCAGAGCTGTCCGGCATTGGATACGGTGGAATCAGCTTGTAGACAAAGTCCATCACCGACTGCTGAGCGATAATAAATCCACATCTGACGGCAGCCAAACCAAACGCTTTCGATAGCGTGCGAACCACAACCAGATTCGGATAACGATCTATCAGTCCAACGACGCTTTGGTCGAGTTCAAATTCAATGTAGGCCTCATCGACAACCACGATCGCGCTGTGCTGAGTTTGCTCCAGTACCTCAACAATCTTGTCGTAGCTGAGCAGCTGACCGGTTGGATTGTTGGGTGAACAGAGGAACACAAGGTTTGCCTTTTCAGCGGCTTGAACCACGCTGTCAACATCAAGGTCAAAGTTCGGCAAAACCAAAGGACAGTCGATAACATCGATCGCTAATGATTCAGCACAGAACTCGTACATCGCATAAGTCGGGCTGCATATTGCGATGCTGTCTTTTCCTGGCTGGCAAAAGGTACGAATGAGCAAATCAATCGCTTCGTCCGCACCTCGTACCGCCAATGTAGGCTGTGTCGTTGAACAGTAAGCCTGATAAGCAGCAGCAATATCATGAGGAAGAAAATCCGGGTAACGATGCAGTGGAGACTGATGTTCTTTGTACAGTAATGGATCTTCAAGTTCATTGGCGTTAAGCCACAATCTCCCTGCCCCACCAATGCGTCTTGCTGACTGATATGGTATTAACTTTTTTATGCTCTCAGGCGCTAACTTCTCAGCTAATGACATTATATTTATCACCCCAATATGAATACCTAATCAGTTTTAACCGACTAAACTAAATTTAATTTCTGTATTGGCAATAAATTAGTCAAGAACGGCTTCCGGTTAAATCGAAATAAAGGCATACTAGCCATGCAAAAAAAGCATGGATAAACAAGATGCATAACAGACTCCCTTCGACAAAAAACCTGCAAGCTTTCTTAGCCGTCGCGCAGCACCTGAATTTCACCCATGCGGCAGAGGCACTTAACATGACCCAGGGCGCGATAAGTCGCCAGATTCAGTCGATGGAGAGTTTGATGGGGGTTGCCCTGTTTTATCGTCAAGCAAGAGGGCTCGCTCTTACATCGGAAGGCGCGAAGTTTGTTCCGCTCGCAGAAGAAATCATTCAGCGCTTACAAACGTCGATTCGGGAAGTGGTAGACAGTGCAAACCGAATCAAACTAAACGCACCTAGCTGTATTACTTCATGGCTACTGGCTCACATCGCCAATTTTCAGCAAGAATATCCCGATGTGAATGTAGAACTGACCTCTACCACCAAACATCAGGCCATACCCAACTTCGATAGTTTTGACTTAGTCATCTCTTACGGTAAACCTATCCGCAATAAAACCATCGAACAGGTGTTATTGTTCGATGAGCTTTTGGCTCCGGTCTGCGCGCCACAACTTTGGGACAAGCTAGCGCCATACGCTAAAGACAAAGGATTTGATGAATTAAACGTGCTCAAACGCTGTACCTGGCTGCATGCCAATACGGAGCAGTCAGACTGGTCTATGTGGCTGGCCTCACGTGGGTATCGCAATATTCAGGGCAAAGGTAACCAGACGTTTGCCACACTCGATCAGGCAGTCAACGCGGCTCAACAAGGTTTTGGCATGGCAATTGGTGACATAACGCTGGCCGAACAAGACTTGAAGTTAAAGCACCTGATTCAGCCATTCGACCACTACGTAGCATCTGGCAACGGTTATCATCTGCTCAACCCAAAACACGAGGGAAATGCGATGGTTGGCAAATTAGTTAGCTGGTTGTCTGAACAAAGCAGAGCTTCGAAAATCTCGCCCTAGCAGTGACACAGTGGCGAGATTCTTCGTCTTAAATTAAATGTAATTATCACACACTATAAAGAGTGAGAATTTTTGTCACTTCATCAATACGGCGAGTAAAGCTCGCCTTTAACGCACGCTCATGGTGAGTATGATCACCATCGCCAAACGGTCCAAAGCCGTCTAAAGTGGCAACGCCCATTCCTGCCACCACATTAGCATCACTCACTCCACCACGCTGTTCGGTAAGTAACGAATACCCCAATGCAGCTTCTATTTGGGCCATAAACTCGGCTTGAGCAGCGGTTGGAACCATGACATCGCGCTGTAGGCCACCACTGAGTTCCGATTTCACGCCGTCCATCTGCGGCTGCTGAACTATGCTCTCAATACTTTCAAGTACACGTCGTTGCTCTTCTACCGAGGTAAATCTAGCCTCTACAGTCAGGTGAGCTTGTGGTGAGATCGTATTGGCGCCAATACCGCCCTCCATTTTACCGACATTAACCGTCGTACCTGCGGCTAAATCGGTTAACTCGGCTAGCGCAATCATCATCTTGGCTGCGGCAAGGTTAGCGTCACACCCTTGA
This sequence comes from Vibrio sp. EA2, assembly GCF_033042495.1. NCBI lineage: Bacteria > Pseudomonadati > Pseudomonadota > Gammaproteobacteria > Vibrionales > Vibrionaceae > Vibrio > Vibrio sp. EA2. Next base: position 134,711 of record NZ_JAWLID010000005.1, on the reverse strand, counting down.
GCATAGCAATTCCCTGCATGGGCAGCTTTACCTCTTAGATCAATATGGTAAGTTGCCACGCCCTTACGACCAATCACGATTTCGTGGTTCTCTCCGGCAGCTTCAAAATCAATACAAAATGCATAATTAGTCGCAAGCTCTTTGGTCAACTCACGACTGTCATCACTGCCTGTCTCTTCATCACTAACGAGCAGAAAGTCGACATTGCCGATTTCCCCTCGCAGTGCAAATACATTGCGCAAAGCTTGCAGAGCAACAAAATTCCCGCCTTTCATATCACACACACCAGGGCCGTAGACCCAATATTTGTCTTGGCTAAAACCTTCGAATGTCTCTGGTGCAAACACGGTATCCAAATGGCCCAAAAGCAACATCTTTGGCAAACTTTCATCACTTTTTGTGCTAAATAGCAGGTGATCACCAATATTTTCACGCTGATATCTATCACAGACAAAGCCCAATTCTCCCAACCACTTCTGCATAAGTTGACCTGTTTGGTCCACTCCGGATTTGTTATGTGTCCAGGAGTTTATGTCTACTAATTGCTTCAAATCACCAAAATCTAACATGTGTAAATGACCTTCCATGTGTCCAGAAGTTATAGCTTATCCAGAGCCTACAACTTTCGAGTTATGTGTAATAAATATTCAATAAAGTGATGTGAACATATAGCCCTATTGTGACAAAGGCATTAATCAGCAAAACAACCAAAACGAGCAATTAACATCAATCCTGCCCCGAAATTGAGAGAGCTATAGGTTCTGATATGAAGGGAAATAGCAATTAACGGAGCTATACATGACACCGAAGCAAGTGGGAATTTGGATGTATGAAAATAGCGGTGGTAGCCAAATTCAACAAAAAATGGTGGACCAACTGCGTGAGCGTGAGATCGAATCTATTTGTGGTTTGAACCTTGCAGAGGCAACCGCCCAAGACGGGACGGTTTTCTGCCAAGGTAAGGACCTGTCTGAGCTGGAGCTGTTTTTCTCTTACAACGCGGGAGAACAAACGCCCTACCAAGTTTATCTATACCAAACCATCGACAGCATGATGCCGATGATCAACAACTACACATCGTTTGCGCTGACGGAAGACAAATTCCGTACCGCTCATAAACTCAAGCAAGCGGGAGTATGTGCGACAGATTACATCGTATGTAACCGCGACAATCTTGATCAAGTTCGTGATCAGTTAATCGCGTGGGATGGCCAGGCCATTTGTAAACCCGTTGATGGCTGGGGTGGCAATGGCATCATCAAGCTTGAACAGACACGCGACATTGATCTACTAGCGCCCTTTTTAAAAAATCACCCTAGTAGTCAGTTTTATCTCGAACGTGTCATTCCAAATGATTTTTCTGATTATCGCATTGATATTGTGGATGGTAAGTTTGTCGCCTGCTACGGCCGTAAAGCGGCCGCTGGTAGCTGGAAAACCAATATTTCCAACGGCGGTCATGTAATCCTGCGTGAGCCTCTTCCAGAAGTGGTTGAACTTGCTCAACAAGCTGCATTCGTAACCGGACTGGAAATCGCTGGCGTTGATATTATTTATGACATTGAAAAACAACGTTATGTCGTTATTGAAGTCAATGGCATTCCTGCGTTTGCCACACCAGAGCAAGAAGCGTTCGGCCTGAATTTCAACGATACAAAAATCAACTACATCGTCGATCTGATTAATCGCAACGTGAATCCGGCCCAAAACCAGTCTACGACCACGACCTTAGACACCAGCTTCATTCATTTAAACCCAAATCAATCTAACACTCAGCAGGTAGAAATCTCATTATGACCTCTCATGGCTCCACTCGTCCCACACTTGGCTTGCTCTATCTCGATCATGTATTACGTTTTTTCGACCGCTCAAACTTCAAAGGTTGGCCCGACAAAATTGAACAAGTTGTTTATCATTGGGGAAATGACAAGCAGCGCTTTATCGATGAAATCAAACGCAAAAAGATCGACGTACTGATCGGCAATATCCCAGCCACCGCGTATGAAACCTTCCGTGAAATTAGCCGCGCCTTGCCTGAAGTTCAGTTTGTACCATCACTCGACAGCCAGTTTTGTAATAAGTCGAAAGAGAACGTCACTCACTTTTGTCATAAGCATGATCTGCCGATCCCGCGTACTGAAATCTTTTATCAAGTTGATGAAGCGCTGGATTATTTAAGCCATACCACTTATCCCAAGATTGTGAAGCGCTCCTATGGTCCTTCCAATTATGGCGGCTATTTTGTGCATAAAGTGGACTCAGAAGCTGAGGCGTTGCGCCTGTTTGCGAAAAGACAATATTATCCCGCTTATATTCAAGACTTTGTACCAATGAAGGCCGATATTCGCGTCATGCTCGTGGGTCACCAACCTGTGTGTGCGTTTTGGCGTCGTCCACCGGAAGGGGAATGGCTCACCAATACCAGCCAGGGCGGCAGCATGGATTACCAAGCCGTACCAGAAAAAGTGCTCGACGTTGCAGTAAAGGCATCTAAAGCGGCCAATGCTGAATATTGGGCGTGTGATATCGCAGTTAGTATGGACGATGATTACACCATTTTAGAATGTGCGACCGCCTTTGCTGCTTTCCCTTACATTCGTGACTGGATCGGTCAATATCTGATGTGGTTATTCGCGCCAGAGCGCTTTAAAAAGCCTTACTTTGCGCATCGCAACTGGGAGGAGTTAGGCAAAATTCATTCATCTTTACTGCGTACTCTGCGCCATCTAAGCTTTGGTGAAACCAGCATTTCTACCGATACGGGAGAATACGCACCACACGACTCAGCTTATCCACTTGCTCGCACATACCAAAACAATGGCGAAGAGTGGCCAAGTGAAGTCTGGAACCGACAAGGCCTACTCGCTCATCAGTTAATCGCACCATCCGAGCCTCAACTGGGTGAACAGTCTCATCTGGAAGCCATGGATACAGGTATTGAAAGCTTAGACAGCCTTGAATTAGAAGCACAAAGCGAAAGTGAACATTTACTAAATTCAACCGCCCAAAAAACGAATCGTGCGATGAATCAACAACAATTGGTGACATTTTTCACGAGTATTAAGGGCATAGGCATAGAGCAAGCGAAGAAAATCATCACTCAACTGGGTGTTGCGCAAACCTTGGTCGCATTAAATTCTGCCCCAGATCTGTTGATGACCGTCCCGGGGATTAAGCAGAAAAAATGCGATGCGATTTGTCTGCATTGGAATTTACACTGCAAAGCATTGGCTTGAGCAGAGGTAAACGAATGAAAAAACAATACCTAAGCTATGAGCAAACCCAACAGTTTCTCGAGCAAGCGATGGCAAAGCATCCGGATTTAATCCGCCTTGAAAGTATTGGAGATACCCATGAAGGGCGGCCAATCCTACTAGCTACTATTTCTCAAAATGTGGCGTATGCACACCTCAAGCCTGCAATGCTCTACACAGGTACCATCCATGCACGTGAATGGATAGGAAATGAGTTGGCCGTTAGCTTTATCCAATACTTGCTGGATAACCACCAAACCAATCCAGATGTGATAGATGCATTAAGTCGCAATACCTTGTATATGGTACCTTGCCTCAACCCTGATGGTTTTGAGTATTCGCATAAGCACTTTTCCTTTTGGCGTAAAAACCGACGAGACAATGGTGACGGCACTTTTGGGGTAGATTTAAACCGTAACTTCGGGGTCAACTTCCGCCGCAGCAATCAAACCAGCTCGAATATTTACAGTGGTCCAGAAGCTTTTTCAGAACCAGAAACCCGTGCGATCAAACACTTTGTGGAGCAGCATAACAATATCTGCATTGCGCTCGATTACCATTCACAAGGTAACGTGTTTTTCCCCGCACACAAGTTTAACCATGAAGCTGAAATTGAAGGCACCGATCTGAATGTGTTGTGTGCCAATATGGCGCAAGAGATCTATAAGGTCACCAAGCGCCAATATGGTATTCACCGCGGCAAGCCACCAGCCAACTTAATCCATGGAAGCGGGCGCGAGTGGTATTACAGCCGTGGCATTCTTGCGACGGTGGTGGAAGTAGGCAGTCGTAATATCCCGGATTATCTGATCAACATGTCGCAAAGTGTGGATGAAAACATTCCAGCGCTACTTTATGCCTTGCGCAGCGCGATCAATTATTCGGATCTTGCTCCCAAAAGACCTGAGTATTTTTCGGTGAAACGTGTCGATGCCACCCAGGCAGAGTTAGTGTGGCAAGAAGCGGATGATAGTGACACAGGTTGTCACTATCAGGTATATCGTAGTGAAAGTCCGAAAGCGCCTTGCACCAAGGAAAACCTGATTGCTATCACGTCACAAACTGGCTTCACCGATAAGCAACTTAAAGCCGGTAAGCGTTATTTTTACAACCTACACCGTGTCGATAAATTCAAGAAAGTTGCTTCCCCTTTTGCGCCAGAAATCCGCATCAAAACACCGCTGGATAAAGCCGATTGCTCGTTTACGTTATTCCCGACACCCGAAAAAATAGGATACGTTGGCGAACTCACTAAGAACAATAGCGAACATTTTGGTCACAATTCCCTATTTGTGGGAGTAAACAACACCAAAGGTATTTGCTATGGCGTCATCGATTATGATCTCAGCCGCTTGTCGGAAGACTCGCATATTAGCCTGGCCGAGTTCTCGCTTTACCCAATGAACCGCGTGGGTGCTAAAATTGAAAATTATGGCGAGTGGTCGGTGTCAATCCTCAACCCAACAGACATCACCGACATCAGCAACTTTGAGCAAATTCATCAAGCCACGCCAATCCAAACCCTGGGCGAGACCATAGATTCCGATCGTTTAACGCAAGGTATTTGGCATAGCTGGCAATTTAGTGCGATAGAAAAGCGTATCCTCGAAGAACAGTTAAAACGTGGACGTTTGCTACTGCGCATTCAAGGCCCTGATAAATTACCTCTCGGTAATGACTCTCAAATGATGCAATTTGATATTGGTTATGGCCGCTTTGGTGGTGGCATTCACTATCGTCCAAGCTTGTATGTGATTTACCGACGCAAAGCCACCACGGTGCAGCTATCTGCCGCTCAATGTCAAACCTTCCAACATAGTGAATTGATCGATAATCAACTTACTACCGGCTATGATAGCCATGGTAACGCTGAAATTGGTCAAATGGTGTTTGAGCTACCGCAGCTAACCAATCCAAAAGAGCTGGTGATCACCGAAGCCGCTATCATCCTAGATATAGCGAACATGCATGCCTTGAATCACTCGATGCGCTTTAGTGTGGCTCTTGTGGACAGTGAAACTGAACTCGATGAGTTACCGCAAGATTTTACTCAATTAGAATACGTAGGCTATGAAGTCAGCTCACAAGATCTCAATCGTAACCCACGCCAAACCTTTTTATTTGATAGCTCAGCTCGTCAATATGTTGAAGACTTGCACGACCAGGGGCGCTCAATTCGTCTGATCATCATCCCTACGTCAGAGACCGACACCATGGATAGCCGCGTGACATGGAAAACTCAGATAAATGATGAATCAGTCACGCCAAAACTGATGCTCACCTATGTCGAACGACGAAAAGAGGCGTTAGCAGCACCAAACAATCTGCAAGCCAATGTGGAAAATGGTGTCGTAAAACTCACTTGGGATAACCCCGATCATCCTGCATGGGTTGGCAGCTATGTCGTTCGTAACAGCTTCCATCCACCCAGAAACTCACTGGATGGCGTAAAACTTTACGCAGGTAAAGACGACTTCACTTACGATCGCTTTGGCAACGCCAACCTCTCTAAATACTACTCAGTATTTAGCTACGATGACGTACCAAACTACTCGCAACCCACAACAGTCAGCTATACCAGCAAAGAAGTCACTGAAGTGATTCATCAAGAGTTTGAGGCTCAAGACGAAGTGGAACAACGCTACCGTGACGGTGATTAGCACGAACGTTTTCTGTGCATTTACAGTGTAAAAAAAGTCTCTCATCTATATGAGAGACTTTTGTATGAAAGACAGAACACATCGCGGTTTTTGGCAAGGTTTTAACTATCGCATTCTTTCTGGATATCTTGTATTCGCTGATAAACGTGATTAGCTGGTAACCCCTTCGACTCGAGTTCATCCAAATATTGCCTTGTCACCTTCTTCAGTTCTGGTTGCCACGCCTCTTTCATGTCTTCGCTTAACGAAACGACCTGATCATTTCTTTGATTTGCCTCATTGATGGCCTCTTGGTCAAGTCGATCAAAGACACGTGCCATATGCTGTGACCATTCATATCCACTGTGTTTATCAATAATGCTTTGTAAGTCAACAGGTAGTCGTTGGTAAACAGACTTATTCATCGTGACAACAAAGCTCAAACTGTAAAGGTTTAACTCGGTATGATAAGGCGCAATTTCACCCAGGCGGAAAACTTTCGCTCCGTCCCAAGAAATCGCCACGCCCTCAAGGATCCCCTTTTCTAGAGCTTCATACGCATTAGGCGCTGGTATTCCTGTCGGTTGTGCGCCTAAGTTTTTTAACAGTTGTCCTACAATGGCGGTAGGTTGACGGACTCGCTTTCCTTGCAAATCTTGCGGCTGGATAACTTGGCCATCTTTCATATGGATATGACCCGGGCCATTGGTATACATAAACAGAACATGTGTATCACTATATTCTTGTTTGATATCCCCTTCATCATAGAGCTTCTGGATAATGCATGAGCCTTGGGCAGCATTCTTAACAACACCAGGTAATTCAACGATTTGAGAGAGAGGGAATCGGTTCGCTGTGTATCCCTGAACCGTCGCGGTTATATCAGCAATATTATGAATGACCGCTTCATAAGACTTGGCTGATTTCGTCAAGGTTTGCGAGGGATAAATATCGACATTGATACGGTCCTCAGAGGCGTTCTCGATGGATTGAGCCCACTCTGTCAATCCCTGATTTATTGCTGATGTTGCAGGCCATGGATGGGACATTCGTAAGTTGAATTCAGCAGCATATGCGTTTAATGACAGGAGGGTGCTGCACCCTATTATTAGGCATGATTTAAATTTTGACGGCATGACAAACTTCCTTTTTTGTTATTTTTATTATTAGAGATCTAAGGTTAACGAGCGTGTTTTCGAACGAGAGCAGCAGGGTAAAAACTCTCGATTACACGCTTTCTCTTTTTCCGTCAGATAGTGATCCCTATGATCAGGGATGCCATCTAGCACCGGCGTAATACACGTACCACATACGCCTTCTTCACAAGAAAATGGCACATCTATTCCAGCTTCAGTAAGTACCTCAAGAACCGTTGAGTCGACAGAGACATCCAGCGTTAAGCCGCTGTTACTCAAGTGGATCTCAAAAGCCGTATTTTCGCTGGCTGGTTCGCTCTTAGGCGCCTGGAATAGCTCACGATGAACTTGAGATTCTGGCCAATTCACCTTTTTCGCCGTATCCAGAATGTATTCAATGTAACGCTCAGGGCCGCACACATATACGTGTGCTGATGGGGCAAGCGTTGCAAAAATAGCCTCTGCGTCCACTCTTCTGCCTTCATCGCTAAAGTAGAGTTCCGCTTGGCTTGCCCAACTTGATGATGAGATTTCTTTAACGAATGCAGCATCGCGTCTTGATCTCGCAGAGTAGTGCAACTCAAACTCTTGTGTTTTATCACTTAAGGACTCAGCCATACTGAGTAGCGGCGTTATCCCAATTCCACCAGCAAAAAGAACATGTTTCGATGCTTCTTTCTCGAGTTGAAAAACATTTTTTGGCTCGCTGATAGAAATGACATCACCAACCTGCAAATGACGGTGGACCCAATCTGATCCACCTCTTGACTGTTCGGCGCGAAGAATAGCGACTCGGTATTGGTTACGTTGACTCGGTGAATGAAAGAGTGAATATTGTCTAACTAAGCCATTTTGCAAGTGTAAATCAATATGTGCGCCGGGTTCGAATACCGGAAGTTCTTCACCATTGATTGGAGACAGATCGACACTAACCACATTTTGACTGCGTAGCTTTTTAGCGATTACTTGAACCTCTAACATAGACTTCTCCTTAACTGGCTCGTGCGTTAGACAAATCTTGTACATTGATACTCGACGACTGCTCCTGTTCAACGAGCTTGTCAATCAAACGTCTTGCCTGTACTCCACCCGCATCGATATCCAGCTTTAGTAATTCTCTATTTGGGTTTTTTAATAAGTTTGCTTGCTGGCGTTCGAGCATTTCTAAGTCTTCACTGAAAATCGTATGCTGTCCTGAACGAATTTTTTCAGTAAGCTCCGCATCCTGAGGTTTGAAGTTGCGTGCCATTCCCCAGAAATACCACATGCTTGTATCCGTTTCTGGTGTAATAAAGTCCACAACGATACTGCTTGCTCTTACGTCCTTTGGAGCATCAATCCCACCCTGTCCCGCCATAGCGACGCCGACTTCAATCAAAACATGGCTAGGCGGGCTGAATTTACAAATTTGCCAACGGTCTACATCCATTTTGGGATCCAAACCGTTTTCTTTTAGCGCAAGTTGCCAAAATGGTGGCGCTTTTACCGAGTCCATAAAACGCGAGGTGGTTACCTGATTGCCTTCTAACTTGGTGCGCACCGGAGCTTCATCTATCTCTTTTTGGCCAATGCTTGACGCATGAACATACGTTTCATGGGTCAAGTCCATCAAGTTATCTATCATTAGCTGATAATTGCAATTGATGTGGAACAGTCCACCACCATAGGCCCACTCTGGATTGTTGGCCCACTCGAGATGAGGGATTAAATTGGTATCCGCACGTTTTTTATCACCAGTCCATACCCAGATGAACCCGTGTCTTTCCTCTACCGGGTAAGATTTTACACATGGAAAGCGTCCGACTCTTTGCTTGGGCATGGACGTCGTTTTGCCATCTCGCCCCATTCGTAACCCATGATATCCACACACTAACTCTCCATTTTCCAGGTAACCCAGAGAGAGAGGAGCCCCTCTGTGAGGGCAGAAATCTTGTACTGCGGCGACTTTACCCTCACCATCACGATAAAAGGCGATGTCTTCATTACAGATGGTTCTTGCTAAAGGGGCGTTAGCGATTTCGTCTGGCGTACAGGCTACGTACCAACAATTTTTTGGATGCATTCGATATTCCCTTATCTGTATTCACGATTGTTAATGTATTGTTAATTATTATGGGATCCAGAATATCACCAAATTTGAAAAATTCAGCCTAAATATCCATTTTTGGGATCCCAAACATAATGATCATGAAAACGAGATGGCCATTTTTTGCGCTAGGTTGCTAAATAATTTAAATTTCTGTTAAATCACGTTCGGATTGCTGAATCGTGTTTTTTTCGGTAGGTAATAGGAAACGGAATTAGCCGTGAGTTAAGTGGAGAGTCAATTTTGAGTTCTGGCATTGAAGTAGTATCAACACTAAGACGAATGATCGTTGCTGGTGAGTTTGAGCAAGGAGAGCGGTTAGCTGAGTTACCAACAGCTGAGCGTTTAGGCGTGTCGAGAACGCCTGTTAGGATCGCTTTTCGCACCCTGGAGCAAGAAGGGCTATTGCATAAATTAAAAGGCCGCGGATATTGCGTTAAAGAAATCACCAAGGGTTCGGTAGCGGGTGCAATCGAAGTCAGAGGTGTTCTTGAGGGATTAGCTGCCAGGCAGGCCGCCGAAAAAGGGCTAAGTCCAAATCTACACTCTGCTCTCATAGAATGTCTGAAAGTTGGCGACGCTATATTTGATAAAGGTTACGTCAGCGAAGACGATCTCAACTTATATCATGAAATTAATCAAAGATTTCACGCTCTCATCTTAGATGCAAGTGGTAACCCGGCTATTGCATCCTCACTACAAAAAAATGAGCACATGCCTTTTGCTACAGTGAATTCTATTACCTTTGATTTCGACAAGCTCAAACAAGAATATCGACGATTTTACTTTGCCCATTTGCAACATCACACCATTGTGCATGCTATCGCAAATCAACAAGCTTCTCGTGCCGAAGCGCTTATGCGAGAACATGCAAATGTGACCTTGAACTACGCAGAAGTATTTAGTGAGTCAGACTGAGCGCAACGGGAAAAATAAAGCGCCAAGTATTACTGCAATATCATTGTCATACGGAGCAGATAAATTGTGCGACCATAATTTGTTATACACCATGCATATGGTCAAAATTAGTTGGTACGCATGTCAAGAAAACCACACCATTTAGATAATAAAATCATCAAATTGATGCAAGAAAACAGAGGGTTAATCAAAAAAGAAGCACAAGCACTGCTCAAGAAAGAAGTGTATAAACTCAACTCCGATGAAGTCAAAAAAGTGAAAACGTACGCAGAGCATTTTGGCTTAAATTCTCAAGAGCAGTTGTTAAACGAGATTCATGACCTTCGCCGCGAAACTTTAATTTCTCGGCTGTCTTCTTATACCAATCACAGTAAGTAAGTGATCAGAAATAGCGTAGGAAAAATGCTTGTGAACAAGGCATGTTTGGTAGGTAACCATAAAAATTAGTCTTAGTCAGATGAAGGTAAAGTCGATCTCAAAAGAAGGTGAACTACAATACATTGCCAGTCATTTTTTATTTGCCCGTAAGTCGAGTGGATCAACTGTTCCCGCCACAATCGCCATACCGACTAATTCTGGTAAGTTATTGGCCTCAAGGCGTTTCATAATGCGAGAGCGATATAAATCGACAGTTTTGATGCTAATGTCCAACTGTTCGGCTATCTCTCGGCTCGTATACCCTTGTATTAATGGCAGAAAAACATCCTGCTCGCGAGGGGTAAGTGAAGCAAGCTTTTCTTCTATCACCTGCTGAGCATTATTTCTAATGACACTCGGCTCGCTATGAAGAGAATCCTGAACACTGTCTAACAGTAACTGATCATTGTAGGGTTTCTCGATGAAATCAACAGCACCAGATTTAAATGCACGCACAACAATCGGCACATCAGCATGACCGCTAACAAAAATGACGGGCAGTTTAATTCCCCGACGGCGCATCTCTTCCTGTACGTGCAGTCCCCCCATACCTGGCATGCGAATATCAAGTAGCACACAGGCATTGGCATCGGGATCGCATGACGACAAGAAATCTTGTCCGGAAGAAAACGGCACCGCTTTTAGCCCTACCGATTCAAACAACCAAACCGTTGAATCGAGCATTCCCTGATCATCATCAACCACATATACAATTTGTTCACTCTGCATGTCCTACTCCTAACAAGCGTTGCTGCTGGGGTCACTATTCTCCCCCAATCGTTCTTTGTTGCTACATAAGGGCAACGCACAACAAAATGTTAATCCTTTATTCGTTGAGGGCTCAACATCAAGACTGCCGCCAAAACCTTCCACTATGGTTCGGCTCATTGACAGACCAAGTCCCAGTCCATCCGGTTTGCTGGTATAAAACGGGGTAAAAAGCTTGTCACTCTCATCCGGCTTTAGCCCTGGCCCCTGATCCTTAACACGAATAAGCAACCATTGCGCATTAGTGCTCACGTTAATATCGACCTTTGAGTCTTGATTAGGATGCACACTCCAATTAGCATCAATCGCATTGCGCAGCAGATTAATAAGAACCTGCTCCAACAAAACAGCATCACCATATACAAGCGGTCGTTTCTCATGTTCTGCATTGCAATAATTGATGGTGACTTTATATCGACTGGCTTCACTCGCACAAAGACCCACTGCTTCCCACACCACCATATCGATATCTATCGATTGAATATTTCGCGGGCTCTTGCGCAAAAAATTTCGTAACCGGTTAATGACGGCTGAAGCATGACTCGCCTGGCCACAAATCAATTGCAGCCCTTCTGCAACGCGCGCAGCGTTTTGAGGATTTTGAGCAAGGTTTTCTAAATAACGCTGGCTGGCGTTGGCATAGTTAATCACCGCAGCCAGTGGCTGATTCAGCTCATGAGCAATACCGGATGCCAATTCACCCATCGTAACCAAGCGAGCAGTATGTGCTAACTCATCCTGATGACGCCTTTGTTCTGCCTCACGTAACTCTCGCTCAGTCATATCCCGAGCCACCAGCGAAGCGTAATACTGCCCTCCTGCGCCTTTGTGAGCGAGCAATACTAATGATGCGACAAAACCTGTTTTCTGCTTCAGAGGAGTTAATTTCACTTCAGTGGTCCACGCTCCCTGTCGGATAGCATCCGCCCAACCTTCCTCTCGAAGCCTGCCAAAATCCTGAGGGTTCAGAACCTCAGCCAGATTAGGCAGTTCACTCTCTTCAAAGATCCCCAACGCTTTACGAGCAGAAGGGTTCAACCTGGTTACCTGCCACTGCGAATCGGTAAACAAGACCAAATCCGTATTGGCCCTGACGACTTCCGCTAAGCGCCGATTTTCTTCTTCAGCGGTTACTCTGGCCGTAATATCCCTTGAAATGCCGATAATTTCTACCACATCGCCAGTATACGTTTCCCGAATGCCACGGAACGCGGTTTCAAACCACAAATAATGTCCATCACAATGGCGAATACGATAAGACAACGTCAGGTAGCCCTCTCGTTCCAGTGGTTCGACCATCTCAGCCAGGAGCTGTTCTCTATCGCTAGGGTGTACCAGATTTCTGACGGACATACCACGCAACTCTTCGGGCCAGTAGCCCAGTAAGGTCCAGGAGGCAGCTGAAGCATCCAAAAAAACACCATCAGGACTATGCCGAGAGATCAAATCCGTCGTATTTTCCGTGATCAGGCGATAAAGCCTTGAGGCGGTTTCAGCCTCTCTTTTATTCAAAATTTCGTCCGTTGCATCTCGACAACGAACAATGACCGATCCCATTAAAGGCGCGGGGAAAAATTGCCATAGCAAATGTTGATCGTCTAATTTAGATTCTACCTCTCCTATCGCTCTTCTCTGATTGAGACATGAGGTGATGAGTTGAACGTAGTTAACTGGCAACAGATCGGGCAGTGATCGTTCAGGTCGCTCAGACAGAAGATTCTGCATTGAAACATTGATCGCTTCGGGCTTACCTTGCTGATCAAAATACACGGTAGGCAACGGATCACTTTGCTGTAATCCCTCAGATGATTGCTCCGAACGATTTGCCAGCAATGTTTTTAGCAAGGTTCCCATCGCAGCCAAAGATTCTTCGTGTTCCCTCTGCTCAGTTGAGATCACCAGTATCCCTTCCCCAGCCGCCGCTCGCCCCCCAGGCATTAACGAAATGACCCCACCATGTGTTAAGCCAGCGCGACGTAAACGTCCTGCCAGCCAAGAATCCCCAAGACGAATATCTTGCAATGACACACAGTTTTGACTCTGTAATTGTTGGTGTACTCCAACATCGCTGGCACGAAGCGGATCTCCTTGCCCTGGCGGAAGAGCAGGTACGCCATCATTATGAGCATAAACCTGTTTAATCGGTTGCCAAGTAAGCCAAAAGACCTGTTCAACGCCAGGCCAAGTAGATACATAGCGACATAAGGCAGAAGCTTGCTCTGCGGCAGAGCCCTGATTCAATAAACTTAGCCATAAATCGAGATAAAGTTGTGCGCGTTCGCGTTCCATGCCGTCTTCCAAAGATGCGCTTATCAAAATATTCCCCCCTTAAGCCTTAATGCCATTCGCTTACCGATTTTTATCTGAGTCATTCCAGCGAGCCTTAGCGAGACTAGGAATCTAATAACAGCGCACTAAACAGTTATGAAATAACTTGGGTCATAAAGTGCTCAAAAACGAGATCCTGAATCACGCTCCTTCGTCGCAGTTCAGGATGACGAGTGACTTAAACATATCGTTACTCTGGCACACAGCATAGAGGAATATAGGATAAATACTATAAGACTATAGGCTATTACTATAACTCATACGGGTATGCTATAAATTAGCGCATGTTAATAAAACATTAAATTTAAAGAACGCGCTTGTTAATAAAAAGTATCTGATAACGGAATCACCAATAACTAAAAAAAGGATCTTAAATGTCAATCTATGATAATGATCTTACGCATTGCGCAGTGAATCACATTGCTCTCACTCCACTGAGTTTTTTGGAGCGCACTGCAACCGTCTACCCTGAGTACCCTGCTGTCATTCATGGCAGTATTCGTCGCAACTGGTCAGAAACCTATCAACGCTGCCGTCAACTCGCTTCAGCTTTATCCAGCCGTGGTATTGGTAAAGGTGATACCGTATCAGTGATGCTGCCGAATATACCGGCGATGCTGGAGGCCCATTTCGGTGTCCCTATGATCGGGGCGGTTCTCAACACGCTGAACGTCAGACTTGATGCAGAAACCATCGCTTTCATGCTCAAACATAGCGAAGCCAAAGTACTTATCTGCGACCGCGAATTTCATACTGTGATTACTGAAGCACTGACTTTGATCGATAATCCACCATTGATTATTGACGTCAACGATCCAGAATACGGAGGAGAAGAAGCGACCAGCGATCTCGATTATGAAGCTTTTCTGGCTGAAGGTGATCCTAATTATGAATGGCAATGGCCAGAAGACGAATGGCAGGCGATTTCTCTCAACTACACATCAGGAACGACCGGTAACCCAAAAGGCGTGGTTTATCATCATCGTGGTGCTTACCTGAATTCACTCGGCAACCAAATGACCTGGTCAATGGGGCATCACCCTGTCTACCTCTGGACCCTGCCAATGTTCCACTGTAACGGCTGGTGTTACCCATGGACTATTACCGCTTTGGCTGGGGTACATGTGTTCCTTCGTCGAGTAGACCCGCAAAAAGTCCTTACTCTTATCCGTGAGCATAAAGTTAGCCACTTATGTGGGGCACCAATTGTTCTAAACGCTCTGGTTAACATGCCCGAAGAAGCCAAAGCGGCAATTGACCATCCAGTTAACGCGATGGTTGCAGGAGCAGCACCACCAGCTAAAGTGATTGGCGATGTGGAAAAAATGGGCATTAATATTACCCATGTCTATGGATTAACCGAAGTCTACGGGCCTGTCACTGTCTGCGCATGGCACGAAAGCTGGGATGAGTTCAGCCTTGAAGAGCGTGCGACGCTAAAATCACGTCAGGGCGTCCGTTATCCAACCCTTGAAGGTGTGATGGTGGCCGATACGCAAACGCTCAAACCCGTTGCTAAGGATGGTAAAACGATCGGTGAGGTTTTCATGCGAGGCAACACTGTAATGAAAGGCTACCTGAAAAATCCAAGCGCTACATCAGAAGCCTTTGAGGGTGGTTGGTTCCATACCGGCGACTTAGGCGTATGCCACCCTAACGGCTACATAGAGATCAAGGACCGCCTTAAAGACATTATTATCTCAGGTGGAGAAAACATCTCGACCATTGAGCTGGAAGACGTTCTCTACAAACATCCCGATATTCTTGAAGTTTCCGTCGTCGCCAAGCCAGATGAACGCTGGGGCGAGTCGCCATGCGCATTTATCACGCTTAAGCAAAACAGATTCACGAGTGAAAATGAAATTCTCGACTACTGTCGTGATCACTTAGCCGGTTTTAAAATTCCCAAGACCATTGTCTTCACCAACTTACCCAAAACGTCCACAGGCAAAGTGCAGAAGTACATTCTTCGCGACTGGGCAAAAGAAATCTAAGCAAATAATAAATCTAAATAAATAAGTAAAGCGGGAGGCATTGCTTCCCCATCTTTTACTGCAACACAGCAAAGTAATACTCCCCCGATAACGTCAACAAGGAAGACACCATGCAAGTTTATAAACGACAGCAGGGAACCGAACAACCATACTGGCCACTGGGGCCTTTTAAAATTAGACTGCCTTTCATTCACTACCGCTGGGAATTTGCGGAAATGCTGCAAGCGTTAATTATGTTTGTAGTGAGCTTAGCGATGATCCCCCTTTTAGAGAAATATCTCGGACTACCTTATGACATCGCTCTGGCCTACGTAGTGGTATGCGGAATTGGCTTTATGATTCCAGCGATGTTAGGTGTGCCGTTTGTACCCGGCTGGATCACTCCGGGTATTCCGGTGGTTTTACTGTTTCTTGGCGACTTCAAGCCCGGACCAGAAGCAATACAAGCGCTGTTCGCGCTTCAACTACTGGTATTTATCATCTTCTTAGTCCTGGGCGTGACTCGTTTAGGCTCTGCGATGGTTAAACTGGTACCGAACTCGCTCAAGGCAGGGATCATCATCGGTGCCGGGATCGCGGCGATAATGGGCGAGATTTCCAGCGGTGGACGCCTGGCGGCCACTCCCATCTCTCTGAGCATTGGTAGCTTAGTCTGCCTGTATTTAATGTTCTCAGTCTCTTTTAAAGGATTGATTGATAGAGTGCCACTGGCGAAAAAAATTGTTAATTACGGCATGGTACCGGGCATGCTGATTGCCATTTCGGTCGGCATTCTGGTCGGTGAATACCCAATGCCTGATGTTCAATGGGGAATTACTCAACCAGATTTTGTCGGAATGTGGCAGTACTTACCATTCAATATTGGTTTCCCGGATTTAGATGTATTCCTGATGGCCATTCCAACCGCCGTCATTGCTTACATTATTGCGTTCGGGGACATCATTGTCGGTCAATCATTGATGCAACGAGCGGATGAACTGCGTACCGATGAGGTCATTGAAAACAATATCGACCGTGTTCATTTGGTCACCGCGATTCGTAACGCTTTGCATGCTTTCTTCGCACCATATCCAGGTCTAGCTGGACCACTGTGGACCGCAGTTGCCGCGACAATGGCTGAGCGGTACAAACATGGACGCGAAGCAATGGACTCTATCTACAGCGGCTCAGGTACATTCTGGATTACTGGTTTTGTTGCTCTATTTGCGCTTCCACTGGTTAGTTTCTTCCAACCTGTATTACCGATAGCGCTTTCGTTAACTCTGCTATTAACGGGTTACATCTGCCTGATGGTAGGACTAGAGCAGCTAAACAATAATACCGAACGTGGCATTGCCGGCATGATGGGCGTTGTTCTTGCTGTCTATGGCGCAAGCTGGGGGTTAGTCACTGGGGTTGTCCTTTATGTTCTGATCGAGCGTACTCACATACTGCGTTTTCAGGTCAGTAAGAAAGACAGAGAAACCGTTAGCGATAGCTGATAGCAGAGTTCACTAAATAAACGCAACAGGCTGTATTCACCTGTTGCGTTTCTAACGTCACCTTCACTGTCTGTTTCAGTCACAACTTCCAACCCGATCAACTTACCACTGACACATTCTCTCCAACCCACGTCAGCAATTGCTTGGCCGCTTTGGATAACACCTGATTCTGGCGAACGATATAGCCAAAATCTGTGTTAGGGAAGCTTGGCAACGGTGTGACTTCTCTTGAGAGTTTCAACCTAGGATCGATCGAAAAATCCGGCACAATCGCAGTACCAAAACCGGCTTCCGCCCAGTCTATTTGTGCTTCCACACTGCCAACTTCCATCACTCGATGTTTGGGTAGCTTCAGTTGAGGCAAAGACGCATCGATCAATTCGCGCGTGCGTGTATCGTGCCCAAGCAGAATCAGTGTCTGGCTTTCTTTCTTATTTTCTTGCCACTCAAAGATATTATCGCCAAAAGCACACCAGTGAATTTGCGTAAGAGGGGTAAAGTGAAGCGGCTGACTCTCTTTCTGGGCGATAACAAACCCAATGTCAGCGCGAGCACGCTTAACTAAGTCCACCGCTTGAGACGAGGTGGTGTTGAAAAGTGCTAAGTCGATGCCCGGATACTCATCCTTAAATTTTTGAAATGGCTTGATAAGCAATAAACGCGAGACAATATCGCTGGCAGCAATCGAAAGCGCTCCCTGCGTAAGATCGTTAATCGCGTTAAGGTCCGCCTGACAAATCTGCAGCTCGTTCAGCATGCGTTGCGCCGTATCCAATAAGCGTTTTCCGGCCTGTGTCAGTTGTACAGGGTTTCGCTCAATTAACTTAGTCCGTGTTGCTTGCTCAAGTTGCTTAATGTGTAAACTGACATTCGGCTGAGTCATATGGAGTTCGGTCGCTGTTTTGCCGAAATGTTTGACTTCAGCCAACGTGACGAAAGTTCGTAACCAGTTCAAATCCAACATAACCCTTCACCCGATATGAAATCCTTATTAAGTTTATAAGTATAATTAATTTCTCTTATTGATGCGAACCACATAAGATTTTTCGGTCGGTTAAGGGAGAACAAATTATGTCGTCTATTGTTGTTGTGGGTGCAAACTGGGGTGATGAAGGCAAAGGCCGCATCGTTGACTTTTTGGCAGAGCAAGCTTCTGCGAGTATTCGTTTCCAAGGTGGTAACAACGCGGGCCACACCGTGGTTAACGACCTGGGTACGTTTAAGCTACACCAGCTTCCAAGTGGCGTATTCAACCCAGACTGTTTGGCAGTTTTAGGTCCGGGTATGGTGATTAGCCCTGCGTTGCTGTCTCAGGAGATTGCGGAAGTTGAAGAAGCGGGCGTAAAAGTGAATATGTCCATCTCTGACCGCGCAACACTGTGTCTACCTCTACATGCACTTGAAGATACGCTAGAAGAACAGCGTTTAGGCGACAAAGCATATGGTTCGACTCGTCAAGGTATTGCACCAGCGTACGGTGACCGTGTGATGAAAAAAGGCATTCTTGTTGGTTGGCTGAAGCAACCTGAGGTGCTCGTTGAACGTCTTCAATTTATGATGGATTGGAAACTGCCTCAACTACGTGCGCTTTACCCTACATTTGAGTTTGAACAGACGGCAGAAGAGCTAGCAAACTGGCTACTGGAAGTATCGGCACCTTGGCGTGATGCTATCTGCAACGTAACACTTCCTCTAAAAGCACTGCAAGCAGAAGACAAAACCCTACTATTTGAAGCTCAGCTTGGTGCTGGCCGTGACCTTGTTTACGGTGAATACCCATGGACAACTTCTTCTAACGTTGTCTCTATGTACGCTGGTATTGGTAGTGGTCTGCCAGCCCTTCGTCCAGAACGCGTCATTGCAGTAGCAAAAGCATTCAGTTCATCAGTCGGTACAGGCACGCTGATCACTGCAATGGAAGAGCAAGATGCATTCCGTGAACTTGCAGGTGAGTTCGGCGCGACAACAGGCCGCCCTCGCGACATGGGTTACTTTGACGCCGTTGCAACCAAAAACGGAGTTGAGCTACAAGCTGCGACTGAAATCGCGCTGACCAAAGTTGACTGTCTGACCGGGCTTAACGATCTTAAAATCTGTGTTGGCTACGAAGGCGATCACAGTGAAAACCCTATCTGGCCTCAAACAGCAGCACTGGCACCAATCTACGAAAAAATGGAAAGCTGGAGCGAAGACATCACAGGATGTCGTCAGTTTGAAGAGCTACCAGTAGCGGCACAGAAATACGTACTGCGTATTGAAGAACTCATGGGCGTACCAGTGAAAATGGTCTCTGTTGGTCCTGGTCGTGAACAAATGATTATGCGTTAAGGTGTGATGGATACCAACCAAGGTTGGTAAACCACATCTTTTGGCAGCGGCTTCCATCTGTTCCGGGGTGAAGCCGCTTTTTTTTATTTTTGAAACCTGACTGAAAACCGTTCGGTCTAGAACGGTTCCCCGTTAAAACAATCTGCGCTTCATTCCCGCCTTTTCCAGAATGCGCGTGGAAATTTCCTCAACCGAAAGCGACGAAGTATTGATATAAGGAATCGCCTCTCTTCGGAACAAGGCTTCAACCGTATTCAACTCCAATTTACACTGCTCTTCACTGGCGTAATCACTGCCCGATAAACGGTTCTCGCGAATTTCATTCAATCGTTCAGGCGTAATGGTCAATCCAAACAGCTTATGACGATGTATCTCAAACTCAGGCAACAAACGCAGCATCTTTACGTCTTCCGCAATAAACGGATAGTTCACCACACGCAGACCAAACTGCATTGCCATATATAAGCTGGTTGGGGTTTTACCACTTCGGGAGACACCAAGCAGAATGATATCAGCCTGATCTAAACCTTTTAACGTGATGCCATCGTCATGAGCGAGCGTGTACTCAATCGCAGCAATACGGTCAAAATAGGTATCGGAATCTTTCCCCACACTTCGAGAACGTTGCAACTTTGGCATCGGTGCCATCTGAATATCGTCCTGAACTTTTTGCACAATACTTTCAAGCACATCGTAGCTGAAAGCGGGGGCAGCAAGCAGCATTTCACGGACTTGTGGCACTACGATAGAGAAAAACACCAGTGGCTTAACGCCATTACGACGATAGGAAGCTTCTAGTACTTTTACAACATCCAAAGCTTTGTCTGGAGTTTCGACAAAAGGAAAGGTTTTTTCATTAGGAATGAAGGGAAATTGACCTAGAACAACATGGCCTAATGTCTCACATGTTATCGCCGTACCATCAGAAACATAGAATACATCACGACTTTGGGTATTTGTTTGCATTTTTGTTTAATATTTAAAAATCTTTTGAGTAGGATGGTCAACATAATATTAATAAATCAGTTTGGCTTTCAGTTAGGTTCACCACAGCTTTGAAAATTCATTGAGTTTTTTTTAGCAAGAACGTAATCGATTGCCTTTGATATCAACCCGAACAAATGGAATGGTCGAAAATTGTGCAAAAAAAGTCGCTTATAGTGAATTATAGATTGTCGTAGCTCATTACTCTGGTTGCACAATTTATAACAACACCCTCTGTGACTTTAACTGACAATAACGAGTAAGCATTTGTTTAGATTGATTTAAGTCCCCCTACAAAAGCTGCAATGTTTCTGGAGAAAGACATGCAAAAGAACACCCTCTGGTTCAATGGCCTATCCATGAATGATGTCGACAAAGTCGGCGGTAAGAACGCTTCGCTTGGTGAAATGGTTTCTAACCTAGCTAACGTTGGCGTTTCTGTTCCAAATGGTTTTGCGACAACCTCATATGCGTTCAATAAATTCCTTGACCATGAAGGTTTGGATGATCGTATTCACCAACTACTCGATGAACTGGATGTTGAGGATGTAGACGCTCTGCGTAAGACAGGCGCGACCATCCGTCAATGGGTTTTAGACGCCCCTTTCCCAGCAGATCTTGAACAAGATATCCGTGAAAACTATCACGAATTGGTTGAAGGTAACCCTGAACTTTCAGTTGCAGTTCGCTCTTCTGCAACAGCGGAAGACTTACCTGATGCATCTTTTGCTGGTCAGCAAGAGACCTTCCTAAACGTCAAAGGCATTGACGCTGTAATGGAAGCGACGAAGCACGTTTACGCTTCTCTATTTAACGACCGCGCTATCTCTTACCGTGTACACCAAGGTTTTGACCACCGTGGTATCTCACTGTCAGCAGGTATCCAGCGCATGGTGCGTTCTGACAAAGCTTCTTCGGGCGTCATGTTTACTCTGGACACAGAATCCGGCTTCGACCAAGTGGTATTCATCACTTCGTCTTGGGGTCTGGGTGAAATGGTGGTTCAGGGTGCAGTTAACCCGGACGAGTTTTACGTTCACAAGCCAATGTTGGAAGCGGGTGCTCACCCAATCGTGAAGAAAACATTCGGCTCTAAACTGATCAAAATGATCTACTCAACCAACCAAGAGATTGGCAAACAAGTAGACATCATTGATACGTCAGATGAAGAGCGCAACACTTTCTCTCTAAACGACGAAGAAATCAAAGAGCTTGCAAAACAAGCGATGATCATCGAGAAGCACTACCAGCGTCCAATGGACATTGAGTGGGCGAAAGACGGCATCGACGGTAAGCTATATATCGTACAGGCTCGCCCAGAGACAGTATGCTCTCAAGGCGAGAAAAACGTTATCGAGCGTTACGAACTAAACAACAAAGCAGAAGTTCTGATTGAAGGTCGTGCAATCGGTCAACGCATCGGTAAAGGCAAGGTACGTTTAGTCGATTCTCTAGATCAAATGTCACTGGTTCAAGACGGCGACATACTAGTCACTGACATGACTGACCCAGATTGGGAACCAGTCATGAAGAAAGCGTCAGCTATCGTCACTAACCGTGGCGGCCGTACTTGTCACGCAGCCATCATCGCTCGCGAACTTGGCATCCCAGCGATCGTAGGTTGTGGTGACGCAACCAGCAAACTACCTGACGGTATTGACGTTACTGTGTCTTGTGCTGAAGGTGAAACAGGCTACGTTTACCAGGGCGACCTTGATTTTGAAGTGAAACGCTCTTCTGTCGATGAGCTGCCATTACTACCGACTAAAGTCATGATGAACGTGGGTAACCCAGATCGTGCATTCGACTTCGCTCAGATTCCAAACGAAGGTGTTGGTCTTGCACGTCTTGAATTCATCATCAACAAGATGATCGGTATTCACCCTAAGGCGCTGCTGAACTTTGACGCGCAAAGCGATGAGCTAAAAGCGGAAATCACCCAGCGTATCCGTGGTTACAAAGATCCTATCGACTTCTACGTAAGTAAGCTGACAGAAGGCATCGCGACTATCGCTTCTGCATTCTGGCCAAAACGCGTTATCGTTCGTATGTCTGACTTTAAGTCGAACGAATACAGCAACCTGGTAGGTGGTAAAGCGTACGAGCCTCACGAAGAAAACCCAATGCTGGGCTTCCGTGGTGCATCTCGCTACATTTCGCCAGTGTTTGAAGACTGTTTCGAGCTGGAAACGCAAGCAATCAAGCGCGTTCGTAACGAAATGGGCCTGAAAAACGTCGAGATCATGATCCCATTCGTGCGTACTCCAAGCGAAGCAGCATCGGTTATCGACCTATTGGCGAAGTTCGACCTACGCCGTGGTGACCAGGGTCTGAAAGTTATCATGATGTGTGAACTGCCTTCAAACGCAGTACTGGCAGATGAGTTCTTGAAGTACTTCGACGGCTTCTCTATCGGTTCAAACGACATGACTCAGCTAACACTTGGTCTGGACCGTGACTCAGGCGATGTCGCTCACCTATTTGATGAACGTAACCCGGCAGTGAAAGTCATGCTGAAAATGGCAATCGACGCGGCAACGAAAGCTGGTAAATACGTAGGTATTTGTGGTCAAGGTCCTTCTGACCATGAAGATTTAGCGGAATGGTTGATGGAGCAAGGCATCAGCTCTGTTTCACTTAACCCAGATACGGTTATCGATACTTGGTTGCAGCTAGGTAAAGTGAGCAAGTAATTCATTCGCTATAGATTGACCTAATCTAAAGCCCTCAAACTTCGGTTTGGGGGCTTTTTGCATTCTGTAGCAAGACATTATGTCAATATTGCGTGAGTTCGTGACAATATTCGCAGCCTAGCGTCATGCGTAATTTTCCCTCTGCAGATTTTCACCTAGAATGAAAGAAACCCATTTCGCAAGAGATTGAAGTCGATGAAAAAACCGATCGTTATCTTAACAACGCTAATGTTACTTGCCTCTCCGGCCCATGCAGACTGGGATAAAATTTCCGAAAAGATGTCTGAGCTGGGTGATGCGGTTGCGGAAGGTGCACAAGAGGCATGGGACAGTACGAAAACGTATTCCAAACAAGCTTGGCAAGATTTTATGAACTGGTCAGAAGAAGCGATGAACACGGCTGGTGAATGGACAGATGCGAGCATTGAAAAAAGCAAAGAGTGGATTGATATCGCGGATAAAAAGATTGATGAGCTGATGGAAGGCGATACGCCAGAAGAAGCACGACAAGCGGTCGATTTGATGGCTGACAGCACCATGTTCAAACTCTTCAATGAAAAACCGGAAGCGAAGGCACTCTACGACCAAGCATATGGCTACGCGGTATTTGACTCTCGCAAGTTATCTTTACTGTTCCACACCAACTCTGGCTCTGGCGTTGCGGTAAATAAAGAGACAGAAAAACGCACTTACATGAACATGTTCGGAATGGGCTTGGCACTCGGCGCTGGCGGCAAGTTTTATCAACAAGTGGTGCTGTTTGAAAACCAAAAAGATTTCGACACTTTCGTTAATGAAGGCTGGGAAGCGTCCAGCGAAGCAACGGCTCTTGCAGGCGATGAAGGTGAGGAACTCAGCACACACTTTAACAGTGGTGTCGCGGTGTACCAGTTGAACTCAAAAGGTCTGTTAGTCGATGTCAATGTGTCTGGTTCTAAATACTGGGTCAACGAGGAGCTAACCAACTCTCAGTAACCTCGCGTAGCCAAAAGACTACTATTCTATTTCAGGGGAGCACTTTGCTCCCTTTTTAGGTTAGTAAAAGACTCGACACACTGTCATTCCATCGAGCCAAAGCGAGACTAGGAATCTAAAACCAGCTACTTTAGGATACAAGGTTGTTGCGTTATGCTTACCAACATTCTTATCGAGCTATCGAATCAACATGCCTAACGACGCATTCAATACACAACTTGCGGAAGCGATATCTGCCCTAAACTCTCCAAGCTTCACACCCAAACTAATGCGTGTCATCAGCACGCTACTCGATTTTGATTGCGCGGTGATACTGGGCTATCGTGAAAACAAACACCCTATTTATCTTTATGATTCGATTCAAAATGAGCGAGATTTGCTTTTTCAACGCTATCTCACCAATTCGTTTCAAAATGATCCCTTTTTCCAGAAGCTAAACAACAGCAAACAACAAGGGATTTTTACGCTAAAAGATGTGGTGTGTAAGGGAGTGGATTACCAAGCCTATTGCGACCAATTTTATCGCCAGACCGGCTGGAAAGATGAACTCAGTATGCTGATCCAAGTCGAAGCGCATTCCTGGGTAATGTTCTATTTCGGCTACCTGGAAGAAGGCAAACGCTTCTCAACGCAGCAAATAAACCGATTACAATCTTACTTTTCGATACTTCAATCGCTGTGCCAGCAGCACTGGAAACAAACTGAGTTTTCAATGTCTGAGCCCGTTTTTAATCCCGAGACATTTTCTGGCAATCTGAGAGAAGTAATCGAACACGCGTTAACAACATTTGGCACCGATACGTTAACCCGACGAGAGCAGGAAGTCGCCCAACTGCTAGTACAAGGGTTTGATACCAAAGAAATTTCGACTCGACTGGAACTGGTGCAAGGCACGGTCAAAAATCATCGCAAACGGATTTACTCGCAGTTGAAAGTTACTTCACTTGGCGAGCTATTTCAGCTGTTTTTAAATCATCTGATTACCCGCGTAAGATAACAAACTGTCCCCTTAGGGATATGTCGATCAGCACTGTCGCGCTTTAGTCTGAATGAAACAATAACTCAGGCAGACAAGACAATGACATTGATTGAAGATTTACAAGCGAGAGGACTCATCGCGCAAGCTAGTGATTTAGAGATGATTCAAACGCTTTTATCGGAGCCACAAACCGTCTACTGCGGTTTCGATCCAACCGCTGGTAGCCTGCATATCGGACACCTCGTGCCTTTAATTATGCTTAAGCGCTTTCAGGATGCAGGTCATCAAGCCATCGCTCTGATTGGCGGAGCAACAGGTATGATTGGCGACCCAAGTTTTAAAGCTACCGAGCGCAACCTTAACTCGCAAGAAACGGTGACTGGCTGGGTGAATGATCTCTCCAAACAAATTCAGCAACTGATGAACCCTCAACTGGCGACGCCAATGCAGCTGGTTAACAATGCCGACTGGATGCAGAAAATCAATGTGATCGATTTTTTCCGCGATGTCGGTAAGCACTTTTCTATCAATACTATGATCAACCGCGAATCGGTGAAACAGCGCTTGCAACGACCTGATCAAGGGATCTCGTTTACCGAATTTAGCTACGCGCTTTTACAGTCCTACGATTTTGCACAACTAAACAGACAGCATGGTTGCCGCTTACAGATAGGTGGAAATGACCAATGGGGTAACATTGTCAGTGGGATAGACTTAACACGCCGTCAAAATGGTGAGCAGGTGTTTGGCTTAACATTACCGCTAATCACCAAATCCGATGGCACCAAGTTTGGTAAAACGGAAGGCGGCGCAGTGTGGCTTGACCCGAGTAAAACCTCACCTTACGCGTTTTACCAGTTCTGGCTGGCAGCAGAAGACGCCGATGTATACCACTTCTTGCGTTACTACACGTTCTTGAGTTGTGAAGAGATTACAGCAATCGAAACACAAGATACTTCAAGCAAAGGAAAGCCACAGGCACAGCGTATACTTGCCGAAGAAATGACGCGTTTTGTTCACGGTGAGGCAGGCTTGAAGAGTGCGCAGCGTATTACTCAGGCTCTGTTTAGCGGTGATGTCCAACAACTGAGTTTAAGCGAGTTAAAACAGCTTGAGTTGGATGGTTTACCGAGCATGAAAAGCCATCAACAAGATTTGGTGGAACTGCTTATTGAATCTGGATTAGCAAGTTCAAAACGCATTGCCAGAGAACTGATAGATAACAATGCCATTAGTGTTAATGGCGAAAAAGTCTCCAGCGAGAAACCGAGTCTGAGCTTCCCACTTTTCGACCAATACTGGCTACTTCAGCGCGGCAAGAAGCATTTCTGTTTGGTGACGCGAGCAGTTTAGCCGATAAAAAAAGACCCCTCATCACATTAATGATGAGGGGTGTTCATAGTCTTGAACTAAGTGATTTCAAGATAGCGCTATCGCGCCTGTTATCGTTATTGAGTTCTTAAGTTCTGCCAATATTTCTCATAAATCGCTAAAGTTTCAGCGCCAACATCGTTAATGAACTCGCCTTTTTCCAAGTCGTCTTCCGCAGGGAAAATGGTCGCATTATTTTTCAGTTCATCCGGCAACAGATTACGTCCAGCATTCGTTGCAGAGGCGTAGCCTAGGCTATTAACGATTTCTGCTTGGTTTTGCGGCTGGTACATAAAATTAATGAATTTATGAGCCAACACTTTATTTTCGCTGCCTGATGGGATGGTGAAATTATCCATCCACAACACCGCGCCTTCTGCTGGCATCACGAACTTCAGCTCTGGCATTTCTACCTGACCCTGGTAAGCGTTACCATTCCATTGCATACCAACCGAGGTTTCTCCCGACACATACGGAACCTGTGGCGCATCTGAGTTATAAAGCAGCACATTGTTTTTCAACGCCACCAGCGACTCGTAAGCTTGTTTTATTTCCGCTTCATTTTTGCTGTTCACACTGTGGCCATTCATTTTTAAAGCCATGCCGAACACGTCGCGAATGTCATCAATCAGCATCACTTGTTGCTCATAATGCGCATCCCATAAGTCTGCCCATTTTGTCACAGGTTGCTCTACCATCGATTCGTTGTAACTGATCCCAGTAACGCCCCAAATATACGGCAGCGAGTAATCATTGTTAGGATCGTGCGCTTGTCCTAGCAAACCTTGCATTGTGTCTTGCATGTTTGGCACTTGCTCATGGTCGATCTTGGCTAACAGCCCTTCTCTTCCCATTTTTTCAATGAAGTACGCAGAAGCAAACACAACGTCATAACCGGTGCCCTTGAGTAATTTCAGCTTGGTATACATTGACTCATTATTCTCAAAGGTCGAATAGTTAACCGTCACACCTTCTTGTTTTTCAAATGCTTTTAGTGACGCTTCCGGCAAATAGCCGCCCCACGCATAAACGTTCAGTGTTTTCGTTTCTGCATGAGCAAACATACTGAGAACAAGTGCGCTCAGCCCCAATCCTTTGATAATAAGTTTCATGGTATGCAATCCAACCAGTCCAGCGACGCGCTGGGATTCGGGTGCATAATTAGTTAATAATTAACCAATTAAAAGAAAAATAAATTAATCTTTAAAAGCAAAAATATTTATTGATTATCCTCACTTTGGAAACGCCCAAACGACGGGCATCTTGAAGTCGTTTGGATATAAATGTTTAAATTGACGTTTAAAAAACTGGAGTACTCTGATGAGAGTTGATGATTTAAAACTGTTCACGAAAGTGGTTGAACTCGGTAGCTTTACAGCTGCTGCACATGCTCTCGATCTTCCACGCGCCAATGTCAGTCGACGCATTGGCGAACTTGAACGCCATCTTGGTACTCAACTGTTTCATCGAACAACTCGCAGTCTGTCTTTGACAAATAACGGGGAAGCGTATCACGAAGAACTTCTGCAAGCCCTTGCGCTGTTAGATACTGCCAATAAACACGTAAGCAATAAAAGTAATGAGGTACGTGGCAGAATCAAACTGGGTCTTCTTCCTGAAACATATGAAATGCTTCAACCCATCTTGTTTGATTTTCAAGACCAGAACCCTCAAGTGGTTTTGGATATTCGCAATATCAATAATGGCTTCTTGGACATGTTCCAACAGGGGCTGGACATTGCCTTTCACGGTGGGGCGCTTTTTGATGCAGATATTGTAGCGCGGAAAATATTGACATTAGACCGCTGTGTGGTCGCTTCTCCGAATTACCTTAGAGAGAAAGGTACTCCTAGCACATTGGAGGAACTAAGCGATCACCAATGCATTTGCTTTCGATGGCCAAGTGGCGATGTCGATAATATTTGGCGATTTCAAGAGCAAAATGTAGCACTACAACCAAAGTTAATTTCTAATAACATCGGTTTTATCAAAAGTTCAACGGTACTCGGTCGTGGCATAAGCTACGTACCTAAACTGCTCGTCAAAAATGAACTCGATGCAGGAAAGCTCACGCATATATTGTCAGAATATTCCGTTACAAAAGAAACTGGCTGGCTGCTCTACCCACAACCCAAAACACTGAGCCAAGCGAGTCGACTCCTTATTGAGCACTTGTGTGAAAATATTCCGAAGCTTGTTTAAGTCATTTTAATTGTCTCACTTTTCGTGACAGTGAGTCATGCATACAGGCGATTATTAAAGCGCACAGCAACTGTAATATAGCCCCAAAATTATGGAGCTATATTATGAACCACCTAATTAAAACAGCAGCCCTAAGTAGCGTTGCTCTCGCTTTGTTTGGTTGTAACCAAACACAACAACCTCTTCAGCAGTCCTTCACATCTCGTCCAATTCAAGTGGTAGAGGTCACTGACGCCAGCACTGCGCTGAACAAATCTTTTAGCGGAATTGTAGAAGCAAAAGAGATCGCCGATCTTTCTTTCCGTGTACCAGGCACCTTATCGAGCGTACTAGTGAAAAAAGGTGACCATGTCGAGAAGGGACAAGTAATCGCTCGTCTTGATCCACATGACTACCAAGTGTCACTGGATGAGCTTAAAGCACGTATGTTAGAAGCAAAGTCCGCTAACAAGCTAGCAAGCTCTGAGCTGCGACGCGTCAGACAAGCAACATCTGAAGATGCGATCGCGAGCGTGAACCTCGACCGTGCGGTAAGCAGTTATGAACGCAGTGTGTCATCGGTGAAAGTGGTTGAGAAGAACATTCAACGTGCCAAAGACGCGCTAGGTTACACCGAATTGCGCGCTCCGTTCTCTGGCATTATTGGCGAAGTCAACGTGGAGCAATTTGAGCAAACCAGCCCGGGATTATCCGTTGTGACGCTACAACAAGATGGAAACTGGGAAGTCGATATCGATGTGCCAGAGAACATGATTCAGGATTTCTCCTTGGGTCAGGATGCAGAGTTAACCTGGTATGACACAGAGCAGTCCTATCGCGCCGTTGTCAGTGAAATAGCCCCTAAGAAGCACATGCTGAAACAAACTTATACTGTGACGTTAGATGTCGACTCGGCATCTAACGACTTGTTTAACGGTAAAGCGGTGACGGTAAATACTCACTTCACCCAACAGGCATCCAGCCACTGTTTCCCTTACTCTGCCGTATTGGGAGAAAAAGCCAGCCTGCACGTTAATGTCGTGCGCGACCAAGTTGTACACGAAGAACCCGTAGACCTGGAATCAATCGATGCCTATCAGGCATGTGTCACTGGTAATTTTGCCCAAGGTGACTACGTCGTCATTAGCGGCAGCCACTACCTGAGCGAGGGTGACGTCACCCCAACCCTAACCATCAAGACTCTATAGGTACGAATCCATGATCAATTTAGCTGAATTCGCTATTCGTCAGCGCAAATTCGTACTTTTTTTCATCGTATTAAGTGTGATTGCGGGCATCTATTCCTATTTTGACTTAGGCAAGTTGGAAGATCCGAGCTTTACCGTAAAAACAGCCGTTGTTGTCACGCTCTATCCGGGCGCTTCAGCAGAAGAAGTTGAGCAACAAGTCACTGATACCATCGAAACCAAATTGCAGGAAATGGCTGAGCTCGATAAGTTACGTTCTCTCTCACGTCCTGGTCTTTCGATGGTATTTGTCGATCTCAACGAGAGCCTCAATTCCAAAGCACTCCCTCAGCAGTGGGATTTACTGAGACGAAAAGTCGAGGACGTGAAACTCCAACTGCCATCTTCAGCGCAAATTAGCATCGTGCAAGATGAGTTCTCGGAAGTGTATGGCATGCTTTTCTCTATCCACAGTAAAGATGCCGCTCCAGAAGAGCTACGCCGTTACGCGGAAGAGTTACAACGTCAAATCAAAGCCGTTGACGGGATCAAAAAAATCGAACTGCATGGCGTACAGCCGCGTGTAGTTAACATTGATATGCCTGACGAACGTCTGGCGCAGTACGGCCTGTCTATTGCTCAGGTTTGGAATCAACTTAACTCGCAAAACACCACCTTTGAAGCGGGCAAATTTGATGCGGGCACTGAACGTATTCGCATCGCGCAAACCAGCGAGTTTCAGTCTCTGGAAGACATTCGCAATCTGGTGATCAATGGCGGCACCGGTGACCTTGGCTCTGGCTTAATCCGATTAGGCGATATCGCCGATGTTACCATGGGCTACCAAACACCTGCCTTGTCAGAGAATCGCTACAACGGTGAACCAGCCGTGACTCTGGCGGTTAGTCCCGTTGAGGGCATCAACGTCGTATCTCTTGGCGATACGATTCAAAACATCATTGCGAATTACCAAGCTTCACTTCCACTGGGAGTCGATATTTCAACGGTCGCCTATCAGCCAGAAGAAGTACAAAAATCGATTGATGACTTCGTGGGTAACTTACTTGAAAGTGTGCTGATTGTTTTTGTGGTACTGCTCGTCTTTATGGGCTTTAAAAGTGCAACCATTGTTGGCGCGAGCTTACTACTGACAATTTTGCTGACGTTGAGCTACATGAACATTGCAGGCATTGATTTGCACCGAGTTTCGCTGGGTACGTTTATCCTGGCTCTGGGTATGCTGGTTGATAACGCCATTGTTATCACCGATATGATGATCGTGAAACTCAACAAAGGCATTGAACGCACTCGCGCAGCGATTGATTCAGTCAAAGAAACCGCGATACCGCTATTAGGCGCGACGGTGATTGCGATAATGGGTGCAAGTCCGGTTCTATTCTCAAAGACAGATTCTGCGGAATTCGCCAGCTCGGTATTTTACATTATGGCGTCTTCACTGCTGCTTTCATGGATTGTGGCGATGACCTTCACCGTGCTGATGGTTTGGATGTTGGTGAAACCGAAAGCGGTAAAAGAAGAATCCAAACCAAGCCGTTATAAGCAACTGGTCTTTTGGACAGTCGACAACCCGGTTAAAGCGTTATCAGCGTTAGTTCCACTGATCGTTTCGACGGCATTAGCGGTCCCTTATGTTGCAGTAAACTTCATTCCGCAATCCGATCGCTCAATTGTGTTCTTAGATTACTGGTTGCCAAATGGTGCGAAGATCGAACAAACCTCAGCAGATATGCGCAAGGTCGAGAAGTGGCTGGTCGAACAGCCAGAAGTCGAAAGTATCTCAAGCTATATCGGAACAAGTGCTCCACGTTTCTCTGTAACGGTTGAGCCAGAACCACTTGACCCGGCATACGGTCAGGTACTGATTAATACCAAAGACTACCCAAGCATCAGCCGCTTAGTTGCTCGCGGTGATGAATGGCTTAAAAATGAATTTCCGGATGCAGAACCTCGTTTCCGCGCCCTTAAACTCGCAACAAAAGACAAGTTTGCTGTAGAAGCCCGCTTTTCTGGCCCTGATGAGAACGTATTGCATCAATTAGCCGCAAAAGCGAAGACCATTTTTGCCTCTCACCCAGATGCAAAATACATCCGCGACGATTGGCGCCAAGAGAGCAAAGTGCTCAAGCCAATCCTAAATCAGGACAAGATGCGTCATGCTGGCATCAATCGCACAGACGTAGCATTCGCATTGAAACGCGCTTCTGACGGTATGCCTTTGGGTCAGATGAACCTTAACGACGAGCTTATCCCAATCCAATTGCGTGGAACTTCGCAGACAATGGCTTCGCTAGAAACGTTGCCAGTGCGTTCTCTGATTGGGTTCAACAGCGTTCCACTTGGTCAGATCGTCGATGGTTTTGAGCTCGTTACCGAAGAGAGCATGATCTGGCGTCGTGATCGCGTGAAAACCATAACGGTTCAGGCCGGTGTTAGCCGAGAGTCAACACCAGCCAACGTTAGAAACGCGATTAAAGATCAAATTGAAGCGATTGAACTGCCTTCTGGCTACAGCATGGAATGGGGCGGCGAATATTATGATGAAAACAAGTCCGTCACGGACATCATGAAGCAGCAACCGAAAGCCATGCTGATCATGGTGATCATTCTGGTGGCAATGTTTAACGGCTTCAAACAGCCAATCATCATCTTGGCGACTCTGCCATTGGCAGCGTCAGGGGCGGCTTTTGCTCTGCTCGGGTTTGATAAACCATTTGGTTTTATGGCGATCATCGGTGCGATTACGCTGACGGGGATGATCATTAAAAACGGCATTGTATTAATGGATCAAATTGAACTGGAACGAGCAAACGGTATGAACCTGTCAGACGCGATTAAAGAAGCGACCGTGAACCGAACCATGGCGATCTCGATGGGCGCATTAACAACAGCGCTAGGCATGATTCCGCTACTTTCGGATCTGCTGTTTGACCAAATGGCGGCAACCATCATCGGTGGTTT
This sequence comes from Vibrio sp. EA2, assembly GCF_033042495.1. NCBI lineage: Bacteria > Pseudomonadati > Pseudomonadota > Gammaproteobacteria > Vibrionales > Vibrionaceae > Vibrio > Vibrio sp. EA2. The sequence continues at coordinate 102,013 of NZ_JAWLID010000005.1, read as the reverse complement.
AGCAGCGGCAACGGTCTTGTCTTTGTTCGTAATGCCTGCTCTTTATCGCCTCGCGTACAAGGACAAAGAGCCAATACCCCAAACCAACACTAAGCCACAGGAGGCGTCATCATGAAAAAATTCATCCTTGCGCCAATTGTTCTGGCACTGAGTTTGACCGGTTGTGCGGTGGGTCCCGATTATCAGGGGCCAACCACCAGCATTGCAGAGACTTACCTTAACAGCCAAGGCTCGGGGCTAAGCACCGAGTCACAAACTAATGAGTTTTGGTGGACGGAGTTTAATGACCCAATCTTAGATCAACTGGTTCAAGATATGCAGAGTCAAAGTATTCCGCTTAAAGTTGCCGCAGAGCGTGTGAAAATGGCCAACAGTTATAAGACGATGGTGGAATCGTTTAAGGTGCCAACCATTAGTCTCAGCGCGGGCTATATGAATTATCAGTTCAGTAAGAATGACTCGTCACTGGGCCCGATTTTAAACCCGTTAAGTGATTCGGTATCCGGCTTACCGCCACAAGTTGGCAATGTCACCTTGATGGATAATCAACACGATGGTGTCTTTGCCGGAGCGAATATCTCATGGGAGATGGATTTATTTGGACGAATTGACCGTCAAGCGAATGCAGCGCAAATTCGTCTGGAGCAAGCTGAAATTTATCAAAGTGGCTTAACCACAGTGATTACGGCGGATTTAATTCATAACTACCTTCAGTACCAAGGTGCGAGCGAACGCCTTGACTTGGCGAAGTCAAACCTGGACGATCAGAAACGCACCATGAACCTGGTCGAGAAAGTGGTGCAAAGCGGCTATGGCTCTGACCTTGATTTAGCACAAGCGAAAGCAACGCTCGCGGCTATGGAAGCGATCGTTCCTCAGTTAGAAATTGCTCAACAAACGCATAAACATCGGATTGCGGTGCTCCTTGGAGAACCTCTGACAAAGGTTGAAACCCGCTTGGCACAAAGCCACGGTGTGCCGAGCATGCAGAATATGGTGCCCGTCGGTTTACCCTCGGATTTATTGAAGCGCCGTACCGATATTCGTCTGGCTGAGCGTGAAATGGCAGCATTGAATGAAGAACTCGCGGCGAGTATTGCCGATCAATACCCTAAGTTTTTCTTAACGGGCGCTCCGGGCTTGTCCGCATCGAGCTTTGATGATCTGTTCAGTAGTGACTCTTTTGGCTGGATGGGCGCTGCGGGCGTGAGTTGGAACCTATTTGACGGCGGGCGCGGGGAGGCAATTGAAGCCATGAACCAAGCACGATTTGATTCGGCGACGCTGTCTTATCAGCATACGGTGGATGCAGCATTGGCAGAAACGGAATCAACTCTATTTGCTTATGGCAGAAGTCAGGAGAACCAACGCCGAGTCAATGACGCACTGAAAGCGACGGATAACGCAGTGAGCAAGGCGAAGTCACTTTACCGTGCTGGTCTGATTGACCATTTATCGGTGTTAGATGCTCAGCGTCAGCAACGAATGATGCAAGACCAACGTGTCGCGGCAAAACTGCAAACAGCGCAAGCGACGATTGCACTTTACAAATCACTTGGCGGGGACTGGACACTCAATCCGCTAAACAACTCAGGAGGTTGATTATCTGCCAACCTTGATTCTTGGTATTAACCGGAATCATACTCCATTCGTTCATAAAGAGGCTGCTTTGGTGGCCTCTTTAGCTATCCCTACAAATTTATACTCTCTCAGATAACTAACCAAATAACTACGCATCTTGAGGTCATTTGGGTATATAATACTTTCCCTGAAATATTTTGTTACGTTACTTCGGTAACACTTGAGAATAAACATGAACAACAGCAGATGGTTCGGCTTACTAAGCGGTGTGCTCTTTCTCCTCAGCACAATGCTGCTTTTTAGTTCTTCGGTTCATAATGCCTGGTACCAGTTCCCAGTAGAAGCGCTCAACGGTATTGCGTTTACCTTTTCTTTTGGCGTCGGGCTTGAACGAACTCTGGCTTACATCACAGCGCTAATCACACTCGCCGCCCTGTTCTACATTGGTTACGTGGTTGGTTATCGAGTACATCAAAAACTTAGATAATCCCCTTCACCTGATTCGAGAAATCAGTGTGTTGACTAACGCACAAACAATGAACTGAAATCTACGGTTAAATTCATTGTCTCAACATGCTAGTATTCGCAGCTTTTTGAACTCCCTCACACTTTTTCATCGACTGGATGTGAGGGGAAATACACGGCTTCCGAGCCCGAAAAAGCGAAGTACTTATGTCAAATATGACGAATACCGCCTCCCATGCTCCTGTTCAGGACGCAGACTATGCCGCGATCCATCCTCCATCTCTGTTCAAGCGACTCGAACTCACTAACCCTGTATTTTGGTTAAGTGGTAGCTTTCTTACTCTGTTCGTTCTGCTTGCTCTGACGAACACCGACGCTCTAACCGCAATGGTGAACACTGGCTTTGGATTTGCCACAAAATATTTCGGTGCATACTGGCAAGTATTGCTTCTTCTCAATTTCTTAATTGGCTTGGCTTTAGCCTTTGGGCGTACTGGTGACGTACGTTTAGGTGGTTTAGCGAAGCCGGATATCGATAATTTCAAATGGTTATCGATCGTACTCTGTACTCTACTTGCTGGCGGTGGCGTTTTCTGGGCAGCTGCTGAGCCTATTGCTCACTTTGTTACGGCTCCACCACTCTATGGTGAGGCCTCACCCAAGACTGCCGCAATCAATGCCTTATCTCAGTCATTCATGCATTGGGGATTCCTAGCCTGGGCTATTCTTGGTGGCCTTTCTTCAATTGTGTTAATGCATTTGCATTACGATAAAGGCCTTCCTTTAAAACCACGTACTCTTCTCTACCCAGTATTTGGCAATAAAGCCATTAATGGCTGGCTTGGTGATCTGGCCGATGCATGCAGTATCATCGCCGCCGCCGCGGGTACCATCGGTCCGATTGGCTTTCTGGGCTTACAAATCAGCTACGCGCTTAACGCGTTATTCGGTCTGCCGGATACCTTTATCATTCAAAGTATGGTCGTCATTGCAGCGATTTTGATGTACACCCTTTCAGCACTGAGTGGGGTCAGCAAAGGCATTCAAATCGTCAGTCGTTACAACATCATCTTATCCATCCTTTTAGTTGGCTATATTTTATTTGTTGGCCCGACAACGTTTATTGTTGATGGTTATATGCAAGGCATGGGACGTTTGGTAGACAACTTCTTCCCAATGGCTTTATACCGTGGTGATACAGGCTGGCTAAGCTGGTGGACCGTGTTCTTTTGGGGTTGGTTTATTGGCTACGGCCCGATGATGGCGATCTTTATCGCACGTATCTCGCGAGGACGTACTATTCGTCAGTTGATCACTGCAATCAGTATTGCCGCTCCCCTAATCACATGCTTTTGGTTTAGTATTGTTGGTGGTAGTGGCTTAGCATTTGAACTAGAAAACCCAGGCTTGATTTCAAGCGCGTTTGAAGGCTTTAACCTTCCGGCGGTTTTACTAGCGATTACCTCACAGGTACCATATCCAATGCTTATCTCAGTACTATTTCTGATTTTAACCACGACCTTCATTGTGACCACCGGTGACTCAATGACCTATACCATCAGCGTTGTAATGACGGGTTCAACAGAACCTAATGCAGTGATTCGTTCATTCTGGGGATTGATCATGGGTCTAGTAGCCATTGCTTTAATCTCAATGGGGTCAGGCGGTATCTCTGCGTTGCAATCCTTTATTGTGATTACTGCAGTGCCAGTCTCTTTCATTCTGTTACCAAGCATCTGGAAAGCACCAAGTATTGCGAAGCAGATGGCGAAAGAGCAAGGTTTAGTTTAATCGCTTAAGTTATGATTCCCGGTAATGGCAGGTAAGTTATCGGGAATCTATTCATTATCCCACGCTATCAGGTGCGCGTTAACGAATGCAATCTAACCATCGATTTATTCCGCTCATGTGTGCAATCCATTTCACCACCCACATAACCTTAACAAAATAAAGGTTATTGTAAGATTTATTGAAGGCTAGTTATGGGCAAGCCAATCAAAAAAACAGACTTTATATAACCAACGTTAACTTTCAACTGACTGTTTACATCCATTTGTTATAAAAACAGCCATTTTGAACACAGAAGACACAGAGGCGCAACAAACCACCCACAGTAAGTAACGATAATGAAATCATTGATTGAGGAATTAACATTTTAACAATGATTACAACAATGTTAACTTTAGCGCCGTTGGTCGCACTGGTGGTAAGCCTCTCACCAAGCTATTGTCAGTTTTATAAGGACGTTCGACCATCTCCATAATGAATAGACACCGAATTTGGTGCCCTTTTTCGCCCGCAAAGACGGTTCTTTGCGGGCTTTTTTCTGCCTACTATTCGATTACCGGTAAGCACAAAAAAGCCAGCTTTTATAAGCTGGCAAGAGAGCAACAAGATCAGCGCCTACTGCTATCTAGCACTGAATGTGTGTTAGTAGTCATTGTTTATTTTGACAAGGGCCATTCAGAAACTATGACTTACTCGCTTCTGATTTTTCGCATGCAACCTTTACCAATTGTGCCTGCTCTTCTTTAATACGTTTAACGATTCGTGAATCCCGAGCATCGATCTCGTCCATATTCATTTGCTGAACATCTGCTATCGCTTCGTGCTTCATTGCAGAGAAGTCTTGACGCAAATCAGAGCTCCACTCCTCCTTGTCTAACGTGTTAGCAGCAGCGATTGATGATGACATTACAGCAATAAGACCAAGAGTAGAAAAAAATACACTTTTCATAGCGAGCTCCTTGAGGATTAGCAGTTTATTTTAGATACGCTCTATACATAGCACGTACGATGCCAACTTTTTAATCCTTAAATTTCAGCAACTTATTTTAAATCATATTTCATCACCGAAACCCTCATGGTAAATTTCGCACACTGAGTGTTAAATTAGCCATGACTATATTTTCTTTTTATTCTATTCATTAATAGCTATAGCACAAATGACGCTATCTCGTACTTTCATCACTACTGCATTTGAAACAAACAAAAAGAGCAGCCCGAAAGCTGCCCTTGAATTACGAAGAGATAAGTACTTTAGTTAGAAGCTTTAACCTGAGCTTCTGACGTATGATCCTGCTTTTTGAAACGAGCGAACAGACGCGAGAAAAAACGCTTAATCGCTCTAAAGATATTCTTGATGTCTTCCAGCATCAGATACAAACAAGGCACCAATACTAACGTCAATATCGTCGCATAAAGGACTGCGAAACCTAATGCGACCGCCATCGGGATAACGAAGCGCGCCTGCAAACTGGTCTCAAACATGATCGGCAGAACACCAGCGAACGTCGTGATTGATGTGAGGGTGATCGCGCGAAAACGAGCACACCCTGCTTCCACAACCGCTTGTTTGATGTTCATCCCTTTTTCTCGAACCTGGTTTACGTAGTCCGTCATGACGAGAGAGTCATTGATGACCACACCTGCTGCGGCAATAAGACCAAAGGTGGACATCATACTGATGTCTAACCCGAGCCAGAAATGTCCCCAAATCGCGCCTGTTAAACTGAAAGGAATCACTGACATCACAATCAGCGGCTGCGTGTAACTCTTTAGTGGCACCGCTAGTAGGATGTAGACGATGATCATCCCGGCAATAAAGAAGAGAATCTGCTCGTTACGCTGTGCAGCTTGCTCCTCGATGTCCCCACCTAGCTCAGTTTTAACGCTTGGGTACTGGTTTTTCATATCGGGCATGATGCTTTCATCGATGATTTTCACCACTTCTTCTGGCTCAATCAACTCTTCATCAATGGAGCCATAGACGTAAACCGTCTGATAACCACCCTCACGACGAATAGTACTCACGCCCGGTTGCTCATTGATCTGCACCACATCACCCAGCATGACCTTTTTGCCTGCTGGCGTTGTGATTACGGCATAACGAAGAGAAGAGAAAGCTTCACGCGTTAATTGTGGATAACGCACCATCACTTTGATTTCTTCGCCATCACGAATCAATCGCTGCGCTTCACCACCATAAAAGCTTCCGCCCACTTGCTGAGCAATCATGGTGAGATCCAAACCAAGATCGTAGGCTACCGGCGCTAATGAAAGAAGGACTTCTTTACTACCGGAATCAATCGACGAAGAAATATCGTACAAGCCGTTCTGCTGCTGCAAGCGGTCAATTAAGTAACGCCCCGCTTCATTTAGCTCATTGATATTCGATCCAAATAATAGATAGCCGAATTCGTCTCGATCACCACCACCCGCACTTTGTTCACGAATTTTAATGCTCTTCATTCCCGGTATGGTTGGCATCGATTCACGCCAACGACGCGCCAGTTCGAACGTATTGAAAGGACGCAGTTCCTCATCAACAAGCGGAACCAATACACGCCCTTCAGTACGGCTTCTATTATAGGAAAGAACATCCCGAATCATTCCCTGGCCATGCTCTTCGATGGTCTGAGTTTCGACGTCCTGCATGACTCGCTCTATAGTTTTGAGCGCATCAATGGTCTGCTCGCTTGATACGGTATCATTCATTTCAATCGTAATAGCCGGATAGTCGGTTGGTACTTTCGGGTTTGGAATGACACGTACGTAGTTAGAGTTTACCAACGCGGCACTGATTGCCAGTAAACCACAGAACACAGCGAAAACGCTCCAACGCCAGTGAGTACACAGAGTGACAAAGCGGCGATAAGTCCCATTAACAAAGCCAAAGAAGCGCTGATTAAACCGGTCACGCCATCCGCCAGGCTTAATCGGTTTGAAATGTGTGTGCGCAAGGTGAGCGGGCAAAATTAGCTTTGATTCAATCAGGCTGAAGATTAAACATAAGATAACAACGCCCGCGATACCGTAGAAAAATGCGCTATCAATACCGCTGGAGAGTAAGAAAGGCGCGAATACAGCGATGGTTGTCAGAACGCCAAATGTCGCTGGCGTCGCAACGCGTTTAACACCGCGGACTACGTTTTCGACACCTCCGCCCTTTTCTTCAATTTCACTGTAGGCGCTTTCGCCCATGACGATAGCGTCATCTACGACGATCCCCAATACCATAATAAAGGCAAATAGAGAGACAATATTCACGGTAATGCCTAACGCAGGCATTAACATCACGGCACCAAGGAAACAGACCGGTAAACCGATCATAACCCACATGGCCAAGCGGAAACGCAAGAAAATGCTCAGCATAATCGCTACCAGCGCCGCACCCTGCAACAGGTTTTTCAGCATCATATCGAGACGACCGTTAAGGTAATAGGTCATGTCGACCAGAACCTTAAGCTGAACATCACTTGGTAGTGTTTTGTTCTTTGCCTCAATATACTTATGAACGGATTCAGCAACAGGAATAATATTCTGATCGCGTGTCGCTTCTACGGACATATAAATCGCGTTTTGACCCGAATACTCAAAGTAGCGCTCTTCTTCTGTAAAACCATCTTTGATGGTTGCAATATCCTGAAGCAGAACTTTCGCCCCGTTTGCGCCTAACTTCACCGGAATATTTCTAAATTCATCACCGTGGTAATACTGGTTTTCAATACGTACTGCGATCATCCCAGAGTTGGTTTTAACTTCACCGGCTGAAAAGTTGGCAGAGTAACGTCGAATCGCGTCACTCACATCATTTAACGTGAGGTCGTACTTACGCAGCACCAGAGGATCGACTTCAATCGCAATCTCCTCTTCTGGTGCGCTTAAATACACCAACATGACGTTTTTCAGTTGCAGAAGCTCATCTTCGATTTGCTTTGCAATGGGTTTTAACTCTTCAAGTGGCCGATCACCAACGAGCCCCATCTCAATCACATCCTGCCGCCACTCAACTTGATAGACATTAATTGGTTCCATACCCGCGGGTAAATTGGATAAGGTATCAATCCGTTGGTTAACATCATCAAGGACACGTTTGATATCGGCATTCACATCAACTTCAATAGAGACATAAGCACTGCCTCTACTCGCTCGGGAGACGACTTTCTTAATGCCAGTAACGTCTTTGATCGACTCTTCTACTTTGACGAGAATACTCTCCTCGATCTCCTGTGGAGAGGCGCCAGGATAGGTTGCGCGTACGTCGATGTAGTTAATTTCGATGTTAGGGAACATCTGTCGTTGAATGAACAGGTAGCTCACAATACCCATGATGATAATAAACACCATCAGCAAGTTGGCAGCCACAGGGTTATTCGCAAAGTAGGCAATTAAGCCCTTTTGATTGGTCTCTTCCATGACAAACTCCTACTTACTGTACGACGGTTTCGGAGTCGTCACTCTTTTTTGCGATTTGCACCGCCATGCCTTTTTGCGGGTACTCTGGCAGAGTTAACACCAGTTTATCGCTCTGTTCTAAACCATCCCCTACCAACATAAACTCGCCTTCGGCTCTCAATACGGTCACAGTGCGTGGCTGAAGTTCATTGTCATTATTGACGACCCAAACAGTGCGGTTTTTAACTAATTCTTGAGGTAAGCGATAAATGTGTTTGAGCTCTTTACCGGTAAAGCTGACTTCAACATAAGAACCAAATTTGATTGGTGGTTGCTTATTATCGATCCCATATGGGTCCTCAACCTGAATCACCATATTGATCATTCGGGTTGCGCTGTCGATCATACCTAGGTCACGAACCACTTTGCCTTCACGCGTCGTCGACAAAATACCTTGCTGTGTGACAGTTGCACGAAGTTCATTGATAGATTCCGGTAAGAACGCACTATCGAATCCGGCTATCGGCACATGTATTTCCGCGACCTCAATATTGTTGAGCGTAGCAATACGAGAGCCAGATGTGACAAACTGGCCGACGCCGATATCTCGTTCAACCACTAGCGCATCGTAGGGTGCAATGACTTTGCAGTTTTCCAGATCACGCTTAGCACGTTTCAACGACGCTTGTGCCGATTTAACCTGCGCCTCTGCGCTTAGTACATGCGGTTTACGTAAATACAAGTCCGTTACTTGTTTATCACTCAGTTGCTTAGCCTGACGTTTGGCGACTTCCGCTTTCGCCTTCTCCTCGATCAAAGTTGCCCGAGCACTGGCCAGAGCCGCCTCAGCTTGAAGCACTGCTGCTTCGTAGTTATCGCTTTCAATCGTGAACAAGATTTCACCGCGCTTTACGATACCGCCAGTGACAAAGTTAGGATGCCAACTGATGACTTCACCGCTTACTTGAGCAGAGAGGTGAGTTTTCTCAAACGGCACCAATTCGCCATGGCTGGTTATCACTACTTTGTGATCGGTAGGAAAAAGTGAAGATGCTTGAACGGTCGGTTCTGCAATGGTTTCTTTCGTCGACTCTTGTTCTGGAGCCGTTGCGGCTATTGCGGCGTAACCTGCATAGGAACCACCAGCAACAACGAAGGGTAAAAGCCAACGTAACATGGGTTTTGATAACATCCAAAAAATCCTTTTTTATTGTTTTAGTCACCGTTAAGCACTTGATACGACCTACATGTGTCAAATACTGCCAGTCCACTCAAGTTCCTTTGAGGTAAACGGTGAAGTAGTTATACCAATCTAAATGACGATTTGATCATCTCGTTATCCGGATTGGTTTTGCATCTGTGAAATAGACAATTCTGTTCATCTCCAAGTAAAGGCATGCACTGAAATACCACCACAACTTGGACTACATAAGAGAACAACACTCACAAAGGCTTGAGGCCGTAATCCACGGCAAATTATCCTTTTAAAGCTCATAAAATTAACAAAATATTAACTCATTTAGCAAGTTGTGTACCTTTACTCACACATCCCATGAGCAAGCAGCATGCCAGACATATAACCATTAAAAATCAATTGGTTATTTATTTTTGTGCAATTACCCTAGTCATGTATGGGTGAGAAATGCCAGATATTAGTGAATACAACCAATTAGAGTAAAAACATTAATTAAATAAATGATTTTGTGCGTCTAAAAAAGCGAGCCAACACAAATTTCTGAGAGAAAAATCAACCCAAATCACAACCTAAACGAGGCATTAAGCGCCAGTCGCTAAAATTCTCCTGTCTAATGTGTGTGATTGTGTATTCAGCCCTGCACGTTGAAATCATTTGCGTATATACTCAGCTTAAGTAACGTTTTGTATTACAAGGATATGTTCATTGTCTCATATATTTACTAAGCTCATTTTCACCTGCATGTTTACTTTCCTTTCGGCCTGTTCTGCAATTGAGTACAGAGACCCTAGTGAAAAGTCCACGACGTTTCAGTACGGTTACCAAACGGATTCAGCGCTTGCACACTATTTTGAGGCTTACGGAAAGGACCCGAAAACGGAGACTGGTTTTTACCCTCTAAACCAAGGGCACGATGCGCTTCTTGCCCGTACTTCACTGATTGAATCTGCAGAGAAAAGTCTGGATCTTCAGTACTATATTTATCGAGGTGACGAGACCAGTAACTTCATCACTTGGCGCTTGTACGAAGCAGCAAAACGAGGGGTTAGAATTCGCTTACTGCTCGATGACATGCAAAAACGCAACGATAAAATGATGGCTGCGATGAACGCCCATCCCAACATCGAAATCCGTTTGTTTAATCCTCACCAATACCGCTCAGCACGACTCTTTGGCATTGCAACAGACTTCGATCGTTTGAACCGCCGTATGCACAATAAATCACTTATCGCTGATAGCGTGTCAGCGGTAGTAGGCGGAAGAAATATCGGCAATGAGTACTTCTCTTTCGAATCTGAAGTCTCATTTGGTGACTTTGACTTACTGCTCTACGGTGAAGCCGTCCAACAAACGGCCGATCAGTTTGATCTCTACTGGAACAGTGCTTATGCCGTGCCAATGGAGTGGGTTGTTCCCGGATCTGAACAAATCACGGAAGCGGCGATTCAAAAGCAGGTTGATAAGCTGCAACTTACCGAAAAGTTCACTCAAGGTCGCTATAACTTCAGTACTCTCGATATGTATCAAGAGTTGAAGAAAGGCGAACTCAAACTCTACTGGGGTGAAGGAAATATCTGGTTCGATTTACCGGATAAAGTCGCAACGCATGAAAGCCAACTGGTCAGTAACCTGACCGAGTTACTCAAAAGCATCGACCATTCGTTTGTGCTCATCTCCCCCTACTTCGTACCGACCGAAGCAGGAACAAAAGCCCTGACCAATGCAGCCAAAAGAGGGGTAGATATTACGATAGTCACCAATAGTCTGGCCTCTAACGATGTCTTTGCTGTACATGGCTGGTATTCGAAATATAGAGAAGATCTGCTCGCTTCAGGCATTAAGCTGTGGGAAGTAAAATCCAGTGCCAAACTGAAGAGCAAGTGGAGCTTAACTGGTAGTAGCCGCGCAAGTTTGCATGCCAAAGCAATGCTAATAGATAAAGAGACGCTGTTTGTAGGCTCAATGAACTGGGATCCGCGTTCGGCAAAACTCAACACCGAAATGGCCGCGGTGATTAAGCAACCAGAATACGTTCAAGACTTTCTCGCAACCTTGCCTGAAATACTCAATAACAACGCCTATCGCGTGACCCTCCGTGACGGTGATATTGTCTGGACTGATAATAAAACAGGACAGGAGTATGACTCCGAACCCGAAGCCGGAGTGTGGCGAAAGCTAGGCTCATGGTTCGCAGGCATATTACCAATCGAAGATCAGCTTTAGTGATTCACCCAGACAAAACAGCGCCTAGCACAGGCGCTGTTTTATTATCTGTTTTATCCCAAGGGGTAGACGACTTTAAACCGCTCTAAAACCAGCATCCGCTGTTCATGCCACTCAATACCGAGCTCCTTACATTCAGCTTGGAAGAATTGGGTATGAGCTTCACGCCACCACTGTAGCGTTCCATCCCCTTCACCTTCTGCTTGTGCAAACTCCGCGCTCACCGCTTCATAAGGGCAAGTGGAGATATCGGTGATTTCGATGACACAAACTGGGTCACCATCCCAACGAGTCACGACTTGTAGATGCCCGACTTGAGGCATGACCTCTCCATGTTCGCTATACCAAAGTGCCATACTGCAAGAGGCCGTTTTCTGCCCTGAGCGAACCAGCTCTGCGCAAATATTCGCATTGTATTCATCGGCGCAGTAGTAATCCGCGCTCATTGACGGAATGGATTCTCGTTGCTGAGGAGTAAGTAATACTAAGTATTGATCGAGATAATTTTTCGCTTTGAGGTCCATAACAATCGCCAGACAAATCAATAAGAAGAAATGAGCACTTTAGCTCACATTAACAAAAACAATATTCTAAAATTTAAAAGATTACCTAACCTTGTTATCACCCAAGTATTGCGGGGCTGAAAAGGCGCGTAAAAATCAGGCAAATATTTCTTTTCAGAGAACTTTGCTAATCGTTTGTGCTATTTGTTATTGTTGCATGGTCTATCTGTATTGTTAACGCGAAAGGACGTTTTATGCGCTTATTCATTGCTATTTTTATCTCGCTGTTTCTTTCTCTTTCGTCCGCTGTGGCGTCTGAAGAAAAGTACTCCGAATCAGATTTGTTAGATAGACCGCTTATGGAGCGCTATATTTTAGACGAGCTTAAAGCGCTGCGTCAGGATTTCCAAAACTTAGAAAAACGCACGATTACAGAAATCACCGACCGAGAGCTTAGCGTCGCTGATAAATCGTTGAACTATGCCAACGTAACCGTGACGTACTTCTTTTACATCATTGCAGGTGTGGCCTCACTGATCGCTTTTGTTGGCTGGCAATCACTACGTGAGTTCAAGCACAACACCAAAGAAATGGCCGATAAGCGATTGGACAAAATTGCCCGAGAATATGAGAAAAAGTTTGTTGCACTGGAAAGAGACTTGAAGCGTAAAACACGCATCATCAGTGAGAACAACAAAGAAATCGAAAAAATCAACGAAATCCACAATTTATGGCTGCGTGCGCAAAGCTCACAAACACCGGAACAGCGAATTGAAATCTATGATGAGATTTTGGTTATTCGTCCAGGTGATTTGGAGGCACTCACTTATAAAGCGGATGCGGCAATGGAAATCAACGAATACCATTGGGCACTCAGCATTTGTAATCGCGTGTTAGAAGTGGACTACACGAATGGCCCGGCACTTTATCAACGTGCCTGTGCTTATTCTCGATTAGGGGTTGAAGAGCAAGCGATTGAAGATTTAGAACGCTCAATTGAATACAGCCCTTCTATACGTGACCTGTTGGCTGAAGAACGCGATCTTGAATTGCTACACGGCAATGAGCGATTTGAGAAGCTATTACACCTCCACCACGAGTAACGGAATAAACCAGATGAGCCGTCACTTTAACTTAGAAGATGCCAGCCAGGTATTGGTTGGCGCTTTTGCCCTTGCGGTACCGATTTCTTTTTCTGAAGAAGCGTGGCGCTTGGGCGAGAGCTTGCCAATGACCAACCTGCTCATGTTACTAAGCCTTTCGGTCATCTTCCTGAGCTTTTTCGCTTATCAGAGCGTGTTTCAGAGCCGGATTCGACACCGAGTCTCAATCTTTATTTTTCGCGTGTTCATCGCGTATTCAATCGCCGCCGTGGTTGTGGCACTTGTACTGCTTTGCCTCGATAAACTTCCAATAATGTCAGATCCATTAGTCGCGCTGAAACGTACTATCGTCATTACGATGCCTGCCTCAATGGGCGCGATCGTTGTCGACAGTTTCGACAAAGAGTAAAGCCGTGTTACGCATCCTACGTCAGGTTTGAGCCTGAATGGTCTTTGCCCAACACACCTTCTGGGTTACGCAACGATAAGTGTGAGAGAATGAAAGAAAGAGGATGACAGCCAACACTGTCATCCTCTTTGTCATCAGAGCCTTAAATGGTCAAAAACTTAGAACCAAGTTTCCATTTGTAGAGCGAACACAGTTTCACCTCCACGTCCCATTGTGCTTGCGCTGTCATCGACGCTCACTGAGTAATTCTCAAGCTCATCACTCCAATCAACGTAGCTGACGGCAAAGCGCAGTTCAGGACGGTCAAAGAAACCCGCCGCGGTAGCTAGTTTAAGCGTTGGCGCTACTGTCGCTTTGTAGAAACCACCACTCGCTTGCTCAACACTGTTGTCCAAGTCCATGTACTGGTAGGTACCTTCGTAAACCATTTCAAAGTTTTCTGTAAGCTCTTGAGCCAAACGAACGTTTACAGAAGCCCACATAAACTCATCATTGGTTTTCACTCGATCCTGGCTGTATTCCGCCATCAGCGCTGGTGCGATTCTCCAGTTGTCCGCAAAACGAGTTACGCCGTATGAAAACGCACGAATCGCCTCTGCGTCGTCGTTCAAATCACCATTTGAACCGATGCCTTTGAGCTCAGCACCCAGTCCCTGACCAATCGAAAAACCAGTTTTAGAAAAACCATCATTCACACCGTAGAAACTGTCAGCGTGGTAAGCAAACAGAGCATGTACACCGCTTTCTGCGCGCTGTGTTGGTGATGTGTTGCTGGATGTTCTGTCCTCGTTGTCCGAAGATACCATACCACTCAACATCACCTGGAAGTTGCCAATACGGTTATTGGTCGTCGCAATGTAGTTCTCAATATCAGTACTTGAGCTATCAATTTCACCGAAGTCACGACCATAGATAGAGAAATTTGATTTCCACTCATCGGTAATCTGGACATCGTAAACACCTGCACCAGTACCCGCTAGGAACACGATATCCGAGTCGAAAAAGTGAATATCAAAGTTATCACGGTCGAAACGCTTACCTGCCCATACTGTCGCATTGTCAAACGCTCCACTGAACGATGGCAAACTCTTCAGTTCAGCATAGACCTGACGAACATTTAATTGGCTGTCGCCAGCCGTCCAATCATTGCTGCTTTCGACACTGTCCGCCAACATAATGTGGAATCGAGCACTAGAGCCATCATCCATATAACGGTTGTGGATCAGGTTCGCTTCTAAGTAGTTATCATCCTCCAAGCCTAAGCGACCAACTGGAGCACCTATCGCGCCCGCGGCCGTCATGTAAGGTCCTGTTCCCGTTGCACCGTTTAGGTCATCATTTATCAAAATACCTGCACGCGCATATCCATGGAACTCAAATTGTGATGCTGTGTTGTCGGCTTTATTCGCAACTTGCTCAGTTTGCTCTAATCTGGATTCTAATTCGCTAATACGAGCTTCTAGGGCGTCCATTTCTTCATTTGCGTGGGCAAATGTTGTAGGTAACAGAGCGGTAGCAATACTTAATGCCAATACATTCGCTTTCATTATTTATTTCTCCAACATTAATTTGATTATTTCGAGATAGGGGCAAACGTTCCCGACAAAATCGATTAAATGTGGACTAAAACTCTAAAGAACAGACCAAAATTCAATTACAGGATTGAACTTAAATGAGTTAACGCCATAAATAATTCGTAAATCACTATATAAAACAAATCGGGAACGATCCCGAAAATTAATAAAAAGTATTAACAACATCACGATTTATTGAGTGATCACTTGGTACTGATCACATTTTCACGACGGTGTGAAAATAAACAGGAAGAACATTGAGTGACAATCAGAGAGCAGAATAACGTAAGGAGTAACCATCACGCGCTTGGCAGGGGTTTATGCTGCTATGCAAGTAGATTCCCTCAAAATTAAGCTTAAGAATCCAGACTTAATGCAAGATCCTTCGAGTTTATGATCTTGAATAAAGAGCAATCAGCACCAGCATGAAATAAGTCACATAAAAAATATGGTTATTGAGCCATGCTATAAAAACTTAGTGACATTATTTTTTAGCGACCAATAGGCAACGTCTCAATAAAAAGTCACCAAAGTTGGTCAACAGCTTCTAATATCGTAATAAACTCTTAACGTGCTTTTCTAGCAAGGCGGTTGTATGCATAAAGTCATCCGGAAAATGACATGGAAGACGAATAGGCGGTAAACCCGCCCTACTCCAATGCAGTTCGTGACCTAATAACAGGTTTCCTCACGTCTTCTTGCAAGGAGGCTTTATGCCTATCAATTACATCCGCAACATCGCTTTTGTCGGGCAGACCGGAACTGGCAAAACGACCCTCGTCGAAAAATTACTTTTCACGTGTGACGCGACCCACCACCTGGGAAGTGTAGAAAAAGGCGATACCGTTACCGACTTCGACCCTCAATCTATTCAGTATCAACACAGCATTGAAGCGACGCCTGTCGCACTACGATGGAAAGATCACCGACTAAACATTATTGACACTCCGGGACAAGGCGAATTACTGGGCCGAACAATCAGTGTATTTCCCGCCGTTGAAACATCCGCCCTTATCGTCGATCCACAAACACCACTTAACCAAACTTCTGATCGCTTGTTTGCCTTCGCACGAGAACAGCAGAAATGCCAGATGATAATCATCAATAAACTTGATAACCACGGCAATCAGCTACAGAAACTGATGGATAACATCGTCGAGCACTTTGGTGACAAATGTCTACCCATCAACTTACCTTCTGCTGATGGACAATCCGTTGTTGATTGCTACTTTGAGCCAGAACTGGAACGAGAAACACAACTGGCAAAGGTCACTGAAGCGCATGAAACTCTGATTGATCAAGTCATCGAAGTTGATGAAGAGTTAATGGAACTGTATTTGGAGCAAGGCTCAGAACTCACCGCTGAACAACTGCATGACCCGTTTGAAGAAGCGCTCAGAACCGGTCACGTGATTCCAATCTGCTTTGTCTCCGCGCAGACTGGAGCGGGTGTCGAACTACTCCTTCGCACTCTGGCTGAAATTATGCCGATGCCAAACGAAGGTAACCCGCCACTGCTAGAGAAAAACGGTAAAAAGATAAAAGTAAACTGTGAAACCTTAGAACACACCGTTGCGCACGTTTATAAAGTCAGCGTCGATCCTTACATGGGTAAACTTGCTTACCTTCGCGTTTACCAGGGTGAAATTAACGCCGGCAGTCAGCTTTATATCGGTGAAAGCAACAAGGCGTTTAAAGTGGGACACTTGTACCAGTTGCAGGGTAAAGAACGAAAAGAAATTCCTCGCGCGTTAGCAGGAGATTTTTGTGTACTCGCTAAAGTGGATGAGCTCGAATTCGACTCCATCGTACATGACTCTCATGACGAAGATGGCGTTGTGCTAAAAACGCTCAATTTCCCAGACTCCATGTACTCACTATGCTTAAAACCGTTAAAACGCGGAGACGAACAAAAACTGGGCGATGTGCTCAACAAGATAGCCAGTGAAGATCCTTCTTTACGTATCGAACATCGTGCAAGAACCAACGAAACCATCATTAGCGGGCAAGGTGAATTCCACCTCAAAGTTGCCTTGGAAAAAATGGCGAATATATACAAGCTAGATGTCGAAACATGCCAGCCAAGTGTCGAATACTTTGAGACCATAACCAAACCTGCCGAAGGTCATTATAGACACAAGAAACAGAGTGGAGGTGCAGGTCAGTTCGGTGAAGTCCAGCTAAGAGTTCGCCCTTTGGAGCGTGGTGCAGGGTTCAAGTTCATCAATAAAGTCGTCGGAGGCGCGATCCCTACCGCCCTTATTCCTGCTGTCGAGAAAGGGATAATGCAAGCACTGGAAGAAGGTGCCATCTCTGGTAACCCAATCAAAGATCTCGAAGTGACAGTCTATGATGGTAAATTCCATTCGGTTGACTCAAAAGAGATAGCATTTGTCATTGCGGGTAAAAAGGCGTTCTTGGATGCGGTGAATAATGCCGATCCGATTGTGCTTGAGCCGATTATTCAGATGGAATTGCACATTCCGACCATTAACGTGGGGGATGTGTCAGGCGATTTATCTGGTAACCGAGGATTAATTGAAGGCACAGAGCCAGTCGATAACAACTTCACCCTGATCAGAGCGAAATCTCCGGTGAATGAACTACAAGATTACGCCCGAAGACTGCGCGCTATCACTGGTGGTGAAGGCAGCTTCAGTATGACGTTAAGTCATTATGAGCCAGCGCCACCAGCCGTTCAGAAACAAGTTTGTCAAAGCAGTACCCAACAGAACTAGTTAATCAATAACACTCTACAAATAAAAGCGCCCTCATGTTGAGGGCGCGTTCTTTCTATTTGTATTCGGAGCTATTTATCTAGCGACAACCCAATTTGACTGATTTTACTTTCGAATTCTTCGATACTTTCCGCTTTGTAAGTCGGTGAACCGTTAAAGTAACGTGGTTTCTCTGGCAACATCGCATTTTTCAGTTCTTGTTCCTGATCCATGTTGTCATGGTAAACCGTTACACGGTGTGGAATATCTTGCTTCATTACAGCCATATTGGTTCTCCTTTATTAACACCAATCTTAAGCGTAGAACGAAATTTGGAGACCAACAAATCTCTGTGCAAAATTTAGACACTCGAGCAAGTTAAATTCAACAAGGTGCATATCACCACTGCTAGTTTGATATCCATAATGCAGACAATGAGACTAATGCGAATCGCTTAAGATTTTATCTGCATCATCCCAGCGAGCCCTGGCGAGACGAGGAATCTAATATGCGCGCGCTGACCAGTTAATTGCTACGGGTGGTATCCGGTTCAGAAATCTGATGCAAACGACGCTGCGATTGCGAACAAGTAGTTTCACAGTTACACACTTTATCGACACCCACATTATTCAGGCCGCCGCAGCTGCCTTGAATACGCTTGTTGTGAAAAATCACCCCAAGTGACATCAACAAAATAATTAGCAGAAAACCAACAAAGGTAAATACCCAGACCATGCTAACCAACCTTGTTATCTGAAGCCTTTAAACTAAGTATAGCGGGACTGGATTTTGCTGCGAATAACGCACCGGTCTTCTGCGGACGAGCCAACAGTGACGGTTTTGATTTTTTGCCACCACACCCGCATGATCCGCATCCGCCTTTTTGCTTATGGTTGATAGAAGGTCGTCCTTGAGACGGTTCGGTCAGTGCCGTTCTGCTTACGCCCAGAACATCTTCCAATGAACTACGAGCAGATAACCGAAAGACCTGCTTCCCGTTACGCAGTAATTTAGCCAACGCTCGCTCACCGATATTACGAACCAGTACCGCATCCACGTTGTATTGATCTAATGACTGAATCATCTGGGACTTTGCTTTACAGCCAGACTGGGGCATCGCGGCAATATTCGCTAAATTGTGCAACATACCCTCTTCATCAGAATAAATAGCAATATAGGGCGCTTTGACAAAGTGATTTGCCACTCGCTCACCATCATTAGGAATAGCATAAATCATAAGTTCGACTCCTCATTGGGAAAAACCAGTGCATGACCTTCAACTAAACTTTTTGCGACTTTAAATCGTGCGCGTTTTACTGTGTTGCCAAAAGTTTGTCTCGATATGCCCATTTGATCTGCAGCTTGCTGTTGACTTAGCCCCTCCAAATCCGCGAGGCGCAGCGCTTCTAGCTCTTCAGGTAATATGTCTACTTGTTGCAATTGCTGAAAAGGTACGCCATTAGGTTTGAAACAATGATGAGCAGCACGCCCACATATTCTCCGTTCTATTTTTGGTCTAGCCACCATCATTCCCCTTAATTCTCATCAAACCGTAAATGACTCCACAAGAAACAGATAACTGACGTACACGTTACGCTTATTGATGGCATACGCCAATAACATTGTTAGCATATGCCATAAACCTAAGTTTGCAAAAATCGTAGATTGTTAAAGATCAGAGAGAGGGAGATGCATCTAAATTCGTGACTATTTTTATGCTTGTGCAAAATAAATTCACAATAAACCACCAGTAAACAATAGCTTTACACTACTCTGATGGTTCTGACATTTTCCTACCAGAAACCGATTTTATTGACAGGACGATATCATTCCCTTGCGTTGTTATGACGTAAATTTCATAAGTGAAGCTAACATTAGTGACATACATAATCTTGATTGAAAGAGGGATAAAATGAAAAAGACAATGTTGGCTGTAACGACAGCGGTGATTATTCTTGCAGGCTGCCAAGACGAAAAACCGGCAGAGATGACTGCAGTAGAAACGCCTCAAACGGAAGAGGTACAAGTCGCGGAAACTACTGACGCAATGCCAGCGCCTGAAGAGCAAGCAGTGGAAGAACAAGGCATTTCACCAGAAACGTTTGTCGACAATGAACACAATGCCAGCAACGCACTGGATTGGAATGGCACTTACCAAGGTACCCTACCATGTGCAGATTGTTCTGGCATTGATCTCAGCATCACTCTGAACCAAGACGGTACATACGTACTTGAGCAAAGCTACCAAGGCAAAGAAGATGGCCAATTCAAGTCAGAAGGTCAATTCAGCTGGGATGAGAGCGGCAGCACGGTAACACTAACCAACGAAGACGCGCCGAACCAGTACTTCGTAGGCGAAAACATGCTAATGAAACTAGACATGAACGGTGAGAAAGTACCGGGTGAACTTGCTTCTAACTACAACTTAATCAAACAACAGTAACAACGACGTTTTTTGATCAATCCTCAAAGCCGAGCACCCCGCTCGGCTTTTTCAATTGTATTTACTGGAGCTAAAACCTCTCATACCTAAGTAAGAAAGTGGTCATGCTTAATTATAGTGAACCAGAAAACAGGCATCGAACACAAACACGCACCGTATGTTTATAAGAACGCATCCATGGGGCTTCGATTTGCCATCCATGGCAAATAGAGTTTGTTTATCGAACCCTGTTTCCTGACCAGTTAATTTTCCGGATTTGTATCATTCTCGAACCATCTCAACATAGCCAGCCACCACTTCCTTACAAACATTGTTGCTTCAACCAGTTAGTTAACTTGATAATCTCAGCTTGCTGAGCTCGACTCTTCTTATGCACAAAGTAAAAACTGTCGCCGGTATCTAAGCCATGAGACGGAATGTAGACCAGATCTTGCGCCATATCGCGCTCATTGAGCATAAAGTCGTTCGCGAACGCAATTCCTTGGTCATAACGCGCCGCCTCTATTGCCAGCAACATATGGCTAAAATGCTGGATATCCACATTAGCAGGTAAGGAGAACCCACCAGCAGCGCACCACTCTGCCCAATCCTTTCCACGCTCGCGATAGATAGAATCGGTTGAAAGCAATGGATATTGCCAAAGCGCCTCTGGCATGGGTTTATCTTGCATCTCTTTCCATACTTTATGGCTGCAAACCGGATATAAAATGTCTTGATATAGATGAACAGACATATAGTTTCGCTTTGGCTTTTGTACCGTAATAAAACAATCTCCGACACTGTCCGTCTGATCTGGATCGCTCGCCACCATATTAAGCGTGAGCTCAATTTCTGGATGTAAGCGCTTAAAATCGGACAAGCGCGGTATCAGCCATTTCACCGCCAGCGAGCTATAAATCGCCAGCCTAATACTGCCCTTTTCACCTTCGCGTACCTTCTGACTTGCCATCGCAATTGCGCTAATCGCAGGGCTAATATCATCCAGATAGAGTGCGCCAGTATCAGACAAAGAGAGCTTTCTACCCTGGCGAATAAAGAGTGACTCCCCCAGATAATCCTCAAGTAAACGAATCTGATGACTCACGGCACTTTGCGTCACATTGAGCTCTTCTGCGGCAAGCGAAAAACTCAAATTTCGCGCTACTGATTCGAAGCAGTGAACCGCTCTTAGAGGTGGCAATTTCATTATCTAAAAATCTCATACTTAAACTAATAAATATCACTTCCCTTCATCCTATGTCATCACCTACTCTTGCGCAAAGAATGAGGAGATAAAAAGTGAAAGTGACATCTGTCGGAGCAGCCATGCTGCTATTAATTTTTGGCAACCTAATTGCGATTATCTCAGATGCTTTGATTAAAAGTATCGGTAATGAGGTGCCTGTGTTTCAGTTCGTCCTATTTCGACAAGTTTCTGCTGTACTTTTTCTGTTACCTTTTTGCTTGTTTAATCGACCGGACCAATTTATGCAAGGGTTTAAGTGGCACGCTATTCGTGCTCATGTCTGGCTACTTGGCGCAATATTCATGGTCTTTGCGATCTCATCGTTACCGCTGGCAACGGCGAACGCTATTTTCTACGCAGCTCCTCTTATGATGCTGCCAATTGCCGCACTATTTTTCAAAGAGCAGCTTTCGAAACAATCTGTCGCTGCTGCGATAATGGGGTTTCTTGGCGTGTTAGTGATCATTCGTCCTGATCAGATCGAGTGGGCAGCGATTTCAGCGTTTGTCGTCGCAGTATGTATAGCGGTCAATAACTTACTCATTCGCAAAGTACCAAGAGAACAGTCGGTAATGCACACTTTGCTGATGACCAATCTAGCGGGTATTCCAGTCGCGTTGTTGTTGGTCTTTATCGAGGCGAAGCCTTGGGATTGGAGCGCTTTCCCTATCGCTGCGGGTTCCAGCCTGTTCATAATGATATATGCGGCAACTTGTGTACTTGCGTATCGTTCGATAGAGAGTAATAAGATTGCCAGCGCAGAGTATAGTGGCTTGATTGGCGCAGCCGTGATTGGCTTTATTTGGTTTGACGAAGTGCCGGATATTTTCATGGCCATCGGCACGGTCATGATAATAGTGCCGTTAATTTGGCTTTCGAAGCGCGAACGTCGAATTCGAAAACAACAAGCTCAAATTCAAGTCCATCAGGAACAGCAACAGGCCCAAGTTTCCTGATATCAAATAGACAAAAACCCCTTTGCCCAAAAGACAAAGGGGTTTTTATTTATGTTTAGCTTAACGCCTAATTACTGTGGCAGAACGACATTACCATCTTGGATTGGGAAGCTTTTCGTCGCTGGCTTACTTGCTAGACGAACCGTTGTTGGCGTACCTGCAACTTCATAGGTGACGTCATAGCCCACCACTTTTTCTGACGTGGTATATTCGGTGTGACATTGCTGCTTTGTCGTCGTAACCACATCGCCTTTTTGCACATTTTCCTGGATCTTACGACCAGTTAATGCGCCAGCAATCGTGCCTGCTGCGGTTGCAATGATTTTACCTGAGCCACCACCAATCTGGTTACCGAGAGCCGCTCCCGCCGCAGCGCCACCAACGGTGCCAAGAATTTTATTGTCATCGGTAGGTGCAACTTGCTGCGTCACCACGACATCCTTACATACTTGATGCGGGTTCTTTACTGTTTCTGTCACTGCTTCAATCAATGTGATATTGGCTTGAGTCGGAGCCGGCGGTGTCTTCTCCTTATTACAGCCTGCTAATACAGCAACAACCACGGCCGCAATTGCAATAGATTTAGTATTCATGGTTTACATCCCAGCATAGTTTATTCTATGTCCGGTATAGTAAGTCGGAAGCACAAATACACATCAAGCGAACATGAGCACCCTGTCATTAGAACGTTAAAAAACAGCGTTTTTTAAAAATGGCGTAAAGAAATAACTAACGGCATGTCAATTGAGCCGACATTGCATCAACGACACCTATCACTGATGCAATCCCATTAAGCGAAACTGATTGATACTGAGGTTCAGGCTAAACTGAGGAACAGTTCATCGTCTGATAAGTATTTATGCCGGTGACTCATACTACGCAGGTGCATAAACATAAAATCGGGAAATCCCGGGGCAATAATGTTGTTTGGTTCCCAACACAAACCACCAACAAAAATGTAGCGGCCTTGTTTTTCATCATCATGGAGCGGGTTATTGATAGGCGAAGACAGCTCTGCACGACAGCCTTCAACTACGCACACGATTTGTCCTTTGAACAGGCCGATTACCCGTCTCACCAAGTTGGCTTTGATCCCACATTTCCAAGCCTGACGAGTTGCCATTTCATAGCCGTATTTTCTTATTGCTTTCTTCTGCAAATGTACAACTAAATTCATTTTTTACTCCTGATTCAAGCTATTACGTTGAAGCCCAAAGTCATCAAGAAGCAGTAAGACACACAGTTAAGCGAACTCGCTGTGGGTAACGTTGGGTAAAGATACTATAACGAAATCACCCTCTACGTTAGCCTAACTAATTTTTGTCGACACGATAGAAGGTGATTATCAAGGAGAGGTATAGATTGGAAATTAGGCATCAATCAAATAGTTTTGCCCTTCATTCTCTAAGCGATCAATGAGATCACGGCACTCATCTAAATCTAAAGGCTGTTCAAAGCGGCGCTTTAGATTCATCAAAAAGAAAATGTCTTCACACATCGCTTTTTCTGGTTCGTCACTAATTTTTGCGACAGGCGAATCGTTGCAGGAGACCATTTTAATCACCATGGATAAAGGCTTATAAGCCGTGCCTTTATCATTAATATATTCGCCCATGTCGTTTGCCAGGAAAGTACCAATGCCGAAGCTAACCTGAACTCGACCCTGAAAGTGCTCACAAATGTCTAACGCTTGTTCAAAGTTCAATCCATCGGTAAACACCAGAGTCTTGGTCATCGGGTCAATATTCAACGATTCATAATGCTGAATCATTTTTTCGCCCCAAGCGAATGGGCAGCCACTGTCATGACGCACACCAAAGTAGGCATTACTGAGCTCTTCATCAAAGTCTTTAAGGAAAGCATCAATACCGATCGTATCCGTCAGTGCAATGCCTAACGTACCATTAAACATCTTTTGCCAGCGTTGCAAAGCAATTTTTTGTGAGTCACGGACATTCACTAACGCCTGATGCCCCATGAACCACTCATGAGCCACCGTACCGATCGGTGTGAGGTTCATTTTGCGCGCTAAATGGTAATTGCTGGTACCTGTCAGGCAATCTGGCAACTCCTGACATAAATACTCCAACATGGTTTTCTGGGCTTTAAAAGAAAAACGCCGACGTGTCGACATATCAGAAAACTTAAAGCTGGTGATGTTTCGACGCTTCAGCTCGGATTTAAGATAACGTACTTTCTCTTCCAACACTGTTTGAAATTGCTGGAAAGAAATATCCGACCAACGCAGACGACTACGCACTTCAGAAACGATACTCATGATGATGGTTTCGTACAAAATGGTCTCTTTCCACAACCCACTGATCGTGATACGTAATTGGCTGGAACCATCTGGCATCGTTTTATTGTGCAACGACACATCATTTTGTGGATTAAAACGGAAATGGCGTAATGCATCGACAAATTCGGGCTTGAGATACGGAGCGACACTTTTCATGTACTTGATTTCATCGTCTGTAAAGCGAAGGTCTTGAAGCTTAAGGATTTCTGCTTCTACAACAGGCAATAAATCAGACAGATCTTCTTCACTACGCACGATAAATTTGTATGACACCATCGCATCAGGATACAGAGCGGCAACAGCGCTCATCATGTTCACTTTGTAGACATCAAAGTCCAAAGCACTTTGGATGATGCGAGAAGAAAATAGATTGGTTGTCATTCGGTGCCCTTCCACATACCCTTCCCTGAGTATATAACTTTTTGTTACTAACTAATTTGCCTAAACAATAAACACCCATCTATAGTTTGTCAACTTTTGTTACTAACCACTCTTTTTTATAAGGTTTTTATCTTTAAAAAACGGATACCAATTGTGAATAACTCAAAAAATCGTTAATTCTATACCCAAATTGAACCTTTAAAAGACAAAAAGTGGTTACGAACAAATCGTTACTTACCCATTGAATGAACAGTTATTATGCGCTAGATTACTTACAACTTATTATTAGGACCTAACCATGATCGTAACTGTCGACATTATTCCATTCAGGCTCTCTGGCTGTGCCAATAAAGGATTGGAAGTGTTGCTGATTAAGCGTTCAAATCCGAACCGCCCATACCATGGCGTTTGGGCACTGCCGGGGGGATTTGTCTTTGATAAAGATTTGACCCATGAAGGCGGGCGTCCAGCGGATGAAAATTTCGAAGCGGCACGTCGCCGTATTTGCCGAGAAAAAATCCATACTTACCCTCGTCATTTCAGTGAAGCGTTTATTGATGGTGATCCGAAGCGAGATCCAGACGACTGGAGTTTAAATATCACCCACTATGCCTTAGTGGATCGCAATAATGTCGAGCAAATCAACAACGCAGGCGTTCCAGAATGTCACCTAAAGTGGTTCCCGCTGCAGGCCATCTTAGATGGTGAGGAAACTCTGGCTTTTGACCATCAGAATACCATCGAAAAAGCCTGGCAAAAGTTGCGCGCTTCTATCGAATACACGTCCGTGCTTCTGTTCGCGTTAGACAAAGAGTTTTTGGTTGCCGACATCATTTCTGCTTATCAGGAGTTTGGAATCGACATCAGCCGCATGACCATCAAGCGCCGTTTGATCGACTCAGGCGTACTGAAACCAACCAACAAAGTCGCTTCCACCAACAAAGGTAAAGGTGGTAAACCAGCCATGGTGTACACACTCACTAGCGACGAAGTCACTTTTTTCCAAAACTGTTTGCGTGGATAAGCGCAGGCAACCAGACAGACAAGGAGTCTGCTATGACTGTTCGAGTAAACTATCAAACCACTGCGGTATTCGATGTGGATCCTGAAAAAGGGTTCAGTGAGCTTTGCCCTGACGAACTACCCGTAGCAGGCGCCATTGAAATAGTACCGGAACTACTTAAAAACCACGCAAAAGGTCGTTTAAAACTGGTGAGTCGCGACTTACACCCGCCTAAAGCCGCTTGGGACGCAGAAACGCCAGCCAATATGTTAGAGCCTGTTGGTTTGCCAAACGTCGACGTGAAATGGAATCGTCACTGCGTACTAGGTACAACCGGTGTTGAACTGTTAGACGGATTGCCACCTATTCTGGAGTATGATTTTCAGGTCAATAAAGGTATGGATCCAGACGCGCACCCATACGGCGTTTTCTTTCATGACGTTGCTGATACCAAAACGACTGGAGCGAATGAGTTCCTTAAATGTAACGACATCGATACGCTTGTTGTCGGTGGATTAGCCCTCGATTTCTGCGTAAAAAAATCGGTGATGCAGGCATTAGATCTCGGGTTTAAAGTCGTTGTAAACCTAGCTTCGACACGCGCAGTATTACCAGATACCCTTGATGATGTGATTGCTGAAATGAAACAAAACGGCGCGTTATTTGTTGACTGTGCTGATGACATTATTGTAGAGCAGTTTGCATAAGATCATCGCGATAAGGAGATCACCATGCACCAACACGAAAAATTAAATTACGTAGAGTTTGGCAGCACAGATTTGCGTGCGACAAAGCAGTTCTTTGAGCAAGTATTTGGCTGGTCATTTGTCGATTACGGTCCGGATTACAGCGCATTTTCTGGACAAGGTTTGGACGGCGGATTCTTCAAGTCTGAGCTTGTCAGTCACACCTCAAATGGCGCAGCACTGTTGGTCTTTTATAGTTCGGACATTCAGGCGACCTTGTCCAAGGTGGAACAACATGGTGGGCATATTTTGCGCCCAATCTTTGAGTTTCCCGGCGGTTGTCGATTCCACTTTACTGAACCAAGTGGCAATGAGTTTGCGGTTTGGTCAGAAAGTCACTAATTCGACCGCCAGAAACATTCGCTTGTGGTCTGATTAGCAAGTCGCGCCTTGCACTTGACTCTGATGCCACGACATAATGCGCCAAACTTTTAAGTGAACAGATTTATGCAAGAGATTTACTTTGCGGGCGGCTGCCTGTGGGGCGTACAGGAATTTATGCGCCACCTTCCCGGCGTGATTGCAACCGAAGCGGGTCGCGCAAACGGCACAACACATTCCACTGCCACAGACTACGACGGTTATGCGGAATGTGTACGCACTCAATTCGACCCTTCGCTAGTTTCACTAGAAGAACTAATGGGTTACTTCTTTGAAATCATCGACCCTTACAGCGTCAATAAACAAGGTGAGGACGTCGGTGAAAAATACCGAACGGGTGTGTATAGCCAAAACCCTCAACACCTCGACAGAGTAAGAAGCTACATCGCAAATAGAGAAGATGCCGCCAAGATCGTGGTCGAAGTATGTGAGTTAACCAACTACGTGCCAAGTGATGACGAACACCAAGACAGGCTAACTCGCTTCCCGGATGATTACTGCCATATTCCTCTGGACTTATTACATAAATATAAGAACCGCTAACAGCCAGTATTCGCTGAATATTGTTCAGTCGGACTTAAAAAACAAAGGGAGCACAAGGCTCCCTTTTGGTTATTTACAATAGTGACTGCTTAGCAAAACTTAACGAGCTGCTTCTGCTTCCAATTCCTGTTCCGCCACTGACAACATTGCAAACTCTTCTTCTGCTGAAGTCGCAACCAGTTTGTTGCGGCTGTAGAGTCCGTAATACGCTCCACCGATAACGAACAGTCCCATGGTCATAAAGAACGCTGAAGGATCAAATGCATAAACGCCAGTCATCGCGATTAAAGAAAGCACCAATGAGATACTTGAAGTAACAATACCACCTGGTGTTTTGTATGGGCGATGTAGCTCAGGTTGCTTGATACGTAGCAAGATGTGGCTTAGTGACATCAAAGCGTACGATACGGTTGCGCCAACAACAGCCATTGCCAGAATCAAATCACCTTCACCAGTTAGAGAAACTAAGAACCCAAACACACCCGGTACGAAAAGCGCTCGCGAAGGTACTTTTTTCTCTGTGGTTAGAGACAAGCTTTGTGGCAGGTAGCCTGCACGAGAAAGCGCGAATACCAAACGGCTGTACCCGTAAATGATTGAGAAGAAAGACGCAATCAGACCTGCTAATCCAAGAATATTGACGGCCGTTGCAAGCGTCGGATTGCCAGTTAGTTTCAGTGCATCAACCAATGGTACTGCGCTATCACCGATAACTTGTGAACCTACTGCACCCGCTAATAGCACAACCACAAGAGTCGCTGTAAGTAGGAGGAACAACATTGCACCGATAATGCCTTTTGGCACGTCTTTCGCCGGGTTTTTCGCTTCTTCTGCCGCTAAAGGAACCCCTTCAACCGCGAGGAATAGCCACATCGCAAACGGCAGTGCAGCCCAAACACCATACCAACCAAATGGTAACGCTTCTGTTGCCTGAGCAGTTGCTGGAGCAATATCAAACAGGTTATTGATGTCGAAGTCGCCTATCAGTACACCTGCGGTCGCCAAAATGGCCAACACCGCTAATCCACTAATAACCATCATGACCTTTAACGCTTCACCCACACCAGCCATGTGAATTCCGATAAAGACGGCATAAAAAAGTGCGTAGACAACAGGACCATCAATACCAATCAATTCATTCACCGCTGAACCAATGAATATCACAATCGCAGCAGGCGCGAGCGCGTACTCAATAAGTACAGATAAACCAGTGAAAAAGCCGCCCGTCGGTCCCATTGCCTGACGCGCAAAGCTATAGCCACCACCAGCAGCCGGAATCGCTGCCGACATTTCCGCCAGTGATAAAACCAGCGTTAGGTACATCACCGCCATTGCAATCGCTGCGATAAGGAAACCACCCCAGCCTGCCTGAGCGATACCAAAGTTCCATCCGGCAAAGTCCCCGGAGATAACATACGATACGCCCAGCCCCGCAAGCAGAATCCAGCCTGCGGTCCCTCTTTTTAACTGTCTTTTGGCCAGATATTCCTGATGATTAGACATAGTAAATCCCTCTACATTTTAGAAATTAAGAAATTGTTGTTGTGCTTATCTTCGAGGTCGCCACCACTCTCTTCGTCAATGGCAGAACGGTCCTTTAAGTTCACGCCTGAGAGTTGGAGTCTTCGAGCCTCTTTAAGCAAATAGAATGCACGCTGACAGGCATCGTCATAGTTGAGCCCTTCAGGTCGCACGTTAGAAATACAGTTTCGGTCGGAATCCTTCGAGCCGCGCTTTGCGCCCCAAGTGAGGTACATGCCCATACTGTCTGGAGAAGTGAGTCCCGGCCTTTCGCCGATAAGAACCAACACGGCTTTGGCATTAAAACACTCGCCGACATCATCACCGACCGCAACTCGCCCCTGCTTCACGACAGCAATAGGCGCTAAATTCCATTGGTGTTCTTCGTCGCCACTCAATAGAGAGACTAAACGGCTGATAATAGGTACGGCATGGTTCTGGATCGCAACAGAAGAGAGCCCATCGGCGATAACGATCGCTAAATCGAGCTCGGCATTGTGTTCCTTGTCAATGGCTTCAAGCTTGTTCCAAGAAGCTTCATCAAGCTGGCGGCCTAGATCTGGTCGCTGCAAATACATGAATCGGTCGGTGACTTTGCTTGTCACCACGACTGGCGGCTCAAGTGTTTGTTTAAGAATCGAGTACGAGTCGGATAGCTGGGCGACCAGAGAGTCTACATTCAGAGTACAATGCACAGCGTCCATCGCTTGCGCGTGATCAAGCTGAAAAGAGAGCAACTCATCCGTTGGAACACTGTTGCCACTACGACCTAATGCGATGCGCGCAGAAGTAAACTCACGTAACTTATCCCAAGGATTTCGTGTCACCACTTTTTCTGTTACGCCATCAGAGATAGAAACCACTTTACCCATGAGAGCGCCCCTTATTCAGCTGTGAAATTGCTCCGGCAAACGAATTAGAAATGCGATCGTTTAAGCGCACCTCATTGACGTCTTCGAAAATTTGCATATCAGTAAGCCACTGTTCAAACTCAGGTGCAGGCTTTAACCCCAACACTTTCCTTGCGTATAACGCGTCGTGGAATGAAGTGGTTTGGTAGTTGAGCATGATGTCATCAGAGCCTGGAATGCCCATGATGAAAGAACACTCGGCGACGCCCAACAGCGTAAGCAGGTTATCCATGTCATTTTGATCAGCATAAGCATGGTTGGTGTAGCAGATATCGCAGCCCATCGGCAGACCAAGAAGCTTGCCACAGAAGTGATCTTCCAGACCGGCACGAATGATCTGTTTGCCATCAAACAAGTATTCAGGCCCGATAAAACCAACCACAGTGTTTACCAACAAAGGATCAAACTGCCTTGCTACCGCATACGCACGAGTTTCACAGGTTTGCTGATCGACACCGTGAAAAGCATTTGCTGACAAAGCCGTGCCCTGTCCGGTTTCGAAATACATTACGTTGTTGCCGACCGTGCCTCGGTTTAGTGAAAGCGCTGCTTCGTGCGCTTCTTTTAATACCGCTAAGTTGATACCAAACGTGTCGTTGGTGCCTTGTGTGCCACCGATAGACTGAAAAACCAGATCGACAGGTGCACCCATCTCGATCGCCTCGATGGTGTTGGTCACATGGGTCAGAACACAAGATTGGGTAGGAATTTGATAGTGCTGAATTACCTCATCCATCAACTTCATTAATTTCACTGCCTGAGGTACGTTGTCAGTTGCCGGGTTGATGCCAATTACTGCATCACCGTTGCCATACATCAGACCATCAAAGATCGTCGCGGCTATGCCATTAAGAGAGTCGGTCGGATGGTTAGGCTGCAAACGTGTGGATAAGCGGCTTGGTAAGCCAATCGTATTACGGAAAGCCGTCACGACCTGACACTTTTTCGCGACCAGAATCAGGTCTTGATTACGCATGATCTTGCTGACCGCCGCCACCATTTCAGGGGTTAGACCGGGACGAACCTTGGCTAATGTGACACTGTCCGCTTGCTCGCTCAACAACCAGTTGCGAAAGTCACCTACCGTCAGGTGCTCTATCGGTTGAAAGGCTTCACGGTCATGCGTATCAATAATTAAGCGCGTGATTTCATCGCTTTCATACGGGATCACGACTTCGTTTAGAAAAGTTTTTAGAGGCAGCTCGGATAACGTCATTTGCGCCACGACGCGCTCTGCGGCTGACTCGGCACATACTCCGGCCAGCGCATCACCAGATCGCTCCGGCGTAGCTTTCGCCATCAAGTCTGCCAATGACTCAAAGGTATACACCTTACTTCCCTGTTGCCGACGATAACTAACCGTCATATTTAATCCTCCTTGCTACTTAGCTCTCTTTTTGGTGAACTATCAATAAGCGTTTAGAACAGTATTGCCAAATGTATTCCAGAGCGTTATCAAAAATCGGCAATACTAAAAATTAACCGGTAAACAATTGGTTAATTTCTATTTGCTCTAAAATGACACACAGAATGGACATTGGAAGAAAGTATGATCAAGGATGGATCACCTAATGTTGCACCAAATTTATGCACCAACCCCACAAAAGATGCCAACCAACAAGCAGCAAGCCTTGTCAATTGGCAGCAGGAATATGACCAAATCAGCAATGGCCGCTTCCTAGGGCAAATCAGAGAGCGACGATTCAACACTGTGCATGTATTTCGTGAAGACAGTAACCGTGCACTGAGACAGCAATGCCGTATCGAGGAAGGTGGGGTTTGGCTGGGGATAAGCGTTGAAGATAAAGCGTTGCATATCAATCATTCACAACTTGATGCTGATAAGCTTTTACTTCGCCAAGGGGGAGTAGACTTCGAGTTAATTACGCCAGAAGCATTTTCGATTTATGGCATGGTGCTAAAGCAAGATTTTGTTCAGCAGCTTAAAGAGCAACTCGAGCTTGACGATGTTAAAGGGCAAGAGCTCTACTTGTCTGGCTTAAGCGAGCGTCACATTCAACAACTCAAATATTACTTGGGCATATTACTTGATCCCAACCAGGCTCGATGGTCGTGCGAAACGCATCAAACGGTCGTTAAAGATGTCCTGATGGAACTATTTTCGTTAAGTTCGCAGCAAGAAGCCGCGCCAAAAGCATCCTCTCAGCGACAAGTTGTGATGAACCGCATTCGACAATATTTGCAAAATCAGGATTACAGAACCCCAATTACCGTAAGTGAACTGTGTGAGGCTGTACATGTGAGCCGTCGAACGTTGCAATATACATTTGAAGCGTGCTGCGATACTTCTCCAAAACAATTTATTCATCGAATGCGACTGAATCAGATACGCCGTATACTGCAAAACCCTCTAGAAACTCGAAACATCGCAGAGATAGCCTTTGACTTTGGCTTTTTCCATCTCGGACAGTTCGGCCAAAGTTACAAGCAACTGTTTGGTGAAACGCCCTCGGAAACAAGGCAATGCCTCTGATGAAATGAGATTTTTCAGAAGTAAGTAACTACTTCATCTCAAGTGCTTTCGAACTATACACGCTTGTAAGGCTCAAATATTCAGGTTTTCCATTTCCTAATCCGGTGTCGAGTCAACGTATTTACTAATTTACGTCCCTAAAGTGGCATTGCCACACATTCACTATAATATCGAGACGCAGAGACATAAAATTTAGGTGGATTCTTTACACAAACGGAACTTACTCGTAGCTTAACGCGAGAAATAGGAAGGAATCCGGTAGATGGCAACGCGACCAGTGAAAACTCAAAGGATCGAAAGGTAATGAATAAGACAGTATCTCTCTTCATCGCGATAATCGCGACCAGCATGCTCACTCCAACAGCAATAGCCTCTCAACGCGCAGAGCAAGGTTGGCAACGGATAGAGCAAGGGGCAATGATCGTGGATGTGCGTACCCCTCAAGAGTTCGCACAAGGTCACTTAGACAATGCGGTTAACTTTCCGCTTTCAGAACTAGACAAACACTTTAAAGGTATCGAAAAAGATAAAAAGATTGTGCTTTATTGCCGTAGCGGCAATCGTTCAGGAAAAGCGTATCAATATTTACAGTCCCAAGGGTTCACGAATCTGCACAATGCTGGTGGACTCGAGGAACTTCAAAACGTGCGGTAGTAATAGCACTCTGAAAAACTGAGTCTACCTTACTGAACTCTGAAACAAGAAAGCCAAGCTGTAAGCTTGGCTTTTAGATATAAACATTGAGCGCTCTTGGCTCAACTAGAAAATACAGTGTTGTGTGTAGCTAGACGCTTCGTTCGCTGTCCAGTCGCCTTTTGGCTTCTCTTTCAGATCCTTACACCACTGTTCACTACCCACGCCATCTTGAAGGACGCAATGCTTAGCAAAATCCATGGCACTTTCTGTTGTCCACTCAGTTTTTGGTTTGTCTCGCATGTCATTACACCAACTCTCGGTGCCAACTTCGTCGCTACAAGCAGTTAAAGCCGCAGACGCCAACAGTAACATTACCAATTTTTTCATAAGATTTAGGTTCCAGTGTCAAAGAATGTTCTAGACAAGTAACGCCCAGATGAGGCAATCAAACATGACTGTCGAACACAACATCTTGAAGCGACTTTTGTATAAACTATAACTAAATTATCAGTCTACATGTTAAGACATCGACAATTTATCTAAAATCATTGGGCTAGCGCACACATCGTCGTGCAGCTATAAACGCTTCGCTGTAGGCAAAGAAAATAGATTAGCCGCTCCGGTACCGAAACACGCCAAACGCAATTCCAGTGCCATTTGTTCGAAATGTTCGACAACGTTTTGAGTACTTATTGTCGCGGCTTTCAGCACAGCACCCGCCTGGCCAACCAAGTTTGCGCCCAAGTGGATCGCTTTGGCAGCTTCTAGCCCGTTGTGCACACCGCCAGATGCGATTAAAGGTAACGCAGAGTATTGAGCACGAATTTGTTCAAGACAGGTAGCCGTTGGTATACCCCAGTCACGAAACAGCTCCGCTGCACGCTTCATACGGGCATTCTCCTGGCAAAAGCCTTCGACTGCACTCCAACTGGTGCCGCCAGCTCCCGCCACGTCAATGGCTTTAACACCTGCATCTACTAGCTTTTCAGCCATAGAGCCGCTAATACCAAACCCGACTTCCTTGACGATGATCGGAACATCCACTCGTGATTGCAGTTTTTCAATCGCATGAATCACACCAATCCAGTTGTGGTCGCCATTTGCCTGAAAAGCTTCTTGCATCGGGTTCACATGGACGATGAGAGCATCGGCTTGAATGGCGTCTACGGCTCGTTGAGCATTGTCCAAATTTTCTTTATCACGCAGTTGAGCCGCACCTAAATTGGAATACAACGGCACACCTTTAGCCAGATCCCGAATCGTTCGGCCTAAACCTGAGTTCAAGCTCCGTTCAAGGCTAATGCGTTGAGAGCCTACCCCCATCGCAATACCTAATTCACTTGCCGCTTCAGCCAAACGGCAATTGATTGCTTCCGCGTCTTTGGCTCCACCTGTCATCGAACTGATTAAAAATGGCAGAGCCAGCCTTCGACCCAAGAACTCGGTAGACAGGTCGATGGCGTTAAAGTCACATTCTGGCAGCGCACAGTGCTCAAATTCGACAGACTCGAAACCCGCCGTTTTATGCTTCATGTTCATCTCATGATGTAAAACAGCGTCTAGGTGTAAATCTTTTCGATTAGTTTGCGGAGCCATAATGTCACCCTAAAGTAAAACAGTCGCGCAGTATTGCGATCCTTGTCAGCAACGTCAATGCGAAATTTCTGAAATATCCGCTGCACTTCCTTTAAACCTGCCAAGGCCATTGATTTACTTTGCTTTTTACCTCACAAGTTTAGCGCATGTGAGGCCAGCAGCTTTTATAAGCTTGGATAAAAAACCAGCAAGATGCCAACCCAATAGATTCTATAACGGCTGTTGATTGCTTTCAGGCATAATCAAAGACACCACCGTGCTGGTCGTATTTGGAGCAAACTGTTCGGGATCATCACAGAAGTGAATTTTACCCTTTTCTCCCACATGAAACAGTGGAATGAGCAAATTGCTATTGTGATGCGCCAAATAATCCTGATAGGTGAAACTGTCACTTAGCTTAGTATGTTTTATTTCCGCCCCACGGCTCAATAAACTCGCCAATTGGCTGTAACTGACATTCCCGCCCATCAGCAGCCTGCCATGATATTCCTGTGCGACAGTGTGCTTTTCACTGCCATTACCGTTTGTTTTGGTTTTTTGCAGGCAATGCACTTTATCTTCGCCGAACTCATCGACAAACTGCATGCAAGCCATAATATTGAAATGTTGATCCGGCGTCAGGGCGACAACCTGGCCAATACCAATTAAGTTGAGATTATCGTCTGCGTGGCTGGATATCGGGTTTCCATAGTAATAATCCAGACCGAGCATGCGAACTTGACTGATGTATTCCCAGTTTGAGTCTGTCATGAGAACACGCCTGTCATAACGTGCTAATGCCTGACCTATTTCTCTGGCAACTCGGTTCGCACCAATCAATAAGAAACCTCTCGGCGCAGGCTCTGCGACCCCCAAGGCAACCGCGACTGGGCGAGCCGTCGCACTTTGTAGCACAACGGTTCCAATAATTACCATGAAGGTCATTGGTACAAGCAGGCTAGCACCACTGACGCCGTATTCGATTAGCTTAATAGCAAAAAGAGACGAAATAGAGGCTGCAACAATACCGCGCGGTGCAACCCAAGACAGAAACAGTTTTTCCTTGATACCTAAATTACTGCGCATCGTAGCGAGGAATATTGATAACGGACGCGAAACCAACTGCATAAAGACAAATAGCATCAAAGCGCCAGATCCCAGAGCAGTAAAATCATCCAAGCTTATGCGAGCGGCTAAAAAGATAAACAAGCCGGTAATAAGCAAAATGGTCAAGTGCTCTTTGAAGTGCAATATCTGCTGAATGTTGATCTCTTTTGCATTGGCGAGCCACATCCCCATAACGGTGACAGTAAGCAGCCCTGCTTCAGATTCTAAATGATTGGAAACCGAGAAGACACCAAGTACCACCATCAACACGGCAAACGGCTGTAAATATTCTGGTAACCATGCCCGACGCAACGCTGCTGACACCGCCGCGCCAGATGCAACGCCAAGAATGACACCAACGGCGATGATCTTGGCAAAGACTTCGACGCTATTGACCGCGCTGTGTGACACGATAAATTCGTAAACCATGACCACAAATAGCGCACCAAGCGGATCAATCAGAATCCCTTCCCAACGCAGAATATTAGCCAGAGTGCTGTTTGGTCTAACAGTTCTTAGCAGCGGCACAATCACGGTAGGCCCCGTTACGACGGTCAAGCTGCCAAACAACATTGCCAGCTCCCATGAAAAACCCAAGAAATAATGTGTCGCCACACTGGTCACGGCCCAAGAGATAATCGCGCCAAAAGAGACGATACTCCATACCGAGCCACTCACTCCGCGAATCTCTTTAAAGTTTAGCGTTAGGCTTCCTTCAAACAGAATAACGGCCACAGCCAACGAGACCAGCGGAAAGAGTAAGTTTCCTAATATCTCATCGGGCTTCAGCCACTGCATCAACGGCCCGACAACAAGGCCAGCCAAAAGCAAAAACAGGATCGCAGGCAAACGAAGTCGCCAAGCTAACCACTGACACCCTAAACCAATCACCCCAACCGCTGATAGCACCAGCGCTTCATTACCAACTTGCATCTATGGCACCTATTCTTATCGTTGTTTTAGCGTAAACACGCAAGAGACAATCTTATTGCTTGAAATTACTAATATAGTTGAGTTCACGTTTACTCCACCGTTAAACACACGAAAAATAACCAAAAAGAGAAACATAAGCCCCAAATCATCGCGCAAGCCTAAGAATTTACTGTATTTTCCGTTAAGGAGACTTACCGGCTCGCATTCGACATGTAGAATGTTCTTTCAGCGTTTCTAAAAATTTTAGGCGGAACCTAGCATCCCAACGCTCACAGGTATAGACCGTGAACTAAGCTTTAACTTGGGTGCTCAAAGTTAAGAATCCTCATGAGGCCGTTGAAAAGACCAGGATAGGGAGAAAAGCACTTGTTGACTTTATTCGCGGTGATTATGGCGTTTTTCGCCTTACTAATTACATTGAAAGCAGTAAAACGAATTTCAAATCTGGAAGACGAGATAACGCAGCTCCGCAAAGAGCTGTCGGATTTCCGCTCACGATGGTTAGATCAACAAAGCCAACCAGAAACAAGTGAATCGTCTTCCGCTCCTGCTTCTGAACCCACTACTGCGACTTCAAGCCAAACGAATGTTCACGACGCAGTACCTTCGCAACCTAAAGCAGAGCCTGATGATGCTCTAGAGTCACCAACCGTGCCGCTATTCGCGCAGCAGACTGCTCAGAAAGATATTCAGATTGCGAGCTTCGCCGAGAACGACAACAGTCATTGGGAAAACAAAACCGAAAAATTACTCTCCAGCCTCCAAGAAAACTGGCTAGTCTGGGTGGGAGCGTTGGCGATGCTTATTGGTGGCGGCTACTTGGTGCAAGTGATTGGCAGCCATATTGAGTTTTCACCCTTCGTACGTATCGCTTTTGCATTCACCTTATCTTTTGCCATGATCGCTGCGGGCGAGAGGTTTCACCGAAAAGAACAGCGCGATCCAGAACGAGCACAACGAGCCCAAGGGTTCACTTATGTTCCAGCCGCCATTACTGGAACTGGCCTGACCGGCGTTTACTGTACGGTTATTTTTGCGTTTGTTGTCTACCAGATGCTGACACCAAGCATCTCATTGCTGATCTTAGCTGTCGCCGCATTTTCCAGCCTTGCTTTGTCATTAAGGCAGGGGCCATTAATGGCCGTGTTGGGATTAATCGGCGGCTACACTGCGCCCTTATGGATAAGCGGCGCTGAACCTGATTATTTCCTGTTGGCGGGTTACATCAGCGCAATATCCATTGCGGCCACTTTGCTTATGCAGAAGGTACGCAGGGCTTGGATCTCACCGAGTAGTACCATACCGCATGCGCTTTGGATGCTCATTCTGATAGAAAGTATTCCGACAGAGAGTTTATTCTCCTGGTCTTATATTTACTTGTCGCTCACGTTGTATCTGGTTTATGCCTTGCCAAGATTAGGGTGGACACTCAACCCTCGTTATCGCCATTGCCAGAATAAATGGACAAACCCTCCAGTCATCACGTCTCTTGCAATCGTATTGCTGACCTTTTCTGCAATCACAAGAATGCCCGAACTTAACGTCTTTCAAATGGCGTATTGCTATATTTTACTTGTTGCAACTATCTGGCTACCCGCGTTACGTAAGGGTTGGTCAACGCGAGTTTTTCTGCCTTCAGTTCTGGTAGCAGCAACCGCTATCTTGGTTGTTTCGGTCGCATTTGACACGCTCTACATGTCACAGAGTGAGGGCAGTATTCTGCTTGCATTAGCATTGAGTATCATGTTTATTGCGCTAAGGAACTATATACAAGGGCTCAATGATTGCTCTTCCATAACCAGTGTCTTGTTACTCGCCCTTGCACCTTCAATGACGCTAATCGTTCTGTTTTATGCACACGAGTTTATGTACAGCTATGCCTGGTATTGGACGTTCTTTACGGCTTTAGTTGCAGTCTGCTACGTTTATTTGGGCATGCGTTTAACACGACTCGCCTACGAATGTTCCGCAGTCGTACATGCTATCGTTGCTGGCTGTTCCTTTGTTTGGCTTAGCGATACGTGGCTAACTACTGCGATTTCGGCACAAGTAGCTGTGATGGCATTACAAATACAGGCAGGTTATTTTCGCCCTGCCAGTTGGGCAGTCAAAATAATGATGGGTGCTTTGGTTGTTCGCCTGACGCTTCTGCCATTTATTCCTCAGTGGCAGCCAGTTGAAACAGGGCACTGGGCGTGGGTACTACTCAGTTATCTGCCTGCACTCGTTATTCTTGCGTATGCTCGATCCGTGCTAACCAGAGCAGATGTTGATCTCGCCAATTGGTTTGAAGGTGCATTTCTGCACGTCTTTTTGATGGCGCTTTTCACCCAAACAAACTACTGGTTAACGGGACAATATGGCTACCTTGGCCACATTGACTTTACCAGTGCCATTGTCTTCGCGAATCAGGCTTTAGTCATGGGCTTCGTATACAGTTACCGCAGCCAGTTCGCACAGCAACTCACTTACGTCTACCAAGCATACAGTTACTTGCTTTGGAGCATATTTGCTTTAATGACTTTATTACTCAATACGATTGAATCGCCATTAAACGTTGATAACGTATCCGCTCAAGCCATTCCTCTTTTCAATATGTTGAGTTTAGGCTGGCTGCTACCAGCATGTATTCTAACTGCTGCGGTATTTAGGAAGTGGAACACATTACGAATTCACCGTCATGTTATCTCAGGAATCGGGTTTACACTTGCAGCTATCTGGCTGGGTATGTCTATCCGACAGTTCTGGCAAACAAATTCTATGACTTTATATCAATCGACCAGCATGGCTGAGTTATTCAGTTATTCGGTCGCAGGATTGCTTGTTGGAGGATTACTAACATGGGCTGGTGTGATTCGAAAATCAATGAACATGCAACGTATTGGTCTCATCATCCTGGCTTGCGTTGCGTTAAAAGTGTTCCTGTGGGATGTTCGTTCTCTGGATGGCTTCTGGCGTGCTATTAGCTTCCTGGGCTTGGGCGCATCTTTAATTGCGCTTGGGTGGTTGTTCCAGAAATTTCACCGTTCCGTCTCCCACCCTTCCGAGTCTTAACTAAATCCGAGATTCCAGACGAGCCCAACAAGCCGTCTGTGATCTCTTTTTCTGGTCAAGTCTTACTGATCCCCAACAGCTACCGTACGCTCACGGATCTTGATATTAACTTGAAGCACCAAACGTCTTGCATCGGCTTTTGAATCGTACCAACACCTTTTGCCACTCATTCACGCCTATAGACTCGTTGGATTAATTAAACTGAAATACAGAGATCACTTGCGAGATAAATGTCAGGATAAAGTTAAAAACATAAAAATCTCGTATCCTAAATTAATAACTCGTGATCTCGATGCAGGCGTGTTTACCAAAGTTAAGGTATTGTATCTCAAAGATAAGAAAGAGCAGTGGTTTACTGATAGTTCTCCAGGTTACAAATGTAATCGTATGGATACAGTTCTCATCAGTGATTAAAAACAAACGTTAGACCAAATAACCATTTACACACCCAATATAAAACGGCTATTGTTCTATTAACGTAAAAACAAATTCGAATACCGAAATGACGCTTCGCTTGCGCGTCTGGAATAGGTCCGAGTTCCGGGGGGAGCTCGGACTTTTTTATTGGGCTAACGTTATAGAGTCGCACCGACATTGCGCTGCGCAATCGTATGGATAATTAAAGCAGCTCTTTGGCGATAAGTTGCAATAAAAAGGTCTCCCTCTCAATGCTCATGCCTTTTTTCGGGCTTTCTGCCATCGTTTGCTCGTTATGTGCGATCGCTTCATGGACGTTCTTCCACACTGGGCGCATACCATTCTTGACCTCGTAATCTTCATAAGCGGTCTCGCCTAGCTCTCGGTCAATTTTGCAGGTGTAGCAGTAGGAGATCATATGCATCACATCGGCATCATCTTTGTGCCAAGGTCGAAACTCCTCAAAAAGACCAAACGGCTTAATGCTGTGTATGTTATTTGCCCCAGTTTCTTCCTCTAACTCTCGAACCAATCCAGCAATGATATCCTCACCCTCATCAATACCACCGCCAGGTAGCGTGTAATCATGGTAACGCTCCGTGTAGAGTAGTAATACATTCTCACCATCAAGCACGATGGCCCGTGCCGCATTACGCTTAAAAATGATTTTATCGTCGAGATGACCAATATCTGGATGAATCGTTGATTTTAAGTGTCTCATTGAAGGTTCCGTTGTGAATGCTTTTGCGCGCATACTACCTAAATTGACTCACTTTCCCAAGCGACAATTCCAAGTGAGTATCCGCCACGAATTTGATGCTCATACCAATCTGACTAAGTAGATGGTGAAGCCATTTTGATGTTCGAACTTGTAGCGCCTTCATACTTTTTACACCGTCAGGATAATAATCTGCGAAAGTTGCCTATAATCAATACAATACTCGTACATCCCATGCGGAGAGCAATAATGAATAAGACAAGTTTAATGATAACTATGGTTGTAGCAGCAGGGCTCACTGGTTGTTCGACATACGATAACGCAACTCGCTCGACTGAATACACCTCCGTAGCAAATCCGGCGTCTGTATATTGTGTTCAACAAGGTGGAGAACTGGACACCGTTACAGAGAACGGTGAACGTGTAACCTATTGTGTCTTTTCAGATGATGAACGCGTCGAGCAATGGGATTATTACCGGGAAAACCATCAGGAAGGTGAGGACTACTGACCTTCAGCGAACGAAATTCTTCAATGAGGAGTCATAAGCCAAATGCTGCTCAGTTAACAGTAAGCAGACTCCTCCAGTTAACCGTCATCCTGAACCGCGACGAAGGAGCGTGATTCAGGATCTTCTATCCCAGTACTTTGTTATCAAAGGTACTTCTCTATATTTTCATAGCGCTGATACTAGATTCCTAGTCTCGCTAAGGCTCCTGGAATGACTCTATTTTGTCCACTTTGTACGGACCCTCTGACATTTCTGACAATTTCATGACATAACTTTCCAACCGGACAATAAAATTCGGGACAAACGTCACATAAATTCACGGTTTTTCCACATTTCTGGAGTGGGTGGTCAAAATGAAAGCACAAATAGTTAAAGAGACCGAAGCAGTACAAACCAGCGTCATCACTGATGAATCAAAGCGCACCATTTATCGCGCATGCTTGAGTGCATTGATGATGGTTGCAATCAGCATTGTTGTTAATCTAAGTATTCGCCTCGATTACGTTGTATTAGATTCAAGTCTGGGTGAGTTATCGGTTACGGAATCACTTCAGTTAGTCATGCTGGCAATCGCATCATGGTCATTTTTCAGTTTATCGAAACACGCTCCTGAGCTTAAACACGCTGCAATCCTGATTTCTGGCTTTTTTGCCGTTCTAATGATTCGTGAAATGGATTACTGGATGGATATGATTCATCGCGGTTCTTGGGTATTCCCTGCGCTCACCGTTACTGCTATAGCCTGTGCGAAAGCCTATCAAGGCGGCAAAGGCAGCGTGAATGAGATGGCGAGAATCCTACAAAACCCACACATGAAGCTATTAATTGGCTCAGTTGTGCTATTGCTTGTATTTTCACGTCTTTACGGAATGGGCAGTTTTTGGCGCCATGTGATGGATGAAAGCTACATTCGCGACGTGAAAAATATCTCTGAAGAAGGGATTGAGCTACTGTGTTACAGCTTAATTGCCCTGAGCGCATTCCGCACCCGTCGTGAAATTAAAGCGCAGACTCAGGATCGATAGTTCGGTTCATCACCGTTAAGAGCGGGTATATGATATCTAAAGCTTGCTGAACCACATTTAAATTATCATCAAAGGCTGTCATTACGACGGCCTTTTTTATTTCCTCAATGTTCTGCATGAATCCATGATCCAAAGGGAGCACCTCTAGTTTTTCTATCGCAGTTTGAGCAATATGCAACGGCTTCGCTCTTACAACAGCTAAGTCATGGCTAAACACTCCGCGAATCGCGCCTTCTAAATAAACTCGGTAGGTTGTCAGCTCATCAAGCAGTAAGAATGCTTCAGCCGATGTCCCATGATGGGGGTATGGCACGCTAATGTGCCTATCGATATCTAAAGCAATACTAAGCTCTAGTCCCATTAAAGCACATCGTGTTTTTAACACCCTCAATAAGCCCTGTTCATCCATTAAGGTTTGAATTTCTATAATTCGTTCCAAATGATAATCGTTAGAAACAAGGGTCACTTTAATCGGGGATTGATAATACCCAGCAGCCTGAAATAGGCCGCTATGACACAATTCTTCCGCCGCATTCTTCATGTTCTGAAAGGTATTTAAAGAACGATTTTCAATTAGAATCTGACTTTCCGGAAATGGCCGTGAAA
Organism: Vibrio sp. EA2; assembly: GCF_033042495.1. Classification (NCBI taxonomy): domain Bacteria; kingdom Pseudomonadati; phylum Pseudomonadota; class Gammaproteobacteria; order Vibrionales; family Vibrionaceae; genus Vibrio; species Vibrio sp. EA2. The sequence continues at coordinate 58,582 of NZ_JAWLID010000005.1, read as the reverse complement.
GACCTTTATTAAGTATCTGGAAATAACGAAACATCGCATCCGCCTCTGCGATATTTTGCCCATGAGTTTTGCCGCCACAAAATAAGATTGCCGTGTTTTCTATGGACAATGAGCCAAGGGAACTGACGAGCGCTTGCACTCTTGAAATTCCTTCCGGGCTTAGCTTGTTCTTGACGAGCCGCTTACCAAGAACAATAACCACATTGTCTAATTTCATACTACGATCTCTATTAATTTCTCGGCTGCTTAGCGCCTGAGTTGGCAATAATATAAAAATCTTCTTTGCCAACTGCCTCCTAGGGATTAACATCCGCGTAACAGTCATACTCTAGAGACCTATAAAAGGTCCACTGCTAAAGGAAGTCAATAATGCTGTCGATTTTCGATATTTTTAAAGTTGGTGTCGGACCTTCAAGTTCCCACACTAACGGTCCCATGCTCGCCGGGTTCAACTTTACTCAGTTACTTCAAGACTCTATGGCGAAAGTGCATAGGGTGCAAGTAGACTTGTATGGTTCGTTATCACTAACCGGCAGAGGTCACCATACCGACAGAGCTACCGTTCTGGGCTTAATGGGTAATAAACCCGATAACATCAAAATGACCAGTGCAAAAAGTGCACTCCAACATACCATTGAAACCAATACTTTATTGTTAGCTGGAACTCACGAAATTACCTTTAGCTACGATCATGACATCGTATTTCATAGCGAAAACCTCCCTTTGCATGAAAACGGCATGACAATCACGGCATTAGATGAATCTGGTGAACAACTCGCGTTTGAGATTTATTACTCTATTGGTGGTGGCTTTATTGCTACCGCAGACGAGCTGGAGAATGGTACGCAGCAAACTGAGGTTGAAGTCCCGTTCCCATTTACATCAGCCGATGAAATGCTTGAGAAAGCGGAAACAAATGGCTTTAGCTTAGGTGGCATGATTCTACAAAATGAATTGGCGTTTCGTGACGAAGAAGAGATCAATCAAAGGGCTGAACAGATCTGGAAAGTGATGTCCCTTTGCATGCAACGTGGGTTTGATACAGAAGGTATTCTGGAAGGCGGACTCAATGTTACTCGTCGAGCTCCGAACCTTCTGAAGAAACTGGAAGCAAATGCGGCAGTTGAAAATGATCCAATGGAGATCATGGACTGGATTAACTTATTTGCTTTCGCCGTGAGTGAAGAGAATGCAGCGGGTGGGCAAGTTGTGACCTCTCCAACTAACGGTGCAGCCGGCGTTATTCCTGCAGTGCTAATGTATTATCACCGCTTTATTAAAGAGATCGATATCAAACAGCTTAAAGACTTCCTCGCCGTCGCAGGCGCAATTGGCATCTTGTACAAGACCAATGCTTCTATTTCCGGAGCTGAAGTAGGCTGTCAGGGTGAAGTTGGTGTCTCTTCGTCTATGGCTGCCGCAGGCTTAACCGCTTTACGTGGTGGTAGTAATGAGCAAATTTGTATTGCAGCGGAGATAGCAATGGAACACTCTCTCGGCATGACGTGCGACCCTATTGGTGGGCTGGTTCAGGTACCTTGTATTGAACGAAATGCAATGGGTGCAATGAAAGCGATTAATGCTTCTCGCATGGCATTAAAGAGAACAAGCAAATGTCTCATCTCATTAGATAAAGTGATCGAAACCATGTACCAAACAGGCAAGGACATGAACAAGAAATATCGCGAAACCTCTTTGGGTGGTTTAGCAGTGATCCATATGGCCCCGCCATGTGAATAACCATAGGGTGATCATTTTATCCACTTAAGTAAATGTAGGATCAAAAAAGCCAGCGTTTACGCTGGCTTTAAAGATACGTTGGCTAAAACAGCAAATTATTCTGCTTGTTCAGTCGTTTCGTATTTGAATTCTGGAACAACGACTTCTACACGACGGTTCATTTCACGGCCAGGACGTGTATCGTTGCTAGCAACTGGGTTTGCTTCACCCATGCCTTTCACAGTCATACGTTCTGCAGTAATGCCCTGAGCTTGGAACTCGTTAGCAACCGCTTGAGCACGTTTTTCTGTAAGCTGTTGGTTGTACTCAGCAGTACCTGTTGTATCACTGTAACCCGTAATCTCTACTTGAGCTTGTGGGTAAGTGTTCATTACATTAATTGTCTCAGATAATACTGAAGTATCTTTCACTTCTGCACTTTCAAGACCAAATTGTACTGTTGTCGTTTGTGCTGGGTATACGTGCTCAACAATGTTTGTTGCCGGACGAGTTTCTACCACTTCTTCCTGAACCACTGGCTCAGAACCGAATTTGTAGTTAAAACCAATACCGTAGTAGTCTGCATCCATGTCATCAATGATGTCGTCAGACATATCTTGGTAACGTTGGTATTCAGCACGTAGGCTCCAGTTGTAGTTGATTTGGTATTCAGCACCTAGAGAGCCTGTAGGAACGAAGTCTTTTTCGTCACCAGCCATCATGTATGCAGCACCTACTTTCGCAAACAGGTTCCAAGAATCCGTCAGCGGAAGGTTGAATTTAGGCGCTAGAGTCAATGCCCAAAGCTCGCCATCAACGGTGTTTTTGCCTGCTTTGTTGAAGTTTGCTTTGAAATCACCTAAGTAATCAACACCGTACTCTGCATCAATGTAGTCATTGAAGCTGTAGCCAAGATGCATTGACGCTGCAAAGCTATCATCATCACATGAGGTATCCAGGTAACACGCGTCGTTAAGAGCGTTGTAACCTAGCTTACCGCCGATGTAAGTGTCTGCAAGCGCAACGTTAGAGATAACACCACCAGCAAGTACAGTAGCCACTGCAAAAGCAATTTTTTTCATTCTTTTTTCCTATTTGTTGTATACCGAGCCACACATCAAACGCGAAGGAGTGCGTTATCAATATGAGGCAGCAACTTTCTCTTTATTATTTGAGACAACCTAGCTAAATAACACCGGAATAAAGTAAATGTGGTGTTCATCACCAATGCCAAAAAACATGTCATCATTCATATTCACGCATGTGTTCTAACCACTTGCATGAGAAAAAATAATGCATCTGCATTGATATAGCCATAATCAACTCAGTGCGCAGAATATCATATCTTTTCTTTAAATGTGTGACAAAATTCACATTAATTTGTAAATTTCTTATTATTAAGATTCTATTTATAAGGCATTGATCGAATGGAAATATTTACCAATTGACAAGTAGTTCCAAACAAAAAAGCAGCTCATCTAGGATGAACTGCTTATGTGTTCGATTGATTTTAGGGAACTAAACCAATTAAATATTGTCCACAACCGCTAACGTTGCTGCCAACACATCTTGGCCAAATAGCACACTACGTTCAGGTGACCAACCATACAGCGGATCAGGGTGGTTATTGTTGTCTTTAAATGGCATCTCTATGGTGTAAGACAAACATTTAAATTGCTCTGCAACCCAATTTGATCCAACAGTTAAGTTTGCTTTACCAGGTTCGTCTTTATCGTAACCCACTTCATCTTGAAACTCTGGCGTGATGGTGAGCAGCGCTTGCTTAAACGAATGCTCCAGAGCCGCCAAACTTTCATCATAAGATGGAATGCCTTCAGAACCCGCGACAAAGTTGTATGGCAGTGCTTCGTCTCCATGAATATCCAGGAACATATCGACACCAGTTTCCAGCATTCGCTGGCGGACTAAAAAGACTTCTGGGCTTTTTTCCATTGATGGAGTTTGCCACTCACGGTTTAGGTTTACACCAACCGCATTCGTACGCAGATGGCCACGAATACCGCCATCAGGGTTCATGTTTGGTACAACGTAAAGTACCGCTTTCTGAAGAAGAGCTCGCGCGACTGTATCGTTGTCATCCAGCAAACGCTGAATCATGCCTTCCATGAACCACTCTGCCATCGTTTCGCCTGGATGCTGACGTGCGATCATCCAAATTTTCTTTTTGCCCTCGTCTGGCTCGCCAAAAGTCAGCAGGCTCATATCATTGCCATCCACAGTGTGACCTAGTGTCTCCAGCTGACAATGATGCGCGCTTTGTGCCATGTGTAATAAATCAAGATGACGGTCGTAAGTGTAAGGCGCGAAATAAGCAAAGTAGATTGAGCCACGTTCTGGAATAACCGTAAATGTGAGCGTATCGCCATCAAAGTCCGCTGGTACACGGAACCACTCTTCACGATCATAAGATGCCACGACATCGTAGCCTTGCCATCCTTCTGGGTAAGCAGATTTCGCCAAATCCAGCAGCTTAATAGTGTGTGACTGTTCAGCCTCAGTCTCTAAACGGAAGTGGAACCATTGGTAGAATTCCGACATGTTATCGTTGGGGATTTTAAGTTGGATGTCGTTTTTATCATCCGCTTTCACTACGTGAATGCTACCGCTATCGAAGTTGCTGAATATTTTCATTCTATTACTCACCTTTTGAATCTGAGCTTGAAAGACAGAGGCTAACACAAGGCTAAAGTGTCCCCTATTATTTTCACTTCAAAGTTAACTATTTGTGGCTAAAGTCATTAGTTTAGTCGAGCTAATCGGCTTTGCCTGCTAGTCCTGTGAGTTTTGCCAGCCATTTATCCTATATAAGCGCGTACAGGCTTCGGTAATAAGTAAAGAGAGCACTAGTGATTGAGTTCAACCACCGACTCAATACTGATGGCATCATGGCGCCAGTACTCAATATCGCAGCTAATCAGCTCGCCATGTTGATTGTAGTTTGTACGCTCAACCACCATGGCCGGTGTGCCTGATGTCGCTCGTAATGCTTGCGCGATTTCACCAAGAAGAGAGCTAGTTGCGATTCGGTAGCGCGTCTTTTGATACATCACACCAAAGTGATCACGACAAATGTCGGTAAGCGAGTCGGTAAGGTCAAAGCTCAACAAGTTGGGGAGTATCTCCGGGCGAATATAATTGATCACATACACCACAGGTCTGTCTTCCAAATAGCGAACACGCTCTACTCGATAGACATCCGAGAACGGTTGCAGCTGTAATAAACGCGCAGACTGCTTGTTCGCCAGTGTCCCTTTTGCTGAAATCAACTCTGTTTTCGGTATGCGATTTTGCGCTTTCGCCATGTTTGGAAAATTAAGCGTTTGGGTTGGATCGTAGCGCAGCGGCTCCGGTGAAATAAACCAACCTCTGCGGTCTTCACGGTAAATTCGCCCTTCCGCTTCTAGTAACGACAATGCTTCGCGTAACGTAACTCGTGTTGTGTCGAACGACTCCGCCAACTTACGTTCTGCTGGCAGTTTTTGACGAGGCGAAAGCATGCCCGCTTCAATCTGCTCAACTATCGAATCTTTAATTTTTACGTACTGCACGAGGTGTCCTTATTATTTACGCCAGCCTGTGTGCGACTTTCTAACCGCTTGCCCGCGTCATCTATATTCAGAATCGATACAGGCGCAAAAATAGTATCAGTTGAAGATATAAATACTACCGCAGAAGCGGTGGTCAATGCATTAATAAACAAGTAGGTCGCTATATCCCCCACTTCTACCTATTCTCGAACGAACTTAAAGTAAAACACCCCACACTTTATCGCGCAGCGTGTTTTGTTTTTTCATTATTAATCATTTGATAACGTTAACATAATTAGATTTCAGAAGGTGCGATATCCATACCACCTAACGATTGATACAGCGTTACCTGAGTAATGAATTGATTGTATCGATTCTCAAGCAAAGACGCTTCTGCGTTTCTGGTATTTTCCTGAGCATCTAAATAGTCCATGATCGAAGTAGAGCCGTACTGGTATCGCGCAGCATAAATCTTCTCAGCGGCACTGGCCGCATCATATTGCTCTTGCAAACGATCAGATTGATACATCAACTTTTCGCGTGCTGACAGTGCGTTCTCCACATCCTGGAATGCGGTGTACAACACTTGGCGGTAATTGACGATAGCCGTTTTGTACTCGACATCCGCAATCGCTTTGTTGTTCTCCATTTCGTTCCATTGCAGAAATGGCAATGTGATGTCTGCGCCTAACGTGCCAACAGGGTTGGAAAGCAAATCTTTTAATGCCTCTGAAGAACCACCTAGCGCTCCCGTTAACGTCAGCTCAGGTAAGTAATCAAGATCAGCGGCATCTTTGTTTGCCAGTGCAGATTTCACGTCATAAATCGCGGCTTTGACATCAGGCCGACGAATCAACAGATCTGCAGGAACACCTACATTGAGCGACGGAACGCTTCCATCCGGTAACATGCGAATGGTGTCACTCATACTCTGAGGAGGCTGATTGAACAAGATGGCAAAGGCGTTATTTGCCTCTAACAAGCTCTGTTCGAACTCACTCTGCTGCGCTTGCAAACTTGCCAGTGAACTTTTCGCCTCGAGCACATCAAGCTGATCAACCGCACCCAGCTCATACTGCCTTTGAATCAGAGTCAGGGTTTGCTGTGCATCATCAATGTTATTTTGGCCAAGTTGCAATCGCTGCTTAAGATAACCAATTTGCCAGTAAAGTGAAGCGGTGGTCGCCACCAAACTTTGAGCCGTGGCTTCGCGATCTTCTTTGCTCGCCATTGCCGCCCATTTTGCTGCATCGATATCCGCAGAGACCTTACCCCACAAATCCAACTCATAACCGACGGATAAGTTTGTGCTGTAACTGTCACCCGATTCGCCACTGTCTAGCCACTTTTCGACCTGAGCAGAAGTTGATGAGCTGAATGTCGGAAACAGGTCATCTTTCGCTAACCCTAACTGCAAACGTGCTTTTTTCAGTGTTAGCGTCGCGACTTCCAGATCGTTATTTTCCTCAAGTACTTTATTGATGTACTGGTTCAGGCTTGGGTCATTAAACGCCAGCCACCACGGGTCGATACTGACATCACCAGCGACATGCACTTGCTGCCAGTTTGTCGGCACCTGAACTTCAGGTGCCTGATAATCAGAACGCATCATCGAGCCACACCCAGCAAGCAAGGCTGCGCCTAATGCGACGACAAGAAAGCGAGTTTTAAATTTTGTTGTATTTTTCATGCTAGTCTCTCGCTAATGCTTCAATTGGATCGAGTTTTGCGGCGTTACGCGCAGGTAAGAAACCAAATGCGATACCAATCAGAGTCGAACAGATAAATGCTGAAATGATAGAATTCATCGAATAGATCATTTGGAAACTGCTGCCTGATGAGCTAAACGCGAAGCCAATCAAAAACGCTAAACCAATCCCCGTTATACCGCCGCATAAACAGACCAGTACGGCTTCAATCAAGAATTGCCTGAGAATATCTGCCTGCCTCGCCCCGACCGCCATTCGCACACCAATCTCTTTCGTCCGCTCGGTGACCGAGACCAGCATGATATTCATCACTCCGATACCGCCAACGACAAGAGAGATGACCGCAATAGCAGAGATGAGCAACGTCATCGTGGCCGTCGTCTTCTCGATATTTTGGCGAATTGTGTCTGTGTTGATGGTAAAGAAATCTTCCGTGCCATGGCGCATTTTCAGTAAGCTGATGATGCTTTGCTCGGCAGCGCTACTGGAGGCATTTTCATCGATCCTGACCGTAATACCATTGAGATAACGTTGCCCCATCATTCGACCAGACATGGTGGTGTAAGGAACCCAGATTTTCAGCGCTTCACTGTTACCAAATGCGTCGTCTTTCTTTTGCGTGACGCCAACAATTCGTACCGGTAATGACCCTAAGAAAATTACTTCACCAATCGGGCTGCGATCAGCGAACATCTCTTTTCTGGTGTTGTTATCAATCACGGCTTCTTGCGCCAGAGAGCGAACACTGTCTTCATCCCAGAACTGACCCTGAGCAATCTCATAGCCACGAACACGGAAATAGTCTTCGCCTACTCCTTCAATGGTTGCCGACGCGTCTTGGTTAGCGTAACGAACGGTCAAACTGTTCGATATTGAAGGCGTTACACTATCCACAAATGGCAGGCTCTTTAGTGATTCAGCATCAGCCGCCGTCAGCGTTCTCACTCTTCCTGAGCGTCTGTCACCAAAGCCGCTTCCGGGCCTGATATCAATGGTGTTGGTTCCCATAGAAGCAATGTTAGACAAAATCTGTTGCTGAGAACCATTACCCAGAGCAACCACCGATACGACAGATGCAATGCCGATGATGATCCCCAGCATAGTCAAAAACGTGCGCATTCGATGGCTCGACATAGCAAGCAGCGCCATTTTTAATGCATCGACGAAACTGTCCCACTTCCACCATTTACTGGCATCCTGCTGCGGCTGTTTATTGACCTGTGCCTGTGCATTTTTGCTTTCACTGACGTTTTGCTTATCAGAGATGATTTCACCATCTTTGATTTCAATAACTCGGTCGGCAAAATTTGCCACATTCATGTCATGAGTGACGAGAATGATAGTGTGTCCAAGCTGGTGCAGCTCTTTGAGCAGAGCCATCATCTCTTCACCACTGTGGCTGTCCAACGCTCCCGTCGGTTCATCTGCCAGAATGACCTCTCCACCATTCATTAGTGCACGCGCAACACTCACGCGCTGCTGTTGACCACCACTTAATTGGCTCGGTTTGTGCGTCAGGCGCTCTCCAAGACCCAGTCTTGTCAGCAATGATTTGGCACGTTCTTCACGTTGACGATGAGGAACACCCGCATACACCGCAGGAACTTCAACGTTACCCACGGCCGTTAAATCGCTAAGCAAATGATATCTTTGAAAGATAAATCCAAAATATTCCCGCCTTAGCGCAGCCAGCTCATCAGACTCAAGCGTTGAGACATCTTGGCCATTAATGAAATAGCGACCACTCGTCGGTTGATCCAAACAGCCCAATACATTCATCAGCGTGGACTTTCCCGAGCCAGAGGCACCAACGATAGCCACCATCTCACCGCGCTTAATCTCTAAATTAATATGATTAAGTACGGTGAGTGATTCATCCCCGGATACAAAGCTTCGGGTTAAGTCCTCTACTTTCAATAGAACTTGACTCATATTAGAACCTCATTGGAGGTCGAGAGCGTCTGCCACTTAACGAACCATCTGCCATTGCTGTACCTAATACCACTTGTTCGCCTTCCTGTAGGCCAGAAAGAATTTCAACATTCACTTTATTATTGATACCGACTTTAACCGGCTTTTGCACCACTTGACCGTTTTCCAGAACCGGAACCGTATAAGCGTTTTTGCCACCCGATTTTTGCAGTACTTGTGCCGGGATAACGAGTGTATCTTGAGATTCTTCCAGAACAATTGAGACTTGAGCCGTCATACCAATGCGCAGAACACCTTGCGGGTTATTAACATCAAAAACGGCGTTGTAGTAAATGGCATCACTATCAGAGATCGTCAAATCACTGTCATCACCATCCATAATCGTTGGGCCGGGCTCGATGGCACGTAATGTACCTTCATATTGCTGATTAGGTTGACCAAGGATCGTGAACACCGCCGTTTGACCTGGACGAACGAAGATAACATCTGCTTCTGAGATTTCGGCCTTTACCGTCATGGTATCAAGTTTAGCCAGCTCAATAATGGTCGGTGTTGTCTGGTTAGCGTTGACCGTTTGTCCCTCTTCGACAGAGGTGTAGACCACGGTACCATCCATCGGTGCATTAATGGTCGTATAGCCTAAATCGACTTTGGCACTATCAACGCTGATCTTGGCTTTTTCGATTTCGGCATCGAGTTGTGCGAGTTCTGCTTTGTAGATTGCCAATGAGGCTTCAGCATTTTCAAAATCAGCTCGTGAGCTCGCTTTCGCCGCGAGCATGCCTTTTTGACGCTCATATTCGTAGGTTGCCTGTTTGATTTCGGCCTGTTTTGCTTTGTATTGCGCATTTAGACTGTTCAGAGATGCTTGAGCCTCTTTGAGGCTATTTTGTTGTGTCAGGCTGTCAATTTGGGCAATAAGATCGCCTTGTTTTATCTCGTCACCAAGACTTACCGCCAGACTTTGTATCTGGCCAGAGACCTGAGCACCGACATTAACTAGCTTCGATGCCTGCAGCATTCCGTTCGCTAAAACGGCTTTTTCAATATTCCCTTTACGTACCGTTTCTGTGGCATAAGAAGAGAGCTCTTCCGGAGGTTGTAAAAAGTACACTCCAGCCGCACCAGCGAGAACAACGCTACACAATGCGAGCCATTTTTTCTTGAGTTTCATAAAAGATGTGAAGTAAGTAATCGTTATTATTTTATACTGCGATTTACCGGACACGTATAGGCAGGTAGTCGTAAAGATAAGTAAAGTATCGTCAAGATTCTTCACCCCGAAATTTAGATTACCTAGCTAAATTAAATCGTTAGGTGTCCATTCCTGAACTACACTAAGCGATGGATTTACAATAAGAAAATCGGCTTAATCTGCCTAAGTTAAAATCGGGCCAGTCTTGTTTTTAAGACAACACCAGTTTTTGACAGGAAAAAAGCACAGTGCCCAGCGAATTGAATTAAAAAACGTCTAAGTTTATTGCGAGGAAAAGACATGAAATTACTGAAAACCATCTCACTCTGCCTTTTAGCGGCCTGTGCGTCATTTCAATCGGTCGCGAGTGATAGTGATTGGGACAAAATTGCGGAAAAAACCGTAAGCTTTAAATCAGAGACAGACACTGTAAACCCTCTATCTCCGTTTGCTAATGCTCGTTTTAGTCACATAAAGATCAAATGTACGCAAGGTACCGTGAATCTAAAGAGCATTAAAGTAATCATGAAGGACGGCAAAGAAAAAACATTCGACAGTTTGGGTGTTCTCACCAGTGGCATGTCTTCACGTAATCTGAGCCTTCCAACAAAAGATGACGCTAAGCTAGATAAGATCGAATTGAATTACGAGTCTGTTGGTAATACTGCACTGCAAGTCACTGGCGTGACTAAAAAAGCGCATGTGGAAATATTAGGTAAGAAAGTCGACGAATAAACGATATATCACGTCTTATACAGCGGCAACACGCCGCTGTATAAATTCAAAAGCAAACAATAGTCGTGTGGAATTAAATGAATTTCTTGAGTTTCGCTAAACCATAAGCGGCAATCGTCACACTGTCTTTGATTGCTCCCTCTATCATCATCTGCTCGAACTCTTCGACAGAGAATGCTCGGGAAATAAGATCTTCTTCTTCGCTATCCAGCTGGTTTCCTACTTGAGTAAGGTTACTTGCAAAGTAAATATGACAGGTCTGATTTAAGAAACCGTAAGCAGTAAACTGCGCACCAACATACTCCATAGACCCAGCCAACATCCCGGTTTCCTCTCGCAATTCACCTTTGGCGAGCTCCAAAGGATCAACATCAGGATTCGACTCCCATGATCCCTGAGGAATTTCCCAACAACGCTGTCCCACGGTGTAACGGTACTGTTGAACTAGGTGAATCATCCCACTATCTACGGCCAAAATGGCTGCAAAGTCTGGCTTCTCGACCACACCATAGATGCCTTCCGCACCACTTGGACGTAAAATTTTATCTTCACGAACCGTCATCCATTTATTTTGGTAGACAACTTTAGTGTCTAACTGTTTGATATCTGACATGGTTATTCCTTGTTTTTTAAGCCTATTTAATGCCTAGCTACGCGACTAAAATGTTCTTTAGTTCGCTCAATGACTCTACGGTGTAGCTGGGTGCGATTCGCTCATCCACACTGGCGCCAGTGGTGTTCAACCAACAGGTCTCAATACCAAAGTTATTACCGCCCAAAATATCTGAGTGCAGATTATCTCCCACCATCAATACACGCGTTTTACATGGGTGCCCCATTTGCTGCATCGCGTACTCGAAAATGCCTAAGTCCGGTTTCGCAACACCAACTTGTTCGGAGATCACGATTTGATCAAAGTAGTTGGTCATCCCGGTACGTTCAAGGCGGATAGCTTGTAGTTCAGTGAAGCCGTTGGTGATGATGCCCATTTTCGCTTTACCTTGCAGTGCTTCCATCAGTTCTTTAGCGCCTGGCAGCAGGCTACAAATATCAGCCATCGCTTCTAAAAATGCGCTGTTTAACTCTGCGGTAGTCGTATCGAGCTTTTCTGCCCATTCGGTAAATCGTTTGTGTTTAAGCTCATCTGCTGACACTTTTCCATCTTGATAGTCAACCCATAGTGGCTTGTTTACCGTTTGGTAGTGAGCAAAATCTTGCTCCGTAAAATCTACGCCTTTACGAGAAAACATCAGTTGCAAACCTTTGAAAGCGTCAAAGTGAAACAAGGTCTCGTCAGCGTCAAATAGAATCCAATCGTACTTCATTTTTTCATCCCAAAATTCAAGGTCGTCGATAATCTTATGGGTACATAGTCTAGATTGTTTTCTTCTGGAAGATAATCACTATAATTGGAAATTAATTGTATCCTTTGAATCAACAATGTAAGGAGATTGATGTGAATGCGATAGCCTCCCTGCCGGTATTTGTGGCGGTGGTAGAGTGCGGCAGCTTTTCGCTTGCAGCCAAACAACTTAACCTGACGAAATCTGCCGTCAGTAAGCGCATCAATCAACTGGAAGACGATCTCGGTATTCGTTTACTTAACCGCACCACAAGAAAATTAAGCCTTACCGAAGCAGGTAGACGCTACTTTGAATATGCGTCTCAAGCAGTCAACCTTGCTCAACAAGGTGTCGATGCGGTTTCTGAGCTGCAAGGCTCTCCTCAAGGGCGGCTTAAAATCACTGTGCCGATGTCATTTGGCGTGCTGCATATCGCGCCTCTAATCAGTGAGTTTCTCTCTCGTTACCCTAAAATCGAAGTGGACTTGAACCTCGAAGATAAGATGGTCGACTTGATCAAAGATGGTTTTGATTTGGGTATCCGCATTGGAGAATTAGCCTCCTCTAACTTAGTTGCCAAGCGTCTCGCTCCTTGTAAAAGTGTGCTTTGCGCATCACCCGATTACCTTGCTGAGTTCGGTACACCGCAAAAGCCAAGTGATCTGGTTGCCCATAACTGTCTGCTGTATTCGTATTTTCGAGGTGGCGTAGAGTGGATGTTCATTAACAACGGCAGTGAGTACCGCGTTTTGCCAAAAGGTAACTTTGTTGTGAATAACAGCGAAGCCATTCGGCAACTTCTGCTGAGAGGTTCTGGCGTTGCGCAGCTACCCACTTTTATCGCATCAAGAGACATCACTGCTGGTAACCTCAAAGTAGTCATGGAAGATTACGCGCTACCAGAGCACGCCATTTACGCCGTTTTTCCAGAACGTAAACACATGCCGTTAAAAGTGAGGGTATTTATCGACTATATCAGCGAAAAGCTGGGGACTGATTTACCCTACTGGGATCGATACAGTAGTCCAGATAAATAACCCTACAAGAACGCACTTATTGCAAGGAGCTTCTCTCTTATCGTGTGACATGACTAATTTCGGAGAGGGGCTAATCCATACCCATTGTGTGTGGCTAGCACCAATAGACAAATTGGTAGTGCTAGCCAAACTCTCCAACGTGAACACAAGGCTCTAAGCGTTAAAGTACCTTAAAAAAAGAGCTATTAAGCGAAGGCTTCACCTGCCTCTTTCGGATCTGAGCCGTACTCATTCCTGCCCCTGTTACCTTCAGTCGCAGCAAAAATAATCAGTACGATCAAACCAAGCAAAGGAATCAAGCCAATCAATACCCACCAGCCTGTTCGTCCTATGTCGTGTAATCGACGTACGGTAACAGCAATACTAGGAATCAACACAGCGAGCCCGTAAACAGCGCCAATCAAAGCCGTACCTAATAGGCCATCAATAATTTCTAAAACAATCGTAATCAGAAGGTTGAATAAAAAGAACATCCAATACTCTTTTCTTCTTGCTCTTCCGTTAAACACTGCATATTTCTTTAATACTGCTAAGTACCAATCCATCTCTTTTCTCCCGACTTGGTAAGTTTGCTAACACTAACTATATAGTGCATAACTCATACTTACCTCACCAAATGCAACTTTTTGCACTTAGTCGCGATTTTCAACCATCTACTTGTCGGGTTACGAAGTATCGATTTGAACTTAGGTATCTTGGTTCAAACGACGAATCAATTTCGCTGGTGTACCACCATAAAGGCAATCAGGCGGAACATCACTGTTTACAACCGAATTTGCGGCAATGACGGAGCGAGCACCAATCGTCACCCCCTGATTAATGACAGAATTACCGCCAATCCATACATCGTCTTCGACAACGATCGGTTTACAGAAGGTTTCCCAGCGTCGGCGACTGTGGTAATCCAATGAATGTGAAGCAGTGTAAAACTGGGCACTTGGGCCAATTAGGACGTTATTTCCAATGGTAATTTTAGCACCATCAAGCATAACAACGTTCATGTTGATAAAGGTCTCTTCACCAATTTCAATGGTTTTACCGAATTCGCAGTGAAACGGAGCTTGAACAATACATAACCCCGCTTTGCCAAACAGTTGCTTTTGTAGCGCATCACGCTGACTTTCATCGGTATTGTTGTTAAACGCGCGCAATGCATGAGTGGCGTGCGTCCTAATGGCATCGATTGATTCATCCATACCATTAAACACTTGGCCAGACATCATTTTTTCTAATTCTGTCATTGGAAAACCCTACTACTTAAAACACCACTCAACGTACGTGATTTCAGAAATAAAAAAAGAGAAAAGACGACACTTTTCTCCTTCCTGTTTTCTGATTTTTGGCGTTATGCGGGGTTAAACAATTTCCCAGCTATGGGTCATCTCAACGCCTTCCCCAAGCATCAAACAAACTGAGCAATATTTTTCGAGGGAATCTGCCGCAACTTGCGCAACAATTTCTGGATTCAGATCTTTACCAGACACTTCAAAATGGATATTCACTTTGGTGAAAATACGTGGTGCCGTTTCGCGACGCTCTGTGGTTAACTTCGCGTTGACCGACTCAACCTTTTGCTCTGCAGATTTTAAACCATCTACAACGTCGACAGAGCTACAACCGCCCGCCGCCATTAGTACCATTTCCATTGGGCTTGGAGCCGTCGCACCACCATTCCCGTCCATCACGACAGAATGGCCAGACTGAGACTGACCTAGGAATTTAAAATCTTCGACCCATTTAACTTCTGCTTGCATGGTTTACCTCATATTGCATCGCTCGTTAATACCCTCGTATCAACGAGCAGGTATGTTTCGTGCCGATACTCTATCTTTGTTAGAAAAAAGGACAACGTAATTTTCAAAATTCGTGCAATTTTTTCGCTCTGTTACCTTTCTATTTACGTAACAGTTGAGAAATTAATTATAGAGGATGCTATGAAGACGTTATCTAAGTTAATAATCGGATTCTCTTTCGGGCTGCCAGTCTTGTTCCTACTAATCAGTACGGTAAGCAGCGCGGACACGATGAGCAAAACGAACACATCAGAAAAAGTAGAGGTTGCGACACTTGCGGGCGGCTGTTTTTGGTGTACAGAGTCAGATTTAGAGCAACTAACCGGTGTGTTGGACGTGGTTTCTGGCTATTCGGGTGGTCACGTTAAAAACCCAACCTACAAACAAGTGTCTTCGGGTAAGAGCGGGCACATTGAAGTGGTCGAGGTGAAATACGATCCAAGCGTGGTAAGCTACGAGCAAGTTCTGGACTACTTTTTCAGACACATCGATCCGACCGACGATAAAGGTTCGTTTGTTGATCGCGGTCCTCAATATCGCCCAGCGATTTTTTATCACAATGAGCAGCAAAAGCAGGTTGCAGAAAACTTCATGATGGAAATCGACAAAGCGATGATCTATCCGAAACCGCTGAAAACAGAGTTAATCAAATTTGATAAGTTTTATCCTGCCGAGACATACCATCAGGACTATTACAAAAAGAGCAGTTTGAAATACAAGTACTATCGTTACGCTTCGGGACGAGATCAGTACCTGGATGACGTGTTCGGCGATGATCGTAAAGAACGTCCGAAAACCCTTCGCCAACTTATCGAAGAGAAAAAGCTATTGTCGAAGGTCAAAGCTTACAACAAACCTTCCCAAGCTAAAATCAAGTCTACCCTGACGGAATTGCAATATTACGTCACACAAGAAGAAGGGACAGAAAAACCGTTTGATAATGAGTATTGGGATAACAAAAAAGCGGGTATTTACGTCGATATTGTCACGGGTGAACCGCTATTTTCTTCAACCGACAAATACAAATCCGGCACCGGTTGGCCAAGCTTTACTAAACCAATCAATCCCGGATACATCGTGGAAAAAACCGATTATAAGTTGCTGTACCCACGAACAGAGGTTCGCAGCAAATTTGGAGATTCACACCTTGGCCACGTGTTTGAAGACGGGCCAAAACCAACCGGCCTGCGTTACTGCATGAACTCTGCTGCGATGAAATTTGTTCCTGTAAATAAAATGGCGCAGCAAGGTTACGGCGATTACTTGTATCTTTTCAAATAGTGGCAAAAGTATGAAGGGGTTTAAAGCGCATTTACCGACGAAAACCTGCCCTGTCTGTAAACGGCCGTTTTCCTGGCGCAAAAAATGGCAACGAAATTGGGCAGAAGTGGTTTATTGCTCTGAGCGCTGTCGCCGTAGTAAGTCATCACTAACCTCATAGACCTAAAAGACATTACCAAGGCAAACACTCTCCGTCATACGCCCAAAACGCCCCGCTCTCTTGTGGGGCTGCTTTTTCTATTAACTGAATCAAATCAGACGCGACTCGCTGTGGCGTGAAAAGCTTATTTGAAGGCACATTCGCCTGAAAAGGTGCAGATAGAGGTGTGTCCGTCGTACCGGGGTGAAGCGCTAGAACCACGCCATGCTTTACCGTGCGACGCCACTCAATCGACATGGTTTTAAGAAACATATTGAGCGCAGCCTTGGAAGCTCGGTAGCTGTACCAGCCACCAAGTTGATTGTCACTGATGCTGCCAACTTTTGCCGATATTGAAGCAAACTTTGGATTGTGACTGCGTTTTAAGGCAGGTGTGAAGTATTTCGCCAACAGCAGGGTTGGTAAGGTATTAACCGCGACCGATTCAAGAAAAAAGTCGGCGTCCAGAGCGCTCAGATTCTTTTCAGGCCCTTTGTCCTTGGTATGCAACATGCCGATGCAGTTAATCACCCAATCGACCTCGCAGACAGACTCACTCAAGCTTCTTATTTGAGATTCATCGCTGACATCAACTCGATGCCAAGTCACTCCACGTTGATGAACGTCTGGCTTTTGTCGACGATAGGTAGCGTGAACCTCCGCAGTCGGAAATCGTCTTCCTACTTCTTGCACTATCGCCCACCCGATTCCACCATTTCCACCAGCAACCAGAATTTTCATTACAAGTTCTCCAAGTCAGATATGTATTGATCTGCCGTATCCAGAATGGCTTGACGTTGCGACTCTTCCATATTGTCCCACGAACGGAAAATCATCCCGATTCGCGGATTGCTGGCTAAGCGCTTCTCGTGTTTGTGCATAAAGCGCCAGTACAAGCTGTTAAATGGGCACGAGCCTTCACCACTTCGAGACTTGTTGTCGTAGTGGCAGTTTTTGCAATAGTCACTCATTTTATTAATGTAGGAGCCACTGGCGGCATAGGGCTTAGTGCCAACAATGCCACCATCGGCGAACAAAGCCATCCCTCGGGTGTTGGGCATTTCCACCCATTCAATCGCATCGACGTATATACCAAGGTACCATTCATCCACTTGGTCTGGATCTATCTCTGTCAGCAAACAAAAATTACCCGTGATCATCAAACGCTGGATGTGGTGTGCGTAGGCGTAATCAAGTGACTGTCCAATCGCATTACGCATACAAGCCATTTTCGTTTCACCACTCCAAAAGTAGCCGGGCAGTTGGCGTGACGCCCCAAGCTCATTTTTCTGCGGATACTGTGGCATATTCGCCCAATAAATGGCGCGTATGTACTCTCGCCAGCCTAAAACTTGACGAATAAAGCCTTCGACCTGAGAAATATCGATATTGGGGTTCGCCTCAAAGACACGAAGCGCAGCATCAATCACTTCCTTCGGATGCAGTAATTTACTGTTCATCGAAAAAGACAATCGACTGTGGTAAAGGCTCCACTTCGCATCATGCTCGCCCGTCATGGCGTCCTGAAACCGTCCAAACAAAGGGAGGCAGACCTGACAGAAATGCGCCAGCAGAGATAAGCTCTGAGTACGGTTAACTGGCCAAAGCAGAGCTGCATCGAGTTTGCCTATCGTCTGGATATCGTGTCGGTTTAAGCGCGCAATACTCTCATCCACATTTAAGCTGAACATCAGCGGATTAGGCAGTTGTTCGATGTCTTTTACTTTGAGTTTATTGCGATTGTTGGCGTCGTAATTCCACTTTCCACCCAGAGGTTTGCCGTCTTGCATCAAAATATTGAAACGCTTACGCATTCGGCGATAAAAGTGTTCCATCGTGACGTGCTTCCCTTTCGGAAACTGCGGCTCTATTTCCTCAAATGGCAGTAAAAAGTGCTCAGTATCGACACAACGCGTAACCACGCCTTCTAGTTTTACATTTGCTAACTGTTCCAACAGCCGGTATTCATCCGGTCTTTGATACTCAAACTTAATCGCACCGACTTCGCTAATGTAGTGCGTTAGCAACTGTTCGAGATTCTCAAAAGGCTGAGTGTCATCCAAAGTTAAAAACAATACATGATGACCTTCACTCTGCTTCTCTGTCGCAAACTGCGCCATGGCAGAAAAAAACGCACATACTTTTTGTATATGATGCGTAACATAAGTATTTTCCTGCTTCAGTTCAGCTATCAGAAAAAGTACGTTGTCATCCACTTGTTGAAACCATGAATGCTCACTATTGAGTTGATCACCCAGTATCAGTCTCACTGTTTTATATCGCATGTATCATTCCTTTCGCGAATAATTATTGCTTAAGGTCATTGATTTGGGTCTTATGCTGTCAAAATCATCAATAATTATCCTGATCACTCATTTTTGTATAAAGCATTCAAATATTTAAAGCGATACTGTTCATTTTCCGTTACTCTAAGATTAATTCCATTTTGTTACTTTCATCCCAGAAATGACTGACGAGTTTAAGAAATCGACCGCTAACTTAAAAAAAGCGGTACCGCTAATGATCAAAAACTACGTAGCAGCCACGCCAGCTAACTACGCGCTTTGGTATACGTACGTGGATAACGCTATTCCAGATCTCAATCTAGAGATGGATACGGTGTTAGAAAGCTACGATGTTTGTCCGCCAGCTGCCACGAAGAATCTCTATAAGCGTTACGTTGCGGATAAAGCGGAAACCAGTCTTGACGATCTAAGAAACAATCTAGAAGTGTTGTTGAACGAAATATCAAGTTCAATGGATGATACGATTTCAGATACCTCCACATTTTCAGACATGGTAGATAAGAGCGTCAATAAGCTAGAAAAAGTTCAAGATAACAGTGTGAGTATTGAGGAAGTCATGAACGCCGTCCATCAGTTCGTAGAGGATGCGCATGAGATTCGTCATTCAACTAAGTTTTTAAACAGTCAGCTCACCAACGCCAGTGAAGAGATTTCTCGCCTCAAAACCCAACTGGCAGAAGTACAAAAAGACGCGCTATTTGATGGGCTATCCAACCTCTACAACCGTCGCGCTTTTGATTCAGATCTCGCCACGCTAGTCGATGCAAATCAAGCAATGAGTCTAATCATGCTTGATATTGACCATTTCAAAGAATTTAACGACTGCTACGGTCACCTTTTTGGTGACAGTGTACTTAAATCCATTGCTCGACGACTACAACAGAGTTGTCGTGATGGAAGCTGTGCTTATCGTTTTGGCGGCGAAGAGTTTGCGTTAATTGTACCGAACAAATCGCTGCGTATTACACGTCAATATGCTGATACGCTGCGCCGTATGATCGAGAAGTTGCGAGTGAAGGATAAACGCACAGGCAGTCAGGTTCACAGCATAACGGCATCTTTCGGCGTGGCAGAATTTGAGCCGGGAGATACAGCAGACGCTCTGGTAGCCAAAGCGGATAAGCAACTTTACGATGCAAAACAATTAGGCCGAAATAGAGTAATGCCTATCTAGTCGTTCAACGCTCTGACCGAGCTCTGTTAGCGTTTTTATTGGATCGAAAAATAACAAACCCTGCAATTGTGCAGGGTTTTGTCTATTTGACTGATCGTTTGGGTTAAAGGTTAATCTACTTTGTAGCAGTAACTCAGAACGTAATCATCACCATTTTTAGCCGTATACTCTTTGTCTTCACTACAAGCCATTGGTTTGCCTTTCTTATCGCCTTTCACCAGGCTAATCCAGTGACGCATCGCCGTTGGAGCATTGCCCGTCAGCTCAGGGTTGAATGTTGTGCGAGTTTCTAGCTGAATATCATCGATGTCCATCAGCTCTACACAACCGGTGCCTTTGTGACAACCGAACATTACTTCAACATGATTGCCTGACTCATCTTTAAGCAAAATCGATTTAGGATCTTCTTTCTCACCGGTGTAAGCCACGAAGTGCTTTGGACTTTTCAGGCCGCTGTGAGAACCATCTTTGAAATAGGCCAACACATGACGGTAGTCAATTACGTAACTTGATACATCCTGGTGTGACCCATTCTCCAATGGGAACATACGGTCAAGTAGTTGCTTTGCTTTTACTTGTTTTTCACTCTGTTGCTCAGCACTTACCGCTTCGACGGCAAATACAGCTTCAGCGATAAATGGGCGTTGTTGTTGTTGCATTTCTTTATTATCGAAGTTCAGCATATTCATCGTCATATCCTCGTACTAAAAACTCGTCCTAGAGTACTTACTTAATTGGGTTGTTTAAGTTTCAGACAATTCTGTGAAGTTGATGGTTAATTTCCTTGTCTGCTTAGTATGTAGACTAGCGAATAATTTACTACAATTTCACAACAAAAATTTTACAGTGTGAATTTTACAAAATGTCTGTGTCAAAAAGCTTAATTCGTCAGTCTCACTTTCTCGGAACCAAGATACGTAATCTGAGAAAAAACAACCACTTAACCATGGAAGATTTGTCAGCTCGCTGTGTAAGGATCAATCCAGAGTACGCGCCTTCGGTTTCTTACCTTTCGATGATTGAACGTGGAAAACGCGTCCCAAGTATCGATATGCTGGAAGTGATCGCGGAAGTTTTTCAAAAAGATCCAGCTTGGTTTCTAGATGATGAGCCGGAATTGGAAGCCATTACGCCCAACAAAGGTAACCGTGGTGGTATTAATGGTATGGCGCTAGAACCAAGCTTCCTGTTTTCCAACGATATTCTTCAGATTGCAATTCCTGAAATGCTCTCCCAGACAGGAATTACAGGTCGCCAATTTGCTCACTTACTGATTCGGGCTCACCAGGAGAACCATCAGAATCACTTCCCTGACCTTGAGCGAGCTGCCGAAGAAGTCGGACTAAAACGGTTGAATCTCTCGGTGGAAGACCTAATCGACATTGCAAAAAGCATGGGATTGGATATCAGGTGGATTGACCGAGCGCCAAAAGATGTTATCGACGAACTTGGCGTCAGTGCTAAGCAGCTAATCACTTCGTTCATGGAGGCGCCTGGGACAATCTATCTGAACAAGAGAATGCGCGATTACCCAACCAGACTGAAATATGACCTGGCGGTATACATCGGTCATCGAGTCCTACACAGCAGTGATGCAATGAATAACGTACTGACCATAGGACATCAGAATAACTGGGAGCAAATGGACAGCCCCATCTCCAACTCGGAGTTGAATTCACAAGATATTTTGCAGGCATGGCGTGATTTTGAATCTAGCTTTTTTGCTGGCGCACTCTTGTGTCCTAAAGTACCGTTTCGTCAATTGCTAGACCGCTCAGGCTACGAAATCGACGTACACAAAAAAGCTGGGGTTTCCCCTTCTGTGGCCATGCGCCGAATGACGGTTGTTTCACCTTACCCGCATTGGCATTATTTTGATGCCTACGGCCCAGGAAAGCTCAAAGCGGTATATCGAGGGAATGGTATTCCTTTACCGTGGGGCAACATGCGCAAAGTAAACGATCCTTGCCAACATTGGGCAGTGTTCCGCCGTTTAGCGCAGCCACTGGATACCAGCTCGGCTCAAATCTCGATTCTTAATGTCGGTGATGAGCCACGCATTTACTGCTGTGAGTCAGTCAATGTCTTTGATCCGGCAGGAAACAACCGCGTGTTATGCGCTGGTATCGATTTGAACCCAGCGATCACTGCGCAAGGTGGCGATGCCGTTTCTATCGCAGAAGAGTTGAAGTCCCTGTGTGTGGCATCAGGTGGCAGTAGTGTTATTCCTACTCATATTAAGAAGGACTTAACGACCATTGCTAAAATTTTAAATATTAACTGGATAGAGCGTGGGATACAGACGCAAGCAAGGCTGATTTGCTCAAGGGGTGCAGTTTGTCCAAGACAACCAAGCTGTTACAGCAAATGTGACGAGGCAGATCAGACAGAAGGTGATGTAAAAATTCTTGATCTCTAGAAAGAAAAAACGCCAATCACAATAATCGTGATTGGCGGTATATACTTGTGAACAAATTGCATTCACTAACAACGTCAGTTGGCTAGGTGACCCTCGGCTTAATAAGGGTCAATAGTATATAAGCATGATGCGTGCCAACTTTAAAAACCCATTTTCTAGCCGTTCTAGATGCATATTGTTGGTTTATTGAGCAATAAATTTGCACATTGCAATTGCAAAATGCAATAACATGTAAATATGCCACCAACCGCATTGCTACTAATTACTTTCTCAAAAAGAACACTTTTCGAACAAGTTGCATTTAAAACTATTAATCGAGCTGCTCAGATACGTTACTAAAGTTTACCCCAACTTCGCTGGAACCCCTTGAGCCTTACTATGCTTATGCAGATACATTCTTTGGTCCGCAATTTTCATCATCTGCTCTGGTGAGGTGATTCCGGGTTCAAACATCGCGTAGCCCATACTGACGTGTAATTGAATTCGATCTTCTCCATAAATGACCGGCTTAGAACAAAGCGCCAATTCAACCTTCTGCAATAACACCTGCAAACTCTCTTCCGATTTAGGGTTATAAACCACAACTAAAAATTCATCGCCGCCCATGCGAGCAACCATATCAGAACGACGTAGACTGCTTTTGACACGTTCCGCCGTCTCTCGTAAAACTTTGTCACCCGCATCATGACCATACGTATCATTGATATGTTTAAAGTGATCAAGGTCGATATTCACTAGAGCAAAGTTGTAACGCTTTTTATAGCGCAGAGCGAGCTGGAACTGTTGTTTATAGGACTGCATGAAATAGCGACGATTAGGCAAATTTGTCAACTCATCATGTAATGCACGAGTATCAGCAATGATATACAAACGATAAATAACGATAAGTGTGATACTCAATGCCAACAGAGCCGAGTAGCCAAGCAATCTAACCAAATGAAATTCGTACCAAGGAAGCTGATGTTCCAATTTATCACTGGAGAATGCGGACAAACTCCAGCTACCATAAGGAAAGTAAACCGTCTCTGTCGCGTACCTAATCTTTGATAAATTTGGTACGCCAAAGAAGATGTCACCAGATTCACCGCTGCTGTCATAGCCTCTAATCGTCAAAGGGTAACGATGCGAAAATTCGATTAGGCCAGTTTCTTTCAGCAGTTTATCGAAATCTATGACTGCACTGATAACCCCCCAATAGTCCTGATTTAAAGGCGGATCACGAAATACGGGTACCCGCACAATCAGACCACGCCCTCCCTGAACTAACGTAACGGGGCCCGCTATGAATATCTCTTGAATCTCTCTGGCTTTTTGTACTTGTGCCCACTGCTCCGGCACCGTTCGATAATCCAGCCCAAGCACACTCTCATTACCATCGCGTGGAAAGATATGATTGACCACGTCATCTTTTGCGATGCCGATGGCGTCAATATTCTTACTTTTATTCAGAATACGATGTGCGGCTATACCTAGCTCGCGCTCACCACTTTCAGGGAGCAATGTTACTAACGTCCCTAAGGTGCTGGCTTGGTATATGTCGGCCATTAGATCGGCTTCCAGATTCGAACGGAGGGTAGAAAGTTGTTCTTTGGCTTCGGTGAGTAGTTGCTCTCGGTTAACCTCTCGCTGGTTTTGATGTAATAGCTCAACAACCCCGACAAACAGAGCAAAAAAAACGAGGAAGAATAAGACAAAATAATACTGTTTATTGGGAAATTGGCGCATTGGCTCCCCACTATCTCGCATACTGCTGCGAGACGCTTTCATTTATTGTTAAAATTCTTGTTTAATAAAATAATACCCAATAGCTATCATGAAGGTAACAACAATTGAAAAAATTTATGGATAGAGCAGCAAAAAATGCAACAAGATGACTTGTTTGGGAATTCATTCTGGCAGGAAGTAAAGCAGGGCAAACTCTATTATCATCCAAACTTTCTTGAAACAGCGGAAGCAGACAACTTCTTTGCTAGCCTAAGGAAAACACTGCCATGGCACCAGGAGCGAATTAATATTTTTGGCAAATCGGTACTACAACCTCGACTGCAAGCTTGGCATGGTGATGCAGCTTACACCTACTCTGGGCTAACAATGACTCCCTCCCCCTGGACACCCGAGCTGCTTACACTTAAAAAGCGTTGTGAAACCGTCGCTGAGGTCTCTTTTAATTCGGTCCTTGCCAATTTATACCGCAACGGTCAGGACTCAATGGGCTGGCATCAGGATAACGAACCAGAGCTAGGCCGAAATCCAGTGATCGCTTCTCTAAATTTGGGTGAAAGTCGACGATTTTTGCTCAAGAATTTACATTGTAAAACCCAGATTGAATACGAGCTTTCTCATGGCGCGTTATTGGTCATGGCAGGCGAGCTTCAACACCACTGGAGCCACAGCGTGCCAAAAACGGCAAAACCCAAAGGTGAGCGTATTAACCTGACTTTTCGACATATTTTGTAGTATTAACCAATCTTTTACACTGAGCTCATCTGTGGGTGGTAGCTTTATGTATAGGTTTTCATGGAATGAATTTATGCGTATCAAGCCGATTAGTTTAGCGTTGTTACTTTCTTGCGCTCTCATTTTTCAAACTCAAGCGTCTGAGGTTGAGTCTCCAGCTTTAAGTTATTCCCAATCCGCACAATTAATCCGGGATACTTATGAACGTAAACTATTCACGCTACCTCCCTTTAAAGAAGGGCATTTTGGGCTACGTATGTACCGGCAGACACAAGATCAAAAGTATCTTGCCGCGATTTGGACCGATATGGCGCAAGTCGCAAGCCGGTTAAACCGATTATCCGACGAGGTAGTCAAGCCGGAAGAGATCATTTTATACGCTTCGCAGCGACTAACACGATACCAGAAGAAAGATGATGAGCGTGGCCAGCTACGGTATACAGTGACAAAGCATCACCCGGAGTATTTATACTTGGGTATCGACTTGCTGGGAGCAATGGCCAGAGCAGACGAATACGGTTTGAAGCACCAAAACGATGAAACGCTTAGAGAAGTATTGCGCCGTTATGACTTCACTCGTTATGCCACTGACCCAGAGATGATAGAAGCGTGGGCAGCACAGTTAGCCAATCAAGTTTATTGGCTAAGGCAACTTGGTGAGCAAGATGTGGTTGGGGCGTTTACTCAGGCATTTAAAAACACCTACCCCGACGACAAGGATAGAGCGCTATCAACCCAGCAGTACGGCAACAAAATTTACGGCATGACACACATTATTTTTGCCGATTCGCAGTACTATCAAAAGCAGGTGAGCGTACAAGAGCATCAATGGATTTTCGACTATTTTCGCAATAATATCGATACCATTTTGCTGCGATGTAAAGAAGACATTATTGCTGAAGTCGGTATCTCGTTCCTTCTCGCCGGGCTAACGCATGATCCCGTGGTCGAAAAAACACGTAACGCAATTCGGACCGCTATCGATCAAGAGCAAGGCATGATCCCATCGGTTGAAGACAGTTTTGATCTTAAATTTGGAGAACACCGAAACGTGTTAGCCATCATGTTATTAGACTGGAAAGGCGTGAACCAAGGGCCGAGCTATGAATCTTTGCCAAAATCATTCCAATCCATACCTTATGGTTTGATTCCTAAAGACCAGGAGTAGCAAAACCCGCCACAACGGCGGGTTTTTCGTACTAAATGAAGCAAGAATTTTACAGAGAAATAAAGATACCCGCTAAGCACGCACTCATTAGGTTGGCTAATGTCCCAGCCGCGACGGCTCTCAGCCCCATGTTCGCGACATCTTTACGACGCTCAGGCGCCATCACACCAATAGAACCTAGCTGAATCGCTATCGAACCAATGTTAGCAAAGCCACACAACGCGAAGGTAATAATGACTTGAGAGTGCTCGGACAACGTCGCTTTGTGCTGCACAAAATCAATGAACGCAACAAACTCATTCATGACGACTTTTTGACCGACATACGAGCCAGCCGCAAGAATTTCATGCGTTGGGACACCAATCAACCAAGCTAGCGGCGAGAACATGTAACCCAAAATAGCTTGTAACGTCACACCAGCGAACCCAAGCATCCCTCCTAAGTTTTCAAGGCCAGTATTTACCATGGCAATCACACTCACAAAGGCGATCAGCATAGTACCCACTGCAACCGCGACTTTCATACCACCCATTGCGCCACTTGCTAGCGCATCGATGACGTTGCTTTCGTCCGCTTTATCCAACTCAATGTCGTTGTAATCGCTCGGCTGTTCGCTCTCAGGTACGATGATTTTGGCCATCATCAGACTGCCAGGTGCTGCCATGAAGCTCGCCGCAATCAGATACTTAAGTTCGACTCCTAAACCTGCATAACCACCTAAAACACTGCCGGCGACAGATGCCATGCCGCCAGCCATCACCGCAAAAAGCTCAGAGCGTGTCATTCTGGATAAGAATGGACGAATCAAAAGCGGTGATTCACCTTGAGACAAAAAAATGTTACCCGTGGCAACCAAAGACTCAGCTTTACTGGTACCGAGGAACTTCTGGATTGCACCCCCAATAAGTTGAATCACCTTTTGCATAATGCCCAGATAGTAAAGGGCTGAAATAAGCGCACTAAAAAAGATAATAATAGGCAGGACACGGATGGCGAAGATAAAGCCTGTAGAAGCCAGGTCACCGAAGAGGAATTTAATTCCCTCATCAGCAAAGCTCAGCAGCCCTGCAACACCATGACTGAGACTCGTGAGTGCCGCCTGACCCATTGGGAAATAAAGCACTAACGCTGCAAAACCCATTTGCAACAAGAGTGCACGGCGCACCGTTTTCCAGTTAATAGAGGAACGACTCTCTGAAAGAAGGACAGCACAACCCAGCAGTGCAGCGATACCAAATAAACTAAATAGAATACTCATGGCCCAACCTACACAACGTGAACAAAAAGAGAAGCACCAAAGGACTTGGTGAAAGACGGAATCAACGTATTGAGTGATAAAACACATAGCAAATGTGAATATGGACAGAGCGAATAGTTCGACATCTTATTTTTACCTTATACAAGCAATAAAAGGGAGCTGGTCCGGTCCGTGGGGTCATTCACTGCTGGCGAGCTGATAGCTGTGCCTGCTCCATGTGACGGCTTGTATGGGTAAGGGCCTTGAACAACAAACCCTAAATCCCGTTTAAACGGGACGACAGTATAGTCAACAAAAAGAGATATTCATCACATTTATAAAAGCAAACGTTCAAGCGTTCATATTTCATGCAAACCAGGCATTTTGCGCTAATATCCATACCTACATAAAGGCTATCATTGAAAACTCTTCAGCTTTGCAAGTGAAAAACGGCCAATAAATGCGCAATCAAACGGGAAAGGCTAAAAATGCGTAACTTTACACTCGCCAAGAGGTAGAATTTGGTTATACAATTTGATTCGCTTCTTTCCGAAGCCTCTGTTACTACAGAGCATCATGATGCCGAGATGGTGAAATTGGTAGACACGCTAGCATGAGGTGCTAGTGCCTTTGGTGTGAGGGTTCGAGTCCCTCTCTCGGCACCATCATCCTTCTTCTTTTGATTTCGTTTGAGTGTAATGCAAAGTTCTAAGCAGGCAAGACCATCCGCAGATGCAAACCAACTTCTGAGCGAACTTGCTGTGCATGCTTTACTGCATCTACATTTTAAAATTCATGCTTCGCCCCACCCTATCTCTTTAAAAGAACGTAATGACCTGCTGCAAAAATGGCTCAAACCAAAACTGAAAAGCAATCGCTACAAGCTGATTAAAAAGCCATTAAAGTCACTGACACAGCAAGCAAAAGGGGAAAACGGTAACCTAGAAGCGTTGTTGGAACGATGTGTGGGAGCAGACAAGCCAGGTAACCCTCAGCCGCATTTAGACAGCTACCTGCTACTTATTAATGAAATCGAAAAGAAATTAGGCACCACGGTATTACTCTCTCGTCCAGAGGACGTCGACCTATCGCATGATCAACATGGATGCCTGTTATGTGTCTTATCCGAGAACCTAAACCAGCATTTCGACGATAATAATGCCCTAATCGAGCCTATTTCGATGCTTTTCCGTGGCCCAATGAGCCAACGTTCACTATTCCTAGGCAGCATTTACGCTAACAACACGTTTAATTACGAAGTGCTGTATCAAGATGAGCAGTTCGTGCGCATTACGCTCGAACTCGCATAACTCGTTAACAGGTTACTGCCTCCTTATCAGTAACGCTCTGTGCCTATATCAACTTTCGCCTTTATTTTTGTATCGATTTTATCGCAAATGTATTCTCCGATAGGTATCGCAGACGTTGCTGCTGGCGATGGCGCATTACACACGTGCAGACTACGTGCCGTTTCTGCAAATAGAAAATCATGCACTAATGTGCCATCCGACAACACAGCCTGAGCACGAATACCGGCAGGGTGAGGCTTCAGATCTTCAACTTGGATTGTGGGACAGTATTTGTTAACGAGCTGCAAATAGCCGGATTTCCACCAAGAGTTCTTAAACTCTTCTAACCCCGTTTTCAGATGCTTTTTTGTCACTTTCCAAAAGCCTGGGAAGCGCAGCATCCTCCATGTATCTCGAAAGCTAAAGTTAAATTTAGCGTATCCTTCCCGCTTCCAGCCTTGTACCGCATTCGGCCCCACAGTGACTGAACCATCAATCATGCGAGTCAGATGAACGCCTAAAAAGGGTAAGTCCGGATCAGGGATTGGGTAGATGAGGTGATTGACGACATTGTTGTACTTACTGTCTAAACGATAATATTCGCCACGATATGGGATGATTTGAAAATCGGTCTTTATCTTCATCATCTTAGTCATACGATCAGCCATTAACCCGCTGCAAGTCATCAGCATCTTGCAGTTAAGCTGCATCGACTGACCATCAGAGACACAAGTAATCTGCACCTCTTGATCTTTTTCTTCAATGGCGACCACTTGAGTACGTAAACTGACTTGCCCACCAAGCTTTTGGAACTCTTTAGCCATGTGTTCAGTCACTCGTCGATAATCAACAATACTTGTAGTTTTGACGTAAATCGCACCCAATCCGGTGATGTTTGGTTCAGCTAGCTTGAGCTGTGCTTGATCAAGTAACTCAGCTTCTATGCCATTGATGTGACAACGTTCGTAGAGGGCATTCATACGCTCTACTTCCTGCTTACTCGTTGCTACCAGAAGTTTGCCACAGTTCTCAACAGGAATGCCGTGCTCCGCACAAAATGAAACGGTAGACTCGACGCCCCGCTTACAAAATTCGGCTTTTAGGCTGCCCGGAGCATAGTACACACCAGCGTGAATCACGCCACTGTTGTGTCCAGTCTGATGCATAGCGTAACCAGACTCTTTCTCCACCAGCAAAATGGAACGATCAGGATGACGCTGTTGCAACTGCCATGCGGTAGACACGCCAACGATACCACCGCCAACGACAATGTAGTCATAAACCGATTTCATACGACCTCAAATAAAAACCCAGAGTTAAGACTGTTGGTACTTAAATTACGGCCACTGTATACAATATTGGTGGGGAATACCGCGCAGCGTGCCACAGGAAACAACATTGGACTACCCCACACAAGAGAATTGTCGCTGTGCTTGGGCTGCTATTTAAACTAAATAAAAACCACTCAGAGACTCTGGAGTTGGTCAAAGAATAGCGGTTTAACATAAGACAACTATTTACAATTACGTTAATATATTAAGCGCTTAATTATTAAACTCGGTCAAAGGAGTTGCCCGAGTTATAGCTCAATACGGAGCGCCTATGGAAAGTCATTATTTAGATGTGAGAACACTTAACTTTATTGTTATTTTGTTTTCTTGTATCTGCTCTATCAGTCTCCTGTGCTACCAATACACACAGAATAGAATCAAAGGATTAAACACTTTTTCTATCTCTTTGTTGTTTATTGGTCTTGGACCATTTTTACTTGGACTGCGAGGTTCTGCTCCTGACTGGCTCACCATTATCGTGGCCAATACCATTATCTTTATCGGCTTCTCGCTTACGCTTTATAGTGTGAGTATATTCCGTTCATTTCCACTTAAACTCGCCCATACCATGGCGGTTCTTATCCCCATATTTAGCTGTTCACTTTACTATTTCACGTTTTACGTACCGTCGGTCAAAAGTCGTGTTATCTATCTTAGTATTTATCTGTGTGTGGTGACATTTTGCAGTGGTATTGCGATGTTGAAAGGAAAAAAGAGCGATCTGGAACTTCCAGTAAAAGCCATGGCTTATTCTTTCTTTTGTTATAGTGCATTTATGGGAGCAAGAGCGCTGTGGAGTATATTTTCGCCAGAAATAGCGAGCTTCATGAATGCAGGACCTATCCATCAACTGACATTCTTATTTAGTATCTGCCTGATTGTTGGTTTAAGTTTTAATATCCTGTGGTTAATAAATGCCCGCCTGGTTTCATCTATCAACGATCTTTCTCTGCGCGATGCCTTGACGGGTCTCTATAATCGCAGGGCGTTGGAAGAAGTCGTTCCGGGTCTCATTTACGACGCGAGAAAACACAACTTGCCCGTCAGCATCGTGATGGCCGATATTGATCGATTTAAAACAATTAACGACCAGTTTGGACATACGGCTGGTGATCAGGTTATGGAAAAGATAGCCAACATACTTAGACAGCACCTACCTGAATCCGCCAGTGTAGTGAGAGTGGGTGGAGATGAGTTCATGATGATTCTTTTAGACAAACGAGAACAGGCTAAACATTTTTCAGAACAGATCAGAACTGCCATAGAAAACGACGCATCCCTTCAATCATTTGACAACATTATCACGATGAGTATTGGGGTCAGCGAACTAGAAACTGGTAATTCGATGGAAACCGCGCTGACGCAAGCAGATGTCGCGTTATACCACTCAAAACGTTCTGGACGTAATCAAGTCACGCTCTATGGGCAATATAGTGACGTATCAAAGGATGCTCCTACACAACAGCACACCGCTTACCCTGCCTAGAGTTCATGAAACCCTAACTGAGGTTTATGACAAGTAGGCTTGTGAGCACACGTTGCAAAAAACATCCACCCGCCGTTATTACTTTATAATGGTTGTAAACACAAAAAGCCCCGCATTTTGCAGGGCTATATTTTAACGCATGGAAGGCTGGAATTATACTGCGATTTCACCACCGTCTTCACGGCGAATAACGACCGTTGAAGCACGAGGACGAACCGTTGTACCTTCAGGTGTTTCTTCTGCCGCATCATCGCTGTATGGCCAGTTACCTGGGTGCTGGATATTTACAAACAACGATTTGTAATCCGGGCTAATGGTAAAGCCTGTGACTTCACAGCCGTTTGGACCAACAAAGAAACGTTTCAGTTCGGCTTGGTTATCCGCACCAATCGTCGCTGGATCGCCATTTTCGTCTGTTAGTTTCGATGGTACAACCGCCAGCATTTGATCGTTGGTGTATGTGGTCACTTCATCCGCACCATTATCAGTTTGGATCCAAAGGATGCCACGACCGTCGAATGCCAAACCGTCTGGGCTCGCGAACTGGTTTAACTCAGTTAAGCTTGAGCGGTTAGTGCCAGCATCGCCGTTTGCTGGTGAGCCGAACACAAAGATATCCCATTCAAACTCAGTCGCAGAATCGCCTTCATCCCAACGAATCACGTGACCAAACTTGTTGTTTAAGCGTGGGTTTGCCGCATTAGTATCTTCTGTACGACGAGTATTGTTGGTTAGTGTCAGGTAAACCGTGCCAGTGAATGGGTCTACAGTACACCACTCAGGGCGGTCCATTGGGGTTGCGCCAACTAAGTCAGCAGCACCAGCTGTATTCAGAATGATTTCTGCTAATGAGTCAAAGTGGTCAGCAAGCGTGCCGCCAGTCGTTGTGATGCTATCTAGCGTTAGTGGTAGCCATGTACCTGTGCTGTCTTCATTGAAGCGCGCTACATAAAGCGTTCCTTCATCCATGTACTTATCACCCGTTGCCAGGCGATTCGCAGGGTTCGCATCAGCAGGGTCCCAAGCCGCTGCTGATTCAAACTTGTACAGGTATTCAAAGCGAGAGTCGTGACCAGAGTAGAATACTACTGGCTTACCTTCTTCCAACTTACCGAATGCACAGCCTTCGTGACGGAAACGACCTAGCGCAGTACGTTTTTTCGCACGTGAGTTTTGTGTGTATGGGTCAATTTCAACAATGTAGCCGTGGCCGTTCGCTTCGTTACGGTAATCGTCAGATGAACTAGCGCCTGTTGGTGCCAGATTAAAACGAGTGAACTCATCCAAACGCTCTTCCGCATTACCAGCCAGGGTATCCCAGCCGTAACGAGTTCCGCTTGTTGAAATACCAATACGCTCTTGATCGTCAGTAAGCTCACCAGCATTAACAAAGTAACCTGGCCAGTTTTCTTCACAGGTTAAGTAAGTGCCCCAAGGCGTGTAGCCATTACCACAGTTGTTCAATGTACCGCGAGCCTGGCTGCCGTCTGGAGAGAAGCGTGTTACCGTCAATTCAGTGTGAGCAACCGGGCCAGATAGATCCATCACAGTCGCACCCGTGTAACGACGGTTTAATGGATCAGCATCAACCAGTTTCCACATGTTGTCTTCAAGTTGGATACGAACAACCGATACGCCGTGCGCGTTGATCTCTTTACGTACTTCGTCAACGATTGTGCGAACTTCGTTTTCTACCGTTGGACCATTTGGATGCAGTGCGTCTGTATCAATGTATTCATGGTTGATACATAGCAGGCCATCGGTTGTGCTGTCATTCAGCGGGAAGAAATGCATCCCATCGTGATGCATGCCTAGGGCGTTAAGCTGGTCATTACCAGTGTTTGAACCATCATTTTGCCATGCGTTACCCTGAGCGTTTAGAGGCGTACCCCACGGTACCAATACCTGAGCTGTGTAGCCAGATGGTACAGACACAGCGTCCGTACGCGAGCCTGCGATAGATTCAAAGTTAAGAACGGCATTTGATACACCTGACGCAGCACTAGCTGAAGAGCCTGAACTTGAAGAGTTACACCCAGCTAATCCAAAAGCACCAAACGCAGTCATTGCACTGATGCCCAAGCCGCCTTTCAAAATACTACGACGCGATAGACTCGCTTCTAGTACTTCTTCAAATGGTTTGTTGTTGCTGTGGTTAAAACGCGTTGCGTCGAAGGTTTCCTTACTCATGGTCTCACTTTCCCAATGTTTGATGTAATTTTAAATTAGAGTTTTATAAGTAGTTGAACGAGGGGAAGTTTGGAGAAATATTGTGACAATAATAATTAAGATACATGAAGGTTATGTTGCTAAATCATTTCTTAACCGAATCAATTAAACGTTGGTGTACGCCATATCTATGCGGCGAGAACTTAGTACAACCTGAACAAAAATCAAGCAACCATGTCGACTTGTTAGAATTTTACTTGGGCTATAGGTTTATAGAAGGTATAAAGTGTGCGTACTAACATCATCAACGAGAGATAGTTATGAAATTAGAAAGAGTCGATAACAAAAGCCGTCGTATCCGTAAGAAACTGTTCTTAGGTGAATTCGCTATCCTGGGGTTCGAAATCAGCTGTGAAACAGACATCAATGACTTCGACCGCTACGAAGTATTCGTTGATGACTTTGTCGATTATATCGACGGTTTGGGACTGTGCTTTGGTGGCGGTGGTCTGGAGCTATTTGAAGGCTTCCTATGTTCAACTGAACGTTACGGCAACGCGACTGAAGAGCAAAAAGCACAAGTGTTAGCTTGGTTGGAAGCTCGCCCTGAAGTAAAAAGTGCACAAGCTGGCGAACTGGTTGACGCAAATTACTTGTAATTCCAGCTCAGGTAATTGAGCCAGGAAAAAGTACACAGGCTGATCTTCGGATCGGCTTTTTTTATGTCTTAAGATTGCGGCTAGAAGGGGGGTTTTAGAGCTGGCAATTACTGGGAATTGGGGTTCCACTGCCAGCCCATTGACGTCGAAAGTAGTTAACTATGATTTTTTAGCTGTCTCGTCTTTCGTATCTTTCCAGTACTGAATACGAACACGATGTAACTGAGCTTTTCTCATCTTTTTCATAGTAATCTCCCTCATAATATAAGTAACGCTCTGACTGAGCTTATTGTCTAAGGTTTGCAATTCCCTTAAATCTATATAGGAATCAACTAATTAACCGTGACCAGATTCACAACATAATGACAATAATGGTTTGTTTGCTGTCGATATTGTCTGAACAAACCAACTATTCTCTTCCCTACACGGTCAACCTACTCACCAGATATGACAGAAAAATGGCAATCAAGTTCCCCACTTTCACTGTCACCAAATCTTAATAAGACTTTTCGAGGTGGAATATATTCAATTACCATACTCTTAACGCAAAAGTCTAGACCTTAATTAGAAAAACTAGCGATAAAACAAACTCCTCTGCTTAATACGTTTCATCCTTCTCAAGAATATTACGTCGCAGAGCATGTTGAGCCCCCAAGTTATATAGACCGATTTGTGATCGCGGGCAAATCTGTCAGTTCATCAAAATACCCCCACATTGCGATATGCGCCCAAACGCTTGTGAGATATCTCTTACATGACATGTAAGTAAACAGACCATCCCACACTAAGACTAAAACCAGACAATAGACATAAACTATTGTATATAAACAAAAAACTATTTAATCATGCAATCGATTTCAAAAATAATTTCAAATATCTAATTGAGTCAGAACCACAAAAGATGAATACTGAGTGTGTCGACAGGATGTTGGCAGGAACAGGAAAAACCCTAAAGGATTAGGTATCTTCAGGAAGAAGATTTGATAGCTTAGGATGAGTTGTCAGCAAGGATGTAGTTAAGCTCTAGGATAGAGTTCGCCCGTCAGGATGATAGGCAAGCATGGACACCGCTAGGAAGGCGATGAACAGGGAACTCGGTTAAAGGACTTAGCCATAATCAAGGATAGATGCAGGGAGCACCTATTAGTAGCCGGATTGCTGCGAAAAAGAATAAGCCCCGTCTGGGAAACCAGGCGGGGTTTTATTATTTCTATCGCTTATCATTTACTCTCTCAGCAAGAAATCAGACATTGTCATTCGCTCGAATTCGATAAAAACTATTTGTCGTCACGACGACTTTTTTTCGTTTTCATCTGCCAGCGAAAAAAACTAATGTGCACACCCTCAACGACGTGGTTGTCCAACCACCATTCTAACTCGTTGAAGTATGTAGGTTATGCCATATCAATATCATCAGCCTGCTGCATTCTATACTCTATAATTAAATTTTTAACCTGGTACTGACTTACAAAGGAACAGCCATGCGTATTGCTATTCTCTCTCGTAATGAGAATCTATATTCAACCATGCGCCTAAAGCAAGCAGGTGAAGAGCGTGGGCATCAAATTGATGTTATCGACACTCTTCACTGCTACATGGACATTACGAGTAATAACCCTAAGATTCGTTATATGGGTGAAGAATTGCCACAATACGACGCGGTTATTCCACGTATTGGTGCTTCAATCACATTCTACGGCACAGCCGTTGTGCGCCAATTTGAAATGATGGGCACATTCTGCGTTAATGAATCGGTCGCGATCAGCCGTTCACGTGACAAGCTACGTTCTTTACAGCTTTTGTCTCGTAAAGGTATCGGCTTACCACGTACTGGTTTTGCTCACCACCCTGACAACATCCAGGATGTGATAAAAAACGTTGGCGGTGCTCCTCTGGTTATTAAGCTACTTGAAGGTACTCAAGGCATTGGGGTTGTTCTTGCTGAAACCAACAAAGCAGCAGAAAGCGTGATTGAAGCTTTTATGGGCTTAAAAGCAAACATCATGGTTCAAGAGTTCATTGAAGAAGCCAAAGGGGCAGATATTCGCTGTTTCGTTGTGGGCAACAAAGTGATTGCCGCAATGAAGCGTCAGGCAAAAGAAGGGGAGTTTCGCTCGAACCTTCACCGTGGCGGCTCTGCGCAACTGGTCAGATTGAGCAAAGAAGAACGTGCTACAGCGGTGAATGCAGCAAGAGTGATGGGATTAAACCTATGTGGTGTAGATATCCTACAATCAAAAAATGGCCCAGTTGTTATGGAAGTGAACTCCTCACCGGGTCTTGAAGGTATCGAGTTAGCAACAAATAAAGACGTTGCAGGGATGATTTTCGACTTTATCGAAAAAAACGCAAAACCAAATTCAAACCGTACTCGCGGTAAAGGTTGATAACTATCCAAACTGCGTAAGAGGAGTACCTTAGCCTCTCTATGCTAACCGTCGCTAGGATGACACTATGAATCAGAAAATTGTCATTGGGAATGCCGAAGCAATCTGCTTACCAGAATTAGGAATTCCCCACCTTGAAGCTCGTATCGACACTGGTGCGCAAACCTCTTCGCTCCACGTCGATAATATCGAGTGTTTTGAGAAAAACGGCCGTTCATACGTAGAGTTCGACCTCCATCCGGATGTTTATCACTTAGAACAGGTTGTTCGTTGTACAGCACCACTGAAAGCGAACCGTAAAGTGAAATCCTCAAATGGGACTTTCGAGCACCGCTGCGTGATCACCACAATGCTGCGCATGAAAGACCAGCAGTGGCCAATCGACATTACGTTAACCAACCGTGAAAATATGACTTACATGATGCTGTTAGGCCGTCAGGCAATGTCAGATAAAGTGTTGGTTGATCCGAGCCAGTCTCACATGCTGGCTCCATAACGGTAATCGCATTAGATGAGTGATGCTAAACCGGTGTCACTCTTCGCTTTGCTTATTTCTCCGTAGCAGCACACTAACTAGGCCTTTTATCTTTATTTTTGTCGCTCTCCAATGCGTATGCGGCTTAGTTGGTGCTGTATCCATAATATGCAGATAGGCTTTTTCATCCAATACGACTTCTCCTCCATGTGCAAGCAACAAACAGCTCGGCTGCAGTTCAAAAACCCGTTTCACAGAACACCGATATTGATTGGGATGAAAAATAGGAAACGGAGCAATCAAATGCTTTTTCACTTTTACCATCAAATCTGCTACATACAACACACTCTGCTGCGAATGATAGACCGATAAGTCTCGGTCGGTATGCCCCTGAGTTTCCAGTACCTGCCAATCTTCAAATCCCGGAATACTATCACCATCAAGCAGCTCAATATCAGGCATTAATTTGCGCGAGTACCAAAGGTTACGCTTTGGTTTACGCATACGATTTGCCATCCACCTTGCCAAAAACAAGTCGGTTAAATGCATCAACCAACCATCAACACCGCTATACCATTGGGATTCACGTTTAGCCGCTAAGACTTTACATCCTGTCAGAGATCTAAGTTTATGCGCGGCTCCCGCGTGATCAGGATGCATGTGCGTCACGACCACCAGCTTAAGGTCTGTAAATGGTCGCTTAAGCTGATGCTCAATAAAATCTTTGATATGAGGAATATCAGCTCGGCTTGCGCCATCAAGCAACATAAGTTTGTCGGTGTACTCGGCGAGATACATGGTCTGGATATACCCCTGAATTCTATGCAGCTGCAAAACATATCCTTATTTTTGAGGTGTTTTTAATCAAGAAACCCTTTCTGGTCAGACCAACTATAACAGCAGATTAGAACGAATGTTAAATAAATGTTTACGTCACTACTCGACAACAAAACCTAATCGATAAGATAGATTTTAATCATTAGACTCTAGACAACTTTTGTCCGTTAATGCGCGCACACGGAGTTCGTGTCAGGGTATGAGGTTAACGCCTCATGATTTGCTTTTTGGTACTTTTCCTTCTGATGAATTAAAGGCTTAAGTACATTTTTGTGAGAATTGAGTTGGAAAAAGCAACGAAATTAGACCGCATTCGCGCGGACTACAACGTTCACTACTGGAGCCAGGGTTTCTACGGTATTGATGACCAAGGCGAGGTATATGTCTCTCCTCGTAGTGACCGTGCACATCAAATCCCTTTCAGTGCCATTGTAAAAGAGCTAGAAGCGAAGCAGCTGAACTTGCCTGTTCTCGTTCGCTTCCCACAGATCGTGCATCAACGTGTGCATGGTCTTTGTGATGCTTTCAACCAAGCGATTGAAGATTATCAGTATCCGAATAAATACTTGTTGGTATACCCGATTAAGGTAAACCAGCAACGTGAAGTAGTTGATGAAATACTCGCCAGCCAAGCAGAGCTCGAGACGAAACAACTCGGCCTCGAAGCTGGCAGTAAACCGGAACTATTAGCCGTACTGGCTCTGGCTCAACAAGCGAGCTCCGTGATTGTTTGTAATGGCTATAAAGATCGTGAATACGTGCGCCTTGCGTTGATTGGTGAAAAGCTCGGCCATAAAGTTTTTATCGTCTTAGAGAAGCTGTCAGAGCTTGATCTGGTACTGCAAGAAGCAGAGAGTTTGGGAGTAAAACCTCGCTTGGGTCTGCGTATTCGCCTTGCTTCTCAGGGGGCGGGTAAATGGCAGTCAAGTGGGGGCGAAAAGTCTAAGTTTGGTCTTTCTGCGTCACAAGTGTTGAGTGTAATTAACCGTCTGAAGAACAGCGGTAACCTCGATGCTTTGCAACTGGTGCACTTCCATCTCGGGTCACAAATGGCGAACATTCGTGATGTACGCAACGGCGTGAATGAGTCTGCTCGTTTTTACTGCGAGCTGCGCGCAATGGGGGCCGGTATTGATTACTTCGATGTGGGTGGCGGCTTAGCTGTAGATTATGACGGAACACGTAGCCAATCATCCAACTCGATGAACTATGGTCTTGCTGAATACGCGCGAAATATCGTCAACACGGTTGGTGATGTCTGCCAGCAATATGAGCAGCCGATGCCAGTGATTATTTCTGAGTCCGGTCGATCTTTGACGGCGCATCATGCCGTGTTGGTATCCAATGTAATTGGCACAGAAGCTTACCAACCTGAAGACGTGTTTGCTCCAGCAGAGGATGCCCCTTTGTTGCTGCAAAACATGTGGCGCAATTGGGAAAACTTGCAAAACGGCACTGATGCGCGAGCACTGATTGAGATTTACAACGACACGCAAAGTGATTTGGCAGAAGCACATTCCAATTTTGCAACAGGCGTGATTAACCTTGAGCAGCGTGCGTGGGCAGAACAACTGTCGCTGCGTATTTACTTCGAACTGAGCCGTAAGATGAGCACGAAGAACCGCTTCCACCGTCCGATTCTGGATGAGTTGAGCGAGCGTCTTGCAGACAAGTTCTTTGTCAACTTCTCGCTCTTTCAATCTCTGCCAGATGCATGGGGGATTGATCAGGTGTTCCCTGTTCTGCCTCTTTCTGGTTTGGGTGATGCCGAAGAACGTCGAGCAGTGATGTTAGACATCACTTGTGACTCAGATGGTGCGATTGATCTCTACGTTGATGGTCAAGGTATTGAAAGTACCCTACCCGTTCCTGCGTGGAGCAAGGACAAACCATACCTGCTTGGCTTCTTCTTAGTTGGCGCATACCAGGAGATTCTGGGTGACATGCACAACTTATTTGGCGACACCCATAGTGTGGTTGTTAACGTAGAAGAAAACGGTGAGTTTGAAATCAGCTACATTAACGAAGGTGATAGCGTAGAGGACATGATGCGTTATGTTCATATTGACGTTGACGCGATTCGTGACAATTACAAACAACTGGTTTCCGAGCGTGTTGAAGCCGGTGAACAAACACAAATCCTTGCTGAGCTGGAACAAGGTTTAGTGGGATACACCTATTTAGAGGATTTCTGATATGAATGATTTGTTTACTAAAACCGATTATTCGCTTTATTCCAACTCAATGTCGTTTCTGCGTCTGCCGTATATTAAAAACCCGGTGAGCGTAGAAGCAGACGTTGTAGTACTCGGCGTTCCTCTCGACATGGCAACATCTGGGCGCTCAGGCGCGCGCATGGGTCCGGATGCCATCCGACGTGCTTCAGTAAATCTGGCGTGGGAAGGTAAAAAGTTCCCATGGGATTTCAACCTATTTGATAAGTTGACCGTGATTGATTCCGGTGATCTGGTCTTTGATTGTGGCGATGCGGAAGACTTCACTTACCGTCTGGAAGCGGCAACAAGCGAGATATTAAAAAGCGGAAAAACCATGCTGGCCTTGGGTGGCGATCACTTCATCACCCTGCCTATTCTACGTGGCTACGCGAAACATTATGGCGAAATGGCGTTAGTTCATTTCGATGCGCATACGGATACTTACGCCAATGGCAGTTCATACGACCACGGTACAATGTTCTACCATGCACCGAAAGAAGGGCTAATTTCTGCGAAGAACTCAGTACAAATTGGTATTCGTACTGAGTACAAACAGCAAGATCACGGCTTTAACGTTATTAATGCGATGCAAGCTAATGACATGTCGGTGAACGAGATTTTAGACGAAATTCGTCGTACCGTCGCCGATAAGCCAGTGTACGTTACGTTTGATATTGACTGTCTCGATCCAGCATTTGCTCCGGGGACGGGGACGCCAGTTTGCGGCGGCTTGAACACTGATAAAGTGCTTAAAATCATTCGTGGTTTGGCTGGCATGAATATCGTAGGCATGGACGTGGTAGAAGTGTCACCACCTTATGACCAAAGTGATGTCACCGCATTAGCAGGCGCGACCATCGCCCTAGAACTGCTGTACGCTTACGCATCAGGTCGAGAACAAGCATAAATTTTTCAAAGGGAGCATTCGCTCCCTTTTTTGTCTTTTCGCACAGCAAACTTTCGGATTATTTTTTCTAATCCAAATCATAGATTTTAATCTTGCTTGACGACAAAAGTTTAGATTGCCAAGCACAGATTCAAGCACTAATATCTCGCACGAATCATCCCCTAATATAACAAATTACATTAGCACTCTTTATGGAGAGCTAAGGCTTCTTACACCTTAAGTTTATTGGAGATACACGTAAATGCCGGCTTCGTTTCCATTAGTGAAACTTACGTTTTTAATCGCAATATTGACTGCCGTAGGTCAGATGACCCAAACGATGTACGTGCCTTCAATTGGTCATATGGCGAGTGAATTTTTGGTTTCTGCGTCTTCACTTCAAGCCGTTATGGCCTGTTACTTGATCCCATATGGCTTGTCACAGTTTGTGTATGGTCCGTTGTCCGATCGTCTTGGACGTAAACCAATTATTATTGCTGGCTTGCTCATTTACATCGTGGGGACGTTAGTCGCTCTATTTACCCACCAGTTTGAATGGTTCTTAGTCGGTAGCTTTATTCAGGGCTTGGGCATTGGCTGTGGTGGCGCGATGGCACGTATCTTAACTCGTGACTGTTTTGAAGGTGCAGAATTACACCGTGCGAATAGCTTGATCAGCATGTGTATCCTCTTCTCACCTTTGATGGCACCATTACTGGGTGGCTATTTAACAGAAGCGTTCAGCTGGCGTTCTAGCTACCTATTTCTCGCACTGTTTGGTATTGCTGTGGTCATTACCATGATGACCAGCATGATGGAGACTCTTCCTGTCGAAAAGCGCAAAAATGAGCCAGTGACTAAGAGCTATCAATACGTTTTATCCGATAAACGCTTCCAAGGTTTTTTGATCTGCCTGGTAGCAACATTCGCGGGTGTGGGCGTCATTGAAGCAGCTGCAGGTGTGCTACTAGGCGGCGTTTTGGGATTACCAGCGACAACCGTCAGCTTGCTGTTTATTATTCCGATCCCGGGATATCTGATTGGTTCAGGCTTATCGAGCTACATCGCTCAGCGCCGTTCAATGCGTCGAGCCCTGAATGTTGGTCTGGTTGCCATTTTTATCGGTTCAGCCGTCGTGTTGATCCCAGGCCTGTTTGGCTTAACGACCGCGTTAACCTTGATTGGTGGCGCTACTATTTACTTTTTGGGTGCCGGTATACTCTTTCCGGCAGCCACAACTGGAGCGATTTCTCCGTTCCCATACCATGCAGGCACTGCGGGTGCGACGTTGGGCGGTATGCAAAACTTGGGCGCGGGTATCGCAACCTTACTTGCATCACTGTTCCCCGCTCAAAATCAAATGCCTCTGGGTATTTTGATGATGGCGATGTCAGTTATTGCAATGGTCGGGCTACGCTGGGTTAATCGCACGCCGGATCATTCCAACCCAGTACCTCAGATTATCTAGTCTATTTAAACAAAGTTTTCTTAGGGACATGCTTTTCAGTATGTCCCTTTTTTATTTATTCATATCATCCGCAAAACGCATCCAACGCCCATCTCAGATCCAACAAGAGAGTTTGCTTTGTATAACAACTGGTTACACAATGACGTTTCATTTCGATCACAGGAAGATCAATTACATCGGTACCAAATATGAAAGAACACTCAAGTCATACGAAATAAGCTCACATTCAAACCGATGACTAGGGTATAAAATACAAGGATAAAAAGATGCGTTTTACTCTTACGACGTTGGCCGTATCAGTCGCAATTTTGGCCGGATGCAGTAATCAAGGAACTTCACCTATGAACCATTATTCTCAGTCACAGCTTGTTGCTCAGCAAACTCAAGCGCCAGTCGCGAAAAAAGTCCCTCATGCAATGACGATCCATGACGATACCCGGATCGACAATTACTACTGGATGCGTGACGACGAGCGTCAAGATCCAGAGGTATTGCAGCATCTGGAACAAGAGAATAAATATACCGAAACCGTTCTAAAGCACACCGAAGCGCTTCAACAAACACTGTTTGAAGAAATAAAGGGCAGAATCGCCAAAGACGATAACTCCGTTCCGGTTCGTAAAGGAAGTTACTTTTATTCCAGTGAGGTCTCTGGGGACAACGAATACGAAGTTCATCTACGCGCTAAAGACTTTGCGGGCACCGATAAATCGGTGATTTTAGATGTCAACGAACTCGCGAAGGAGCATGAGTTCTTTAATATTAGCGGATTACACGTCAGCCCTGATGAAACGCTTTTGGCCTATGGAGAAGACACGTTAAGTCGCCGTATCTACACCATCAAAATTAAAAATCTACTGACTGGTGAATACCTTGAGGACGAAATCGAAGGAGCCTCGAGTGCCATCGCGTGGCAAAACGATAACCACGCGTTATATTACATCAAGAAAGACCCACAAACGTTGTTAGGTTACCAGGTCTATCGACATGTATTAGGAACGCCACAAAACACTGACGAGCTCATCTACGAAGAAACGGACAGTGAGTACTATACCTACATCAGCAAGAGCAAAGATGGAGAAGAGGTCTACATTTGGCACTCCAGTACCGAAACGA
Organism: Vibrio sp. EA2; assembly: GCF_033042495.1. NCBI lineage: Bacteria > Pseudomonadati > Pseudomonadota > Gammaproteobacteria > Vibrionales > Vibrionaceae > Vibrio > Vibrio sp. EA2. The sequence goes on along the minus strand of NZ_JAWLID010000005.1, from coordinate 15,071 downwards.
GCGGTGTATCTGTTCTCGATGCCAACAACCCAAATGCGCAAGCTAAGCCATTTTTTCCTCGCGAAACCGGTATCGAATACAGCATCGCAAAACTTGGCGACTGGTACTACATCTACACTAACTATCAGGCAATTAACTTCCGTTTGATGAAAGTGCACAAAGACAACATGCACGACCGCTCGCATTGGCAAGATGTAATTCCAGCAGACGATGATACGCAGCTGGTCGATTTTGAGTTATTTGATGATCACCTCGTATATGAACAGCGCGCAAATGGCTTGTCGACGGTTACCGTCCGAGAGCTATCCAGTGGTAAAGAGTTTCCCCTTCAATTTCACGACAGCGCATTTGCGGCGTATCTGACTGGGAACTACGAGTTAGATAACAATAAGGTACGCATTTACTACAGTAGTTTAACCACCCCGGGGACTTACTATGATTTCGATCTGAAAACGGGTGAATCTGAAGTCATGAAACAAACCCCAGTGCTGGGTGACTTTAATGCAGAAAATTACCAGTCTGAACGAATCATGATCAAAGCTCGTGATGGCAAGTCAGTACCTGTCTCACTGGTTTATCGCAAGGATAAGTTTAACAAAGATGGTACCAACCCTATTTACCAATACGGTTATGGCTCTTACGGAGCCACCATTGAACCAACCTTTAGCTCAACCCGTTTGAGCCTGTTGGATCGTGGTTTCGTTTTCGCCATTGCCCATATTCGCGGCTCTGAAATGCTTGGCCGCCCTTGGTATGAAGACGGTAAGAAGCTGACAAAGCAAAATACCTTTAACGATTTTGTCGATGTCACCAAAGGCTTAGTCGAGCAAAACTACGCAGCGAAAGACAAAGTGTTCGCGGTTGGCGGTTCGGCAGGAGGCCTATTAATGGGCGCTGTTATTAATCAAGCGCCTGAGTTGTACCGCGGTATTGGAGCGCATGTACCTTTTGTTGATGTCGTGACAACGATGTTGGATGAATCGATTCCATTAACTACCAATGAATACGATGAATGGGGCAACCCAAACAACAAAACCTATTACGACTATATGTTGAGTTACTCGCCTTACGACAATATTAAAGCGCAAGATTATCCAAACATGCTGGTTACCACAGGTTTGCATGACTCTCAGGTACAGTACTTTGAACCAATGAAGTGGATCGCTAAGTTGCGTGAAATGAAGACAGATAACAACGTCCTGGTGTTTAAAACCGATATGGAAGCGGGACACGGCGGAGCTTCAGGTCGCTTTAAGCGTCTCAAAGAAGATGCGCTGGAATATGCCTTCTTTCTCGATTTGCTAGACACAAACTAACAGAAAAACAATGCCCGCACTTGCGGGCATTGTTACGATCAGCGTCAACACAATAATCGGTCGAAATAAAAACGCCTACTCCCTTAAGCCTTTTTACAAAGCAAGAAGTAGGCGCTAACACAATAACTGTGTTTAGGCAGTAGATACTATCCTATTGATTAGAAGTAGTAACGAGCGCCAAGCGTCCAGTTATCATTTTCTTCTACATCAATATCGTTACCTAGGTCGATTTGGTAACCCGCAAATGTGTAGAACGAAGGAGTCACTGCGTACTCAGCTTGTAGCGCCATTTGGCTGAACTGAGTTTCGTCTTCATTATCGTCTTCCACTCCCTCATAGCTCACGGCGAATGTCCAGTCGTTAACACCGTATGCCACTAGAGCTTCCAACTGAGAAGTGTCCTCCATTCCATCGTAGAAGTATTCGTTCAAACCATATACAACAGCGGCATACAAGCCTGAACCATAAGAGCCATAGTAAACAGAGAAAATATGAGAGCTTGCATCTTCAGTTTGCGAACCAAAATCGACATCGCCGCCACTGTAAGCGTACCCAAGACCAAAGCCAGCTAGCTCTGTACTAAGAGAAACTTGACCGCGATCATCGTAAGCACCGTTTTCACCTTGCCAACCTAGACCTAGGTTAAAAGCAAAACCCTCACCAAATTGGAAGCCTTTGCGGTAGCTAAGCATTTTCTCACCACGCGCTGAACCAAGCTCGTAGTGATTTGAATATAAGAAGTCATTGGCAAACGCGATTGGTAAATCTGCCACACCGCCCACATCGTAGTATGGAGTCCATTGTGTACCAGCAACTAAACGACCTAGTTGTTCATGAGTTGCACCGATGTAACCAAGACGAGTTGAGAAAGACTCTTCACCACCATCTAGGTAGTTAAGTGCCCACTCACCTTTCGCGTCAACTGTTATACCATTGCCAATATCTTTTTTACCTGCCACATTAAGACGAGGAGACACTTGGTGAACTTTTACGTCTTCGTCATAGTACTCACCTACGCCCACTGATACATGACCGCCGATTGATAAAGATGTGCCATCGCTGTTGTAGACTTCTGCTGCGAAGGCTTGAGAACCACATGCTAGTGCCGCCACTGCTACGGCTAGAGCTTTCATTTTCATTGTTAACATCCATATAGTTGTTTATGCCGATTCGTCCAGAAACAGAATACTTCCGCATCATTTGCAACGAATACATAACAACGTAGTAATGAAATTCAAATAAAACAAACACCTCACTATGCAACTGGTTCATCACCTGAATACAATGTGATACATATCACACAAAAATAGTGAACTTTTCATTTTTATGCATAACGTTTATGCTTTTTCGCGTGCTACTTTTCGCAAGGCTACAAGATCTGTTACTTTTAGTTTTATCAATATAGAGTGATAAGCCTTAACATCTTGCAGCATGAAGTACGGTTAAGAGAAAAACGAAAGTGTTTTAATCGCCAATCAAAGTCAATACATTTGGTGTTTTATATTGATACTGGCTATGTCTCATGGGTAGATTCACTATTTTTATCGGTTGGTTCCTAACACCTCAAACTAACTAGGTTGTGTATATGATTGGCAATTAAGGCGTTATACCAATGGTAGTAAAATACAAAAAAGCCCGAGGGTGACCTCGAGCCTTTTAATCGTGAGAGCGCGATTTAAGAGTTTAAACTGGATTCTGCTGTACGAAGTTGAGTCAGGTAAGTGACCCAGCTTTTTGCCTGATCGGATGGTTTCATTTCATAAGACCGTTTCGCGTTCGCAAGAGCATCATCGATACGCTTCAACTTGTAATAAGCACGAGCTTTGATAAGTGCGACATCGGCCGTTCGGCCAGAAACGTTATCGAGTGCAGCTAACGCTTGTTGATAATGACCTTCCTGCACCAACAACTGAGAAAAGTTCCAGTAGTATTGAGAATCAAGTCTTGCCGCGACACGCCAGCTATCTATCGACTTATCCCACTCTTTGGCCATTTGCCAGTACGTCGCTTGCTGAGCTTTCAACTTGCTGTCTGAGTCAATCTCACGCAGTTCGTTTAGGACCATTGCTGCTCGTTCTGGAATGCCACGATTGGCATAAAGTTGAGCCAACAGTTTCAAATCATCCTGGCTAAGTTTTACTCCCTGTAGCTTAGCAAGCGCTAAAGAGTCTAAAGCCCGTTTATTATCATCAACGCGTAGATGTAAAGCGACTAATTGACGCCACCATTCCACGCGTACCGGATCGATAGCAATCAAACGCTTAATTGTACCGATCGCGGGTTTCCACTTCTTAAGTTCCAGTTCTGCAGAAAGCTTTATCGAAAGTGGCCCTGTCTTGTCCGGCTGGCCGAACTGCTCGTAACGACCCATCGCTGAAATGACTTTGCTCCACTCACTGAGCTGATAATGCGATTGTGCGATACGCAACCAAACATCATGGGCTTTCTGCTCTTTAGGCACCGCCTTACTCAATGCGTAATAGTGCGGTAACGCTTTGGAAAACTGTTGTTCGTTAAGCAGCATATCAGCCAGCATCTTACGGGTTTGCCAAGCCTGTTCATCTTGTAGCAGACCACTGTTAACCGCATACTGAAGTTGTTTAATCGCTGGCTTAACTTGCTGGTTTTGCCAATAGAAAATACCCAACATACGAGCGACAAAAGCCTGATCATAGCCACGAGAAAGATCTAATCCTTCTAACGTCGAAATCGCTTCTTTGAGGTTATCCTCCTGCGCCATGTTATGCGCCCTCTGGACACGGGTCGCGGTATATTGACTCAACTCGTTTGCGGTAGTCGTAAAAGCACCTAAGCTTAAGACGGCACCAATCAGTAATTTCTTCATCATTTGGTTAACTTGAACTCCAATCTTACCGTTTGGCCAAACTGCTCAATTGACACACCATTTTCAACTTTTGGCTGATATTTCCACTTCTTAAGTGCACGTATCGCCTCTCGCTCAAACATGCGGCTTGGCTCAGCTTCAACCACTTCAATGTCTTTCGGCCGACCTGTCTCATCAATAGTGAAGCGCATCACAACATAACCTTCGGCTTTTCGCTTGAGCGCTTTACTTGGATAGCGCGGCTCAACACGGTACAAAGGTAATGCCTGTTGATTGCCCATACTGCCCTTTAGATTTGGAGCACTAATCGCAATACCATCTAATGCCGTATTTAAGCCCAAAGCACTGGTCGGCGTGACTTGGCTCATCGGCTCTACTTGCGTGTTCGCTTGAGACAAATCCATCGGCTCTGGTGCTTTCGGCGGTTCAGGCTGCTCAGGGACCGAGCGTTGACGACGCTGCACATCGGCATCGTTCTCTACCATCACCATATCAAAGCGCACCGCTTCAGAAGCTTTAGGAGCACGTTGATTACCATTGTCTACCATCCAGGCCATAAAGCTAAACAAGCTCACAGAGATCAATATCGACATTGGTAATGCAAGTAACAGCCTTCCCATTAAGGTGTCTCCGCTGCCAATGCAATGTTCTTAACACCAGCGCCTTTCGCTGCATCCATCACTTTTACCACAGTGCCATTATACGCATGTTCATCCGCCTGAATGACCAGCGATGCATCCGGTTGATCAAGCAGCAAATGCTCGATAGACGCTTCTACACGCTCGATATCGACCAAACGCTTGTCAATATACACATCGTTTGCTGCCGTTACCGCGATGAAAATACCGGCGTCCTTCTGGCTCACCACGTTTGAAGCTTGCGGGCGATTAACTTCCACCCCAGACTCACGAACAAATGAGCTGGTAACAATAAAGAAAATCAACATGATGAACACGATATCAAGCATGGAGGTTAAATCGACTTGAGCTTCATCTTGTTGATTAGGTCTGCGTCCGAGTCTCACTTCTGACTCCTTAAAGATTGTTCTAATTGGATGGCTCTGCGCTCACACACTTTGCTTAATCGTGCATGAATAAACATCCCCGCCAACGCCGCTACCATTCCTGCCATGGTAGGTAAGGTCGCCAGTGAGATGCCTGAAGCCATCAATTTCGGATTGCTGCTGCCTTGTGAAGCCATGACATCAAATACCGTAATCATGCCTGTCACTGTACCTAGTAAGCCAAGCATTGGGCAAATTGCCACGAGCAGCTTGATTGTCGACAGGTTCTGGCGCAATTCAATCTGTGCCTTTGCAATCCATCCTTCGCGGATTTGATGCGCGTACCAAGAGTGATGTTCTGACCTTGCCAACCACTGGTCACGAAGCGATGCCTTTACCTTAGGAAAAACCGTTGTCAGGTAAATCACCCGCTCCATGACCAATAGCCAGCAAACCGCAACGACGGCAGCCAGCCACCATAAGATCTGACCACCCTGCTGCATAAAGCTCATCAGGGTTGTGGCCCAATCTTCGCTGATCAAACCCAATGTGTTGAGTAAGATCTGCTCCATTACGCTGCATTCTCCGCGACTGTGTTCACTTTATTGATGCCGTGCGGCATATCGCGCTCAGCCTGTTCTGCGACTAAGCCAATGCCTTGCTTTTCAAGAATATTGCGAATGTTTTCCGCTTGAGAGCTCAATACATTGTGAGCCAGAAGCAGCGGCATTGCGGCAACCAAACCAAGTACAGTCGTTACAAGCGCCATTGAAATACCGCCAGCCATGACTTTTGGATCGCCGTTACCGAATTGCGTGATCACCTGGAAGGTTTCAATCATACCGGTTACCGTTCCGAGTAGACCTAGCATCGGAGCCAGCGCCGCCAGAAGTTTCAGCATCGACAAGCCTTTTTCCAGATGTGTCTGCTCATCTACAACTGCTTCAAGAAGACGCAATTCCAATGCTTCCACACTGCGGTGTTTGTCTTTCTGGTACACCGCAAGCACACGACCCAATGGGTTATCTTGTGGCTGTGTTGGGTTCTTCAGTTGCTGTGCGATCTTCTGACGAGCAATCATCAGTGATACGCCACGAACAAGTGCGATAATCAGACCAATAGCAAGTAAGCCAAGGATGATCTTACCCACAACACCACCGGCACTAAGGCGATCTTGCAGTGTTGGCGAGTTCGCAAGTTGCTCTAACAGGATACCGCGTGACGGATCAATAACGATGCTGTCTAGGTCACCTGAAGCGAGTGTGCTTGCCGTTGGGCCATTTTCAGGCTGGTTAAGATAGTTAACCGCATCACCGCGTTCACCGTTCCACTTCACATAGCCATTGTCATCCAGTAACGCCATTGCACCAAGGCGAGTTCCTGTGATGGTCTGCTCACGGCCTTCACCGTCCAGCAGAGTGAACGATACGTTCGCCAGTTCGCCACTCGCCTTCACTTGCTCTTCCATACTGCGCCACATTGCCTGAAGCTGTGTCAGTGTCGGAAGAGAGGTCGCAGCAACGATAGCCTCGATGTCTTTCTGGTAGGTGTTGCGGTCAACACCCGTTACGGAGTTTTTAAGTTCAGATTCCAGCTCTTTTGCATTCTGACGTACAACGCCGAATAGCTCACCAAGGCTGCCTGTCTCTAAACGCAGTTTCTCTTCAAGTTGTGCCAACTCAGCTTCATTTTCACTGAACGTCGCACTCAGAGCGTCCGCTTCGGCTTGTAAAGATGCACGCTCTGCCGCCAATTGATTTTTAATTGACTGTAGCTCTTGTTCTGTTTGTTTAAATCCGGCTTCACGCGTTACGTTATGTGATTGCTGTTGACGATTTTCCTGCTGTGCTTTTTGCAACAAAGTATCGCTGGCAAACGTGGTGTAAGGCATCAATGTAGCGCTTGACATTAATGCAACCGATAACCATTTTTTGATCATTTATTTGCCCTCCGCAGCGGTAAGCGACACAGGCAGAGTTAACATGCTTGGTGCAATTTGCTTATTTGCCATTGCAAACGCTTTGTCCAATTCAGTTTTCTGTTCAGAACCCAGCGGCTGCCAGGCTTTTTGCTGCTCTGACCAGCTCCAAAACGTTTCTCCGGATAAACTACGTGCAATCAAAGAGACTCGGCCTAAATAAAGCACGTCGGCTTCGACTGTTTCGTTCGTAGATAAATCAATCTTGCCTTGGTAAACGCCAAGTCGCGTGCCGTAATCCATCTCAATTTGGTACGCTTCCAGAATTCGGCGAAACTTCTCTGCATCCGCAACATCAGCACGAGTCATCATCGAATCAAGCTTCGCAATACGCTCTTCGCGCTGTACTTTACGAATCGGTTTATCGTTCGCCACGATCTCTTTTAACCCGTCCAGCATGTGATACATCAATGGCACCACACCTTGACGAGTGTGCGCAATTTGCTCGATTTGACCCTGCAAATTGTCTACTTCTTGATTTTGGCTATTCACAAGACTGGTCAGGTGATCGCGATAAATCTTTAAGTTGCTGACTTCTTCTTGCAACTGTTCGATTTCTGCCTCTAGCGTCAACGCCTTTTCAGCACTGGTATCAATGCGTTTTTGACTGACCGCAGATGCTTGATTGGTTTTACTTTGCACTGCTTGTGCATCGCTGAGATTTTCCGCGTGAACGGGAATCAAAACTGATGAAATCAACAGAGCGATACTTGATTTGATTAGATTCATACGAGTTAAAATGCTCTTTCCTAAAAACGACCAAGGGGAAGCATACCCTTCCCCTTTGTAAATCAGATGGTTACCTGCATGTAAGCAGGGTTGACGCTATCGATGCCATTCAAACGCGGACGTCCAACGTAGATACAAGCTTTGCTCAGGCTTATACAGATATAACACATCAAATTATGTATACCTCATTTGCTACAATGTGCTCATCGAGCGTCTAATGCATCCCACGACTATAAATTCGGCTTGATTGGTATCTGAGCAAGCTTTTTGTTTGCGCTTAGTTATACATCGTTACTCAAGTAACTTTAAGGTCGCATAACAATATGAATGTGATCCCTTTCCGTCATTTTTCAAATGAATATTAGTGATAACCATTACCATTTGCATTATTGTTACATTCTTTCTATTCCCAAGATTTTGTAAAGTACTCTCTTACGCAGTAGATTAAAAACGTGACATATATCACACAAAGCTCTTAAAAACTTACCAGTGAGCATTACCCAATAATGAGACTGCTCAGAAACTGGGATCGTAGCGATTTAGTTTTTGGTTTAAGGTAAACAAAAGCCCACTTTGCAGCAGGCTCTCAGAGGTTAAGTCGTTACTAATCTTTTACTGCTAGAACTGCAAGCCCGTCGATGTCGCAACATTTTTCACTATTGAGCGTAAATTCTCACTGATCGCCCGCAATGTTTTCAACTCATCACCACTAAATGGATGGGTAAGTACAGAGTCAGCACCCTTTTTACCTACTACAGTAGGTAAGCTAAGTACAACATTATTCAGGCCATATTGTCCTTTTATCATTGTCCCTACAGGTAACACTGAGCGCTCGTTGATAATAACGGCCTGAACGATCCGAAACACACTGGCGGCGATACCATGCACCGTATTATTCTTACGGCGAAATATCTCATATCCCGCTTGTTTCACGGCCTCTAGCAACTCATCCGCGTCAATTCGCTTGAGATTGTGCATATCACAGTAATAATCCGCAGGCTGACCTGCGATAGAAATCAAACTCTTCGGCGTAAAGCAATGGCTACCGTGTTCACCTAATACGTAGCCAAAGATATTCTTCGGGTCGAGATCGACACGGTTGGCCACAATACTCATCAAACGTGCGGTATCAATAACACAGCCACTACTGATCACCCGGTTTGCTTCAAAGCCAGTATTGGCCACGATAAAGTGAGTAACAATATCACAGGGGTTACTCACAACGATAAGAATGGCATTGGGTGCAACACGCTCTATGTTGTGTGCGACTTCAACCCCGATATTGGCGTTGATTTCTGCGATATCCAGGCGGGTCTGCCCTTGTTTGATTTGAGCGCCTGCTGTGATGATAACAATATCCGCTTCCAACAAATCCAGATAGTCGTTTGAAGGGACAATATGAGTGTTTTTAGTAAAAGTTAATGCCGCAGTATGGCGGAAATCGAACACCTCCCCTTCGGCTCGTTCCAGGTTTTGATCTAATAGGACCAATTCGCTGAAACTACCCATCGTAAGTAAGTAATTACAAACTCCAACGCCAACAGCACCAGCGCCAATGACACCGATCTTCATTTTTCTCTCCCTGATATTTCTCTCCAAATCACTGCAGGTGCAGGATTCAAACCCGTGCAATCATCAAATCTTTAACTATCACGCTTATACTCTGTTTGTTGTAGCTTATGAGTATTGTTCTGAGCTCACAAGATCAGTCGTTACTTTAAAAATGAGCTGCGATAGAGTAAAAGTCCAACCTATTTATATGATTAGAGTGCACGACGAGACTTTTACTTTTCATTAGCATGCTGAGATGGTTAAAGCTCCAGCCTGGTCAAAAATCACGTACAATCTTGCTCAACCTAACCAAAAAGAACAATCAAATGGATACACTGTTAATTGGTCACCGAGGCGTGGCAGGCTCCTACCCAGAAAACACAAAGATAAGCGTTCTCGCAGCGATAAACCTTGATTTGAAGTGGGTGGAAGTGGATGTACAACCAACAAAAGATAACATCTTGGTTGTTTGCCATGATCACACCGTCAATCGCTGCAGTAATGGGCAGGGTCGAGTTGATGAACTCACTTTGGATGAACTGCGAAGCTTAGATTTTGGTGGTTGGTTTAGTGACGAGTTTACAGGTGAGGCCATCATGACGTTGGAAGAGCTGCTTAAGCTGGCAGCAGAGCACAACCTCAATTTAAATATCGAAGTAAAAGTTGATCGCCATCCTGCAGAACCCGTCGCTGAGTTATTAGCTAAAGTGCTCTCTGAAAGCCCTGTTTGTGCAGAGAGTATTCTACTTTCTAGTTTTAGCCATGATGTGATTAGGGCGCTCTTTAAATACTGCAAAGGCTATCGGCTGGGTGTGCTGAGTGAATTCTTGACGAAAAAAGACCAACTACTGCTAGAAGAAGTCAATGCCTATAGCTGTAACTTAAACATCAACTGGGTACGATCTCGTCAGATAAAAAAGCTGCAACAGAATGGCTATAAAGTGATGTGCTATACCGTTAACAATCCACATAAACTGAAGCACTTACCGCCGTTGGATGGCATCTTTAGTGACTACCCAAGTCGATTTCTAGCTTAGAAGACTGTTTTCGTAGATGCGGGGGTTTAACCTTACCACTCGATGGTAATAGGCGTTCCCCTTTTTACCAATTGGAGAAATTCATCCATCTCTTGATTGGTAATCGCGATACAGCCATTGGTCCAATCAAAGCTTTGAATAAAGTTTGGGTCTTGGGTTTCCCCATTTTTTAAACCATGGATTTTGATGTTGCCACCAGGGTAGACACCACGACGCTGAGCCTCAAGCGTATCTATCGCATCGGGGTAACTGATGTGGACAGAGCGGTAGAAAGAAGAGTCATTGATAACGTAATCCAGCATATAATCACCCTCTGGAGTACGGTTGTCCCCTTCCTCTTGTTTATGACCTTTGGGATTGGCACCCAGAGCGATTCGATACTCCTTAATTACAGCTCCTTGTTCCATCAAGTACATTCGACGCTTCGACTTATCCACTTTAACAAGATCAACAGCACCTTGTGCTTCAAACACAAACGCGCAACATACAAGTAGAGAACACCATTTTACTGACATCGCCAGAACGCCTAACAACAAACCAAGAAGGATAACTAGGAGGAGATATGCTAGTCAGTTGGTAATGACAAAGCAATCTGAATATAACGTTGGGACGTAAAAAATCCTTGTTAATGATATTTTGCTATGACTTAAGACGTAATGCCGATTTAACTACTCATTGTACCCAAGTTGCATTACGTTATTAGAGAACACAAAGATTTCGAGAGATTATTATGATTAACGTTGCTTTTTTTAGCGCCAAATCTTACGACGAAGCCTCATTTAACAATGTCAAAGATCACCAGGATTTAGAGTTTCATTATCACGATTTTCGGCTGACCACCAAGACAGCCAAAATGGCGCACGACTGCGAAGTGGTATGCGCTTTCGTTAATGACGACTTGTCAGAGCCTGTCCTAAAGCAACTGTCTCAGGGCGGCACGAAGCTTATTGCGATGCGCTGTGCTGGTTTTGATAAAGTAGACCAGCAAGCCGCTAAACAATTAGGTATACAAGTGGTACGTGTGCCGGCCTACTCTCCTGAGGCGGTGGCAGAGCACACTGTCGGTTTGATGATGTGTTTGAACCGTCGACTGCACAAAGCCTATCAACGCACCCGGGACGCAAACTTCTCTCTTGAGGGTTTAGTTGGCTTCAACTTTTTTGGCAAAACGGTCGGCGTAATTGGCACAGGAAAAATTGGCATCGCTGCGATGAGAATTTTCAAGGGATTGGGTATGGAGGTTCTTTGCCATGATCCTTACGAAAACCCTCTAGCCATAGAGATGGGCGCACGTTACTGCTCTCTAGAAGATATTTATGCCAATGCCGATATTATTACGTTGCATTGCCCAATGAGTAAAGAGAACTACCATCTACTCAATGCAGAGTCATTTTCGAAAATGAAAGATGGTGTGATGATCATCAATACCAGTCGTGGCGAGCTATTAGATTCAGTTGCAGCAATTGAAGCCCTAAAACAAGGCAGAATTGGTTCATTGGGACTGGATGTATACGACAATGAAAAAGAGCTGTTCTTCCAGGATAAATCGAATGACATCATTGTCGACGATGTTTTTCGTCGCCTCTCTGCTTGCCACAACGTTCTGTTCACTGGACATCAGGCATTCCTGACCCACGAAGCGTTAAATAACATTGCCGCCGTCACGCTCAGCAATATTGAAGCGTTTTTCTCCGGACAAACTTCCGGCAATGAATTAATCAACTGATGGAGCGGATCGAGTAGTACGGGATTTGATTTCAGCTATGCTATACTCCTCGACCATTTAAAATTAGAGTCTTACTACCATGAGCATAAAAACTGATATTCAAAAGCTGCACAACCGCGTAGAGAACTGCCAGCGTAAACTCGATGCAGCACGTTCTCGTGGTGATCACGAAATGATTTCTAAGTTTACTGACGAAGTCGAGCAATTAAGCAAAAAACTTAATCAGCTTAAGCACAAACAGAATTACGAACTGAATAAAGAGCGTAAGAGCTTGCTGGATATGCCATTTTCTCGTGAAATTACCAAAGAAGAGCAGGCAGACATTGGCAAACTCAAGAAGCGCGTGCGCGGACTTGTTATCGTTCACCCGATGACCAAGCTTGGTAAAGAGCTACGTCTGGATGCGATGACAGGTTTTGCACCAAAAGAGTTTTAATCTGCGCTATTACACGGTTTCATTTCAAGCCCAAGTTAATACTTGGGCTTTTTTAGCTTTGTTATTCTGCTGTTTCTGATACAACAATCGAACAGGTTTATAAAGACTGCAACCCAACACTCTTCACTTAAGATACCCCTCCCCGCTTTTCAAGGCATGTTTTTATGTGAGCTGCTGGAGCTTGTGTTCTACTAAAGGATCACCAGGAACCAATTGCTGAGCAACTTCTAAAAGTTGTACCGTATCTTGCGGATTGTCATGCTCATGTTTCAGCGCGATGTCGACCAGTGGTTGAATATCAATTTGAGCCTGATGTTCTTTCACGTGTGCTTTCTTTTCGTCAATCAGCACATTATGAGCAGTACTCAGTAGGTTCAAACGATGTTGTGAGCTTGCGTTCGCCTTGTTGAGGCACTGGTAATAATCCTCTTTCAAGCGCAGAGTTTTCGTTTGATGGCGAAACTGGGCAATGTCTATCTGTTGATAGCGGATAAAGTCAGCGGCTACTTGTTTGTAAAAACCAAATTTATTCATATAAGTAGCGTGAGTTCCATGTCCCATGCCGTAAACCCGTAGATGAGTCAGCTCTGGATAGCGCTTAGCATGAAGGCGATCAATATCGTTAGTTGGGTCATAAATGATATAGCCCTGTGCATCGCCTAGATCCAAATCGTGATAGTCACCCTCCCAGTCAAACTGTTGAGCTAATTCTGTACTCGATCTGTCATCCCAAGGCACTAACGCTTGGTTTTTGGTACTGACAGGATGAAACAGTAATACCTGGTCCAGCTGAAGCAATTTGGCAAATGCACCAATAGCGAAGCCACCCCGACTTAGCCCATAGCCTAAACGGCACTCGAAGGGTTCCAATAACGTCGATAACTGCTCAAGAAAGAAAATCAAATTGCGGCTACGAAACCAATTACTTTTCCCGAGGTGCTGAAAAGAGATAACGTTTACTTTCTGTTTCTGGGCCAGTCGGTAGCCCCAAGGCGCAAAATCTGGATGTAAGTCCTGTACTTGTAAATTAGTACCAGCAGGGGAAAAGGTGAACAATAGCGGTTTGTTGCGATCAACAAACTCATACTTAACAAACACGTCGTCAAGTAAGTCCTCCCCGGACATCGGTAGCCTGGTTTTCTGCTCTTCATCAGAAAGAGTCAGCCATTCGTCCAACCAGTACAGTAACTTCATTAATCCTCCATCTAAATTGCGCCTAGCAATTGTATTAAAAATCTAGTTTTTAGTGCGTGATCATTTCCCCTCATAACAGGGGGCTCTGATATCAATCCTCTTTTAAAAACAAAGTCTTGGTTTGCTCATTAAATTGGGCAATATCTATCTGTTGATGGCGAATAAATTCCGTCGCCACCGCGTTAAAAAATTCTAATTTATCCAGCTGTGTGGATTGGGTTCCGTGCCCCATACCAACCACTTTTAGATGCGTCAGCTCCGGGTAACGTTGGGCATGAAGATGATCGATACCATTGGTAGGGTCATAAATAATGTAGCCTTTGGCATCACCCAAATCTCGATCATGATAGCCACTCTCCCAGTCAAACTGTTGAGCTAGCTCGGTGCTCGGTCTGTCGTCCCATGGCACCAGAGTTTTGTTCTTTGTACTGACGGGATAAAACAGCAGGATATGCTGCAGTCCAAGCAACTTGGCAAATGCGCCAATAGCAAAGCCACCTCGGCTTTCGCCATATCCCAAGCGACACTGAAACGGCTCTAGCAGATCGGCCAACTGCTCAAGGAAGAAAATCAAATTGCGACTTCGGAACCAATTACTTTTTCCCAGATGCTGGAAAGCAATAATATTCACTTTTTGTTGTTGAGCTAGGTGGTATCCCCAAGGAGCAAAATTCGGGGTTAAGTCTTGTACCTGAACGTCAGTACCAGAGGGGGAGAAGGTAAACAGTAATGGTTGGTTAGGATCGACTAATTGATACTTAACAAACACATCATCAAGTAGATCGGCTCCTGAAATCGGCAGTGCACTTTTTTGTTCTACACGAGTGAGTGTTTGCCACTCATCTAACCAGTAAAGTAACTTCATCTATCTTCCTTCTCAATAGTGCGGCATTCATGACGAATGCTATCAATATGGAAATAATATGTACGACGGTAAACCAACTGGAATGAAAAATGTAGACGCAGCGCAACCAATGCTCATTTTATGTACAAAATAATTTTCAAGTAAAAAAAAGCCGCTGTAATAACAGCGGCTTAATTTTCAATAGTGGCGGAGAGATAGGGATTTGAACCCTAGATACGCTATTAACGTATGCCGGTTTTCAAGACCGGTGCTTTCAACCACTCAGCCATCTCTCCACAAATTTTTACTAAAAACTTAGTCTTACACTAATGATGCTAACTTTTAGTTTTGTCTTCAGACCGTTCTTTTAGAAAAGATAAATCTGAAAACGATATTTAAAGCCTGGCGATGT
>NZ_JAWLID010000048.1:0-976 GCF_033042495.1 Vibrio sp. EA2 | reverse complement strand
GGGCGTTATGTGTAATCGAGAGTTCAGGGAAAGAATGAAAGTACTTATATCAGGATCCAATGGGTATATTGGTAGCCACGTGACTAAGATGTTTGTTGAAAGTGGCTTTGAAGTTTCGACTTACAGCAGGACTAGCGGTGTCTTACCTCCTGCTCGGAAGCTTGCCAATGTGCCATCAGATTTCTCTGGTTACTTTGATATCGTTATAAATTGTGCTCGCCCACATTGGTCAGAATTTTCTCCGGAGGAAATAGCTGATATAGAGTCCAAGCTGCTAACGCAGTTGGATAGACTAGCGGCTGAAGGTGCAACAAAAATCCACACATCGGGCGTTTGGCTATTTGGCAATGCTTCTCACAATGACCTCAAAGAATTTAGGCTTAAGCCTCTAGAGGTGGTGAAACCGGACACAGTTACAATAGGTTGCGCTATCAAAAAGAAGTGGCATGTCGTTTACTGTCCTAGTTTGGTTTATGGTGGTGAAAACTGTCAGCTAAAGCGAATTGTAGATTCCTTATCTGACCAAACTCTCCAAGTAGCGATACCATCTCAAGGTTATAACCAATATATCCATGTAAATGACATCGCTCGATTTTATTTGGCACTGGTTCAAGGTATACGTCCGGCTACACAACACTTTATTGCTGAGACTAAGGGGTATAGCCCCGAAGCGTTTTCTCAATTGTTACTCGACTTTAGAATCGTAAAGCAGGTTCACAAGAGCAGTTGGAGTGACTTTGAGAAATGCCATGGCTCTTCGGCAGTCGAAATTGAGAAGCTAAATCTTAACCTTCCAATTAGTCCCTTGTTTGAATCGACTGAGTCATTAAGGAAGTACATAGAAAATTACACATAACAAACAATTTAAGAGGGATTCCCAACGCTTGGCATTTTGCTTCTACTTCAAGTTAAGTGTTTATGGCACAATACTTTAAGCTTGGGTGGTAGCGTTGCTCACCCCTTAATTGGGCGTTAT
>NZ_JAWLID010000047.1:0-1041 GCF_033042495.1 Vibrio sp. EA2 | reverse complement strand
AATAGTGGAGTCAAAGCAACACCGATGACACTCGATAGCGAAGCATTAAAAATTGCACCAGGTACATTGCCTTTCGCTAAGCTTGTCATCGCAACCGAGGATGACACAGTGCCCGGTAAAGCAAACAAATAGCAGAATCCCAAAGCTAATGCCGAAGGAAAAATGGCATTCAGTCCATTAGCAGAGACAACCCAAATTAACGGGTAGACAACAAACGTGGTCAACTGAATGAGCAAGTGCAATGGCCAATTACTTATCCCCTGTTTTAATTTTGCCGGGGATAAATGGATACCATGCAGGAAGAAAATCACAGCAATTCCCAATTGAGTGAACTTATCTAATTGTAACCACCCACCGCTTCGCCCTACCTCAGGAGACAAGAAAGAGAGAGCGATAGCACTAAGCATTCCCAGCAAGAACCACTCTTTTTTTATTTTTTCTAACACAACTACACCTGTCATATACAGAGATTTCCTAACAGTGTACTCTGATATGCATTGTCTCTCTGCCGAATATTAGACAAGATATGATGAATACAAGACAAACAAGAACCATTCCGGAGATGACAGAGTTGCCTCGTCCTATTTGGTCTCGCTCTGAAAGCTGGGGAGCTGGTGGTAGCATAACCGAGTGGCACCAGCACACTTGGGGCCAGTTCACTTATGTTTCATCCGGAATATTAAAAGTAGAAACGATAAATTCCAGTTATATATCGATACCAAATTATGGGATTTGGATCCCAAATGGTGTCAAACATCGTGTCATATCTGATAAGACGAGCGAAATGCGTAGCTTATATGTTGCATCAGATACAATTACACATTCTGCATGGCAGCGTCCGTTAGTGTGTCAAATGACCCCCTTACTCAGAGAATTAATCATTCATTTTTCGAATTATCCGCCGCACTATAGTAAGGAATCAAAGCAGGCGAGAGTGGCTCAAGTTATCATTGACCAATTCGAATCACTAACGACGGTGGAAATGGCGTTGCCTTACCCAACGGATAAACGCTTAATCCAGATATGCCATTTACTACAGGA
>NZ_JAWLID010000046.1:0-1082 GCF_033042495.1 Vibrio sp. EA2 | reverse complement strand
GCGAGGTGATGCTGCATTCAAAGCAATTTTATGAATCATCGCATCTGTAGTTGTGCAACAGTCTTCAATAATTGAAACTTTATATTTTTCTGCTTTCTTTGATATAGCAGTATGTGTAACGCAATTTTGTGTCATCATCCCGCATATCAGTAATTCATCAATATCAAATTTTTCCAGTGATTTCTCTAAATGAGTTTGATAAAAGCTATCTGCATGCTGTTTCTGTATGACCTCTGCATTAGGGCATATCGCGATTATTTCTGGGTGGATATTCGCTCCTTCACTACCTTTTTCAAAGAAAGGTGCCATTCCCTTAGGAGCCGAAGATACGTGTTGGATAAGAAATACCGGAACATGCTGTTGGTTAGCTTTAGCAATTAATTCTTTAATGTTTATCAGGATCTTATCTGTGTTCCATAATGGGAGCTTACCTTTAGGGAAGTAATCATTTTGTATATCAATTATAAGTAATGCAGTTCTGTTCATTTTTGATCTCCTGTTGTTTTAACTTTTTGTATAGGAAAATTATGAGCAACTTGCTGTAGTCTTTTTAGTGATTAAAATGACATAAAAAGGGCAAAAACCGACATATAGAGAGTCGTATGACAAAAATATCCATTGGAATTTGTGAGTATCCTTCAGTATTGAAGTCTGCGGTTTTTGGTCTTGAAGAGATGTTTTTGCTTGCAAGCAGAGTTTGTCGAGAACAAGGGATTGAGGTCTTATTTGAACCAGTCATTATTTCGCATAAAGAGTTGATAGAGGATAGTTTTACCGTTGTTTTGCTACCGCCAGCTTCAATAGACGATTATTACTTAGCACCTGACACCAAACTTATTGAATGGCTTAGAAAGCAGTATTCCAAAGGTACAGTTCTATCATCTGCTTGCGCTGGGGTATTTATTCTGGCCGCAACGAACTTGCTTGGTAAAAGAGAAGTGACAACCCATTGGGCGTTAGCAGAAACATTTACCAGAATGTTTACGGAGATTCCTCTTAACAGCAATAAGATATTGATCGATCACGGTGACATAGTGACGGCGGGCGGTATGATGTCGTGGCTGGATCTCGGGTTTGAACTG
>NZ_JAWLID010000045.1:0-1092 GCF_033042495.1 Vibrio sp. EA2 | reverse complement strand
CTTAGTATCAAGTTTGAAGTGCGACACTTTCTATAGATGCGCATGAATATACTCCGTTGGTGTCCTATACCCAAGTCTTTTGCGTGGGCGCGTATTTAATTTGTGTGCAATTTCATTGCAGAGCTTCTGTGTTACGTGTGACATAGAAGTACGTTTTGGTAAGTATTGTCGTATCAAGCCATTGGTGTTTTCATTAGTGCCTCGTTCCCATGAGTGGTATGGATTTGCAAAGTAAAACAGACAGTTATGATGTTTTTCTAGTTGTGCGTAACCGTGAAATTCAGTGCCGTTATCTGCAGTTATCGTCTTAAAAGGTAAGTCAGAGCGGGTCATGATTTTGCTCATTCTTACGTTGAGCGACTCGCTTGTTCTATCGCCCATTTGCCCAATAAAAGTGTAGCCAGTCATTCTGTCGACTAAAGTCACGATACAGTGCTTGGTTCCGCAGCCAACGACGGTATCAATTTCCCAGTGACCAGGCTCTTTTCGATGCTCAGCTTTTGCAGGTCTTTCGGTAATATGACGCTTTGCTGCCAGCCGACCTCGGCTGTCTTTCGAGTTATACCTTTTACGCCTTTTCTTAGTGTATTGGCGTAGGTGTTTCCATAGTGTTCCACCGAGAGTTTTGTCGTTCCAAATATGCTGATAAATGAGCTCGTGGCTCATTGTTGGATAGCCTCTTACCCTTAGGTATCCGACGATTTGGTCAGGACTCCAATCCAGTCGCAGCAAGGCCTCAGGCAACCTAAAGTCGATTTTGCTGTAGCGCTTATTTCTGCGCGACCGGCTTAGCCGGTTGCGAGCCATTTGTTGGGCTCTCCACGCTTGATAGGAGTACCTTTTAAAGTGTCTGTTGTATCGGGAGTTGCGTTCAATTTCTCGATAGATAGTGGCTTTGTGACGCCCCAGTTGTTTAGCTATTTTAGCGGTACTAATTCCTTGCTTTCTGAGGGCAGAAATCATATACCTTTCGTTCTCAGTGAGGTGCGTGTATTTCATGTTTTTTACTTCTTGGCGGGAGCAAACTTCATGATTATCGCATCTCACTGTTTTTATGTTCAGAGGTGTCGCACTTCGTACTTGAATCCAAGA
>NZ_JAWLID010000044.1:0-1187 GCF_033042495.1 Vibrio sp. EA2 | reverse complement strand
TGTCTAAAGAAAAATTTGAACGTACGAAACCGCACGTTAACGTTGGTACTATCGGCCACGTTGACCACGGTAAAACAACTCTAACTGCAGCTATCTGTACTACTCTTGCTAAAGTTTACGGCGGTGTAGCTAAAGACTTCGCATCTATCGATAACGCTCCAGAAGAGCGTGAGCGCGGTATCACAATCGCAACTTCTCACGTTGAGTACGACACTCCAACTCGTCACTACGCACACGTTGACTGTCCAGGACACGCTGACTACGTTAAAAACATGATCACTGGTGCTGCACAGATGGACGGTGGTATCCTAGTTGTTGCTGCGACTGATGGCCCAATGCCTCAAACTCGTGAGCACATCCTACTAGGCCGTCAGGTTGGTATCCCATACATCATCGTATTCATGAACAAATGTGACATGGTTGACGATGAAGAGCTACTAGAACTAGTAGAAATGGAAGTTCGTGAACTTCTATCTGAGTACGATTTCCCAGGTGATGACCTACCAGTTATCCAAGGTTCTGCACTAGGCGCACTAAACGGCGAAGAGCAGTGGGAAGCGAAAATCGTTGAACTAGCTGAAGCACTAGACTCTTACATCCCAGAGCCAGAGCGTGCAGTAGACCTACCGTTCCTAATGCCTATCGAAGACGTATTCTCGATCCAAGGTCGTGGTACTGTAGTAACTGGTCGTATCGAGCGTGGTATCCTAAACGTAGGTGACGAAGTTGCTATCGTAGGTATCAAAGACACTACTACTACTACATGTACTGGTGTTGAAATGTTCCGTAAGCTTCTAGACGAAGGTCGTGCGGGTGAGAACGTTGGTGCACTTCTACGTGGTACTAAGCGTGATGAAGTTGAACGTGGTCAAGTACTAGCTAAGCCTGGTTCAATCACTCCACACACTAAGTTCGAATCAGAAGTATACGTACTGTCTAAAGATGAAGGTGGTCGTCACACTCCATTCTTCAAAGGCTACCGTCCACAGTTCTACTTCCGTACAACTGACGTAACTGGTGACATCCAGCTACCAGAAGGCGTAGAAATGGTAATGCCAGGTGACAACGTACAGATGACTGTTGAGCTAATCGCACCAATCGCAATGGACGAAGGTCTACGTTTCGCGATCCGTGAAGGTGGCCGTACAGTAGGTGCTGGTGTTGTTGCTAAGATCTTCGACTAATTC
>NZ_JAWLID010000043.1:0-1418 GCF_033042495.1 Vibrio sp. EA2 | reverse complement strand
GACTTGGGTATAGGACACCAACGGAGTATATTCATGCGCATCTATAGAAAGTGTCGCACTTCAAACTTGATACTAAGTTTCTTTTACCAATGGACAAACTGTTCCCTATAGTGCTCTAACTCCAAGCATTTTGAGCATTCTTCACTCTCACGGTAATAGACTCTTTTACTTCCTATGGTCATTTGCACACGTTCAACAATGCTGTCCCCCTTACCTTTAAGCTGAACAACTTGTAAATCAGGCTTACAGCAACGAAGAATCCCTTGTAATATCTCTACTGTTGAGGCTTGTACTTTAGGTCCGAGTATCAATTTTTTCACTGCAATCGGTACATATGTGTCCGATGTTATACAACGGAACTCTTTCTCATATTTCCAGCTCGAATCCTTATACTTTAGAATTTCTATCGCTTTATCTGTTGTTAATTGATTTTTAGAAACTTTCGGCTTGTTGCGATAGGAAACTTTAACAACTTCCGAACTTGGTAGCAGTTCAAACTCAATTGCACAACCACGCCCCCCATCTGCATAATGTGCCCACATTAATGTGTTTGAGTCGTCTGGAGTAAAACAACATACTCGCAGATCTTCGAGTATGTTCTTCCACGTTTCTTCTAGGTCATCGGGGATTGTACCATCAACCTTAATGACTCCCTCCATAGGGTCATTTAGCTCACTATACTTACTTGCATACAACCTTTCTCGAAGCAATATGTCCAATACGAACTCAAAATTACTTAATGATTTGTATTTGTAGAATGTATTTTTGTTCATTTGAACTACCTATTGAAACTTAACGCCCAATTAAGGGGTGAGTAACGCAATACCGATGCCGCTTCAAACCACCTTAATCACTAAAATTAACGCATAGTAAAAATGCCACGCGTTACGAATCCCTCTTGAATTGTTTGTTAGTACGCTGCCCGTTTACCTTTGGCACATGCCAAGATATTGAAATATAGCACTAAACTTCTGGCTTGAAATGCTGAAGCTAAAGGGACAACAGCCAAACTAGAACTCACTCTCAAAACGTAAGTTGGCGAAAAGAAAAATATGCTTAACTGCCCTATTGCCGCCGTTTTCAAATTAGCAAAGGATACAGGTTGCAGAACTAAACGGCAGCGTCAAAGAAACTCAGTGTTTGACGAGAATTTCCCAACACCAAAGAAGCCGCACCAGAGAAATAACCCGAAAGTTAGAAACCGTAAACGGTGAAATCAACGCGAACACAACTCATATAGTGCCACCGGAAAGAACGTGAAAGTCACATTTGACCAGGTGTAAAGCTAGGCAAAGAAACCGATAAACTCCGAAAATTTTACCGTTGATGCCAATCCAGTACTAACGCCCAATTAAGGGGTGAGTAACGCAACACCAAAGCCCCTGCATACCACCTTAATCACTAAAACCAACGCATGC
>NZ_JAWLID010000042.1:0-1432 GCF_033042495.1 Vibrio sp. EA2 | reverse complement strand
TCAAAACCTGTCCCGCTTTTTCTTAATGATGATTTCATACAACCCCATTTACAGATTTACTCTTGTGGCATAACGCCCAATTAAGGGGTGAGTAACGCAACACCGATGCCACCGCAAACCACCTTAATCACTAAAACCAACGCATAGTAAAAATGCCACGCGTTACGAATCCCTCTTGAATTGTTTGTTAGTATGCTGCACTTAAAGCCTTTGGCACACACCGAGATATTGAAATATAGCACGAAAGTTATGGCTTAAAACGCTGACGCCAAAGGGACAACTGCCAAACTAGAACTCAATCTCAAAAAGCGAGTTGGCCAGAAGAAAAATGTGCAAAACTGCCCTGATTTCTCCGTGCTCAAATTAACAAAGGATACGGGCTTCAGAACTAAACGGCAGCGACAAAGAAACTCAGTGTTTGACGAAAATGTTCCAGCATCAAAGAAACCACACCAAAGAAATAGCCCGAAAGTTAGACGCCGTAAACGGTGAAGTCAAAGCGAACACTCCACATATAGTGCCACCGGAGAGAACGTGAAAGGCACATTTGACCAGGTGTAAAACTAGGAAAAGAACCCGATAAACCCCAAAAATTTTACCGTTGATGCCCATCCAGTACTAACGCCGCGTTAAGTGGTGAACAACGCGGCCACCTAACCTAAACCATTGTGTCGTAAACACTTAAGCTGAATAAAACCGAAAATGCCAAGCGTTGTGAATCCGTCTTAAACGCTTTGTTATACGCGCAGTTCACGCAAGATCTGCTTCCGTGAAGTTCGTTTTAAACGTGAAAGCAAATGGCGTATCTCCGTTGTCTCGCAAATGTTGAAGGCGGGACAACGCTTCTTGTGGCGTTGGTATATGGCCGTCTTCAACCCACCATAGAACATAGGTATCTTCTGCCAATCGATGAAACCATTCGCTTTTTCGGCGCATGAAATCTCTATGGCCAGTGCGAAACATAAAATTTTTAAGTGAGTCTGTATTTTCCCAAACTGACATATTTACAATCATGTTTGGATCATCAAACAACTTAATGCTCGTAGCATCACCGGAGTCGTCTTTTAAACGCCAGATAAAGCCTTCACTTTCTTCAGCTATGCCATTAACTAGGTCTAAATTGTCTACAAATTCTTTAATTTCAGGCGCATCCAAAGGATATTTGGCAAGCGCAATATTTAACTGTGCTAATTTCATATCATGACCCTCCTTAGTCGATAAGCGTATAACGCCGCGTTAAGGGGTGAACAACGCTATATCACCCAACTTAACCCATTGTGCCATAAACACAAAAACTAAATTTTGAACCAAAACTGCCGAGCGTTGAGAATCCCTCTTAAACGCTTTGTTATGTGTCTTGGATTCAAGTACGAAGTGCGACACCTCTGAACATAAAAACAGTGAGATGCGATAATCATGAAGTTTGCTCCCG
>NZ_JAWLID010000041.1:0-1270 GCF_033042495.1 Vibrio sp. EA2 | reverse complement strand
AACATCGCCAGGTTCTTATTAGACTCAATAGTCTGACCAATGCGGAGCGGTAGTTCAGTTGGTTAGAATACCGGCCTGTCACGCCGGGGGTCGCGGGTTCGAGTCCCGTCCGCTCCGCCACTTATCCCAGACCTCAGCAGAAATGCTGGGGTCTTTTTGTTTGTGCTGAGTTAGGTTGGACTTCGAACAATAAGTCCCGCAGGAGCGCCTGTCTGGAGCCTAAGACTCTAGTCGCTCCATCACTTGTTCTCAAAACTTTGCTAAAAATGGCTGAGTTTTTTAATATCCGTACATATTCACCCTTTAGGCTAAATGCCTCCAGATAGCCTGTGGCTCTGGTTTTCTGAAAATCATTCCCGATCTAAGCAGAAATGCCAGGATGTTTTAGTTTGTCTTGAGTAACTTTAAGTTCCTCGTGTTGGGAGCTTACGTGATCTCAAGCTCTACAGATCCTCTGCTTATTCTCAACGTCAGAAGAAACCTCATGTTCTTTTTGCCCGCTGTCACCTGTCTTGAGTTTTAGCTAGAAAGGTAATATCTAAAACTGTGGAATTTCAAAGATGGCTTATACGCTTGTATGTAGCGTGTGATTGGGCGCTGTATGATGAAGTCTCCAGTCGATCCATGTGGCGTAAGGTGTACTGATATAACTGCTTAGGATCAATTACAGGGCTTTTTCTGCTGAAATGAATGAGCACATTTCTCGGTTTCACTGCACTCACGTAGGCTCTTAGTGAATGTTTTTCTTGATTTATCGTTATAAAGAAAGAGCTTAGTTTTAAAGTTTGTTCCTGGCTCTGTAAGCTCTCTAGAGCGTCACAGGTTGGTGATTACGATCGTTATGGAATCATTCACTAACTAACTTATAAAGTCATTGAAGGGCTGTTAGAGAGCCAATACTGGCCTTTGATGAGTATCTATAGAGTGTTGGTGCTAGGACTGAGATTGAGTGTGAAGTGGATAACGAAAGAAGCAAATCTGATTTGTGCTGTTGCTAAGCCTTAGGAGCCATACTTCTATTTATATCGCGATCTAATAAGGGAGGGGAAGTCTGGCAGCATATTGGTTAAGCAAAGCCTTTAAATCTAATGACGCAGGGACACAGACTTGCTGGCGAAAAAATAAGAAGAGCTATTCGGGACGGGAATTTTAAACGAAAAAAAAGCCGCATCAATGATGCAGCTTTCCAAAAGTGGCTCCTCCTGCTGGGCTCGAACCAGCGACCTGCGGATTAACAGTCCGTCGCTCTACCAACTGAGCTAAGGAGGAA
>NZ_JAWLID010000040.1:0-1767 GCF_033042495.1 Vibrio sp. EA2 | reverse complement strand
GTGCGACCTGAAGTCGTATGAAGCGTTGTTCACTACGACAAGAGTGAACCGTCTGTATCACCAGATGACCCTAGGATCCTGAATAAAGCAGCGGATCTGACAATGTAACGAAACTTGGCCGTTAGGCTGAGTGGGAACAAAATCGTGAGAGGATGTTCCTCCTGAAAACCACAATTCGGGTAAGTGCTAGGGAGTCAATATGATGAACGTATGTGAATCCATTAAAGGTGCGTTATATGATGAAGCAGCGGAAGTGGTTAATACGCTGTGGCCAAAACGGCAACGAGAGTCGGAAAGGAGTTGGGCACTGGCCTTTCGTGATCAGAGTACTCTCCGCACTAGAGTGGGCATCTAAGTTGACATTTTACGTAACATACGGAACAGGGTAAGCCTGTATCGCTCCCTATGGGAAAGCCTTTGTGGCCGATAGCGATGCGGGTAAAGGAGGTCGGAGAAAGCGAAGGCTGCATTGTAACGATGCAGATACAGACTCGTGTCTGGTCACGAAAGTGAGCCCACTTCCGACTGGTCTTTCGTTGCGAGAAAGTTTGAAGAACTTTATTTAAGGAGAAACGCAAATGATGATTTCTAAAGAGATTAGTGCCTCTCCTGACAGCGCTCAATGGCAGTCTATCGACTGGAAACCCATTGAATCGCATGTATTAAAGCTTCAGATACGTATCGCAAAGGCAACTAGAGAAGGTAAACACGGTAAAGCGAAAGCCTTGCAGTGGATACTAACTCATTCTCGCTCAGCCAAGCTTCTTGCAGTAAGGCGAGTATCTCAAAATAAAGGCAGTAAAACGCCTGGAATAGATGGTGTCATCTGGAACACAGATGCACGCCGCATAAAAGCAGTTAATCAATTGAGTCGAAAGGCGTACAAAGCCCAACCGCTCAAGCGTATCTACATCCCCAAAAAGAACGGCAAGCTTAGACCACTGGGAATTCCATGCATGATAGATAGAGCGCAACAAGCCCTCCACCTTCTTGCATTAGAGCCTATATCGGAAACGCTTGCTGACCCCAATAGTTATGGATTTAGGCCAAATCGCAGTACTGCCGATGCAGTTGGGCAGTGTTTCAAATGTTTGGCATTAAAGAAATCAGCTAAATGGGTACTTGAAGGGGATATCAAAGCTTGTTTCGACAAGATCGGCCATCAATGGCTTCTTGATAACATCGCTGTTGATAAGAGAATGTTGGAACAATGGCTAAAGTCTGGCTTTATGGACAAAGGTCTGTTTTATCGCACCGATGAGGGAACACCACAAGGTGGGATAATATCACCAACCTTGATGCTAATGACTCTTGCAGGACTTGAGCAGCATATTAAGTCTACGGCCCTCAAAAAGGGTACTAGAGCCAATTTCATTGGATACGCCGACGATTTCGTCGTCACCTGCGCTTCAAAGGAAGTGTTGGAGAATGATATCAAACCGTTGATTGCTGATTTCTTAGCGGAAAGAGGCTTAACATTATCTGAAGAGAAAACGCACATTACGCACATCGATAACGGCTTTAACTTTCTAGGGTTCAACCACAGAAAGTACAAAGGGAAATTGCTCATTAAACCGAGTAAATCTAACACATTGCTGTTCTTGAGTAATCTGCGCGAACTCATTAAAAAGCATGCAACAACCTCTGTGAACGATCTTATCAAAGTGATAAATCCGAAATTAAGGGGTTGGGCTAATTATTATCGCCATTGCGTGGCTAAACAGGTATTCGGATATGTTGGTCATAAGCTATTTCTTGCATTATGGC
>NZ_JAWLID010000039.1:0-2040 GCF_033042495.1 Vibrio sp. EA2 | reverse complement strand
TTTGACGTTAGCGACAGAAGAAGCACCGGCTAACTCCGTGCCAGCAGCCGCGGTAATACGGAGGGTGCGAGCGTTAATCGGAATTACTGGGCGTAAAGCGCATGCAGGTGGTTTGTTAAGTCAGATGTGAAAGCCCGGGGCTCAACCTCGGAATAGCATTTGAAACTGGCAGACTAGAGTACTGTAGAGGGGGGTAGAATTTCAGGTGTAGCGGTGAAATGCGTAGAGATCTGAAGGAATACCGGTGGCGAAGGCGGCCCCCTGGACAGATACTGACACTCAGATGCGAAAGCGTGGGGAGCAAACAGGATTAGATACCCTGGTAGTCCACGCCGTAAACGATGTCTACTTGGAGGTTGTGGCCTTGAGCCGTGGCTTTCGGAGCTAACGCGTTAAGTAGACCGCCTGGGGAGTACGGTCGCAAGATTAAAACTCAAATGAATTGACGGGGGCCCGCACAAGCGGTGGAGCATGTGGTTTAATTCGATGCAACGCGAAGAACCTTACCTACTCTTGACATCCAGAGAACTTTCCAGAGATGGATTGGTGCCTTCGGGAACTCTGAGACAGGTGCTGCATGGCTGTCGTCAGCTCGTGTTGTGAAATGTTGGGTTAAGTCCCGCAACGAGCGCAACCCTTATCCTTGTTTGCCAGCGAGTAATGTCGGGAACTCCAGGGAGACTGCCGGTGATAAACCGGAGGAAGGTGGGGACGACGTCAAGTCATCATGGCCCTTACGAGTAGGGCTACACACGTGCTACAATGGCGCATACAGAGGGCGGCCAACTTGCGAGAGTGAGCGAATCCCAAAAAGTGCGTCGTAGTCCGGATTGGAGTCTGCAACTCGACTCCATGAAGTCGGAATCGCTAGTAATCGTGGATCAGAATGCCACGGTGAATACGTTCCCGGGCCTTGTACACACCGCCCGTCACACCATGGGAGTGGGCTGCAAAAGAAGTAGGTAGTTTAACCTTCGGGGGGACGCTTACCACTTTGTGGTTCATGACTGGGGTGAAGTCGTAACAAGGTAGCGCTAGGGGAACCTGGCGCTGGATCACCTCCTTATACGAATGGATAGTTTGCTTCTGCTTTTTAAAGCGGAAACAAATGAGTCTCGACGAGTGTCCACACAGATTGATATGGTTTTAATTCAGAGCAAAAAATTGGTTCTGCATAAAATGCAAAGCAATTTTATGTGGGGCTATAGCTCAGCTGGGAGAGCGCTTCGCTGGCAGCGAAGAGGTCATCGGTTCGATCCCGATTAGCTCCACCACTGACTTTCTGTGTCCCGTTCGTCTAGAGGCCTAGGACACCGCCCTTTCACGGCGGTAACAGGGGTTCGACTCCCCTACGGGATACCATCTTTAAGCACATTTGCTTAAGTGTTCTTAAAAATGGTTACTTCGTTTGAAGTAATTAGCTCTTTAACAATTTGGAAAGCTGACAAAACAACAATTTATTGTTGTTTGTAAAGTTCTCAAAGTATTCATGTATTTGAATACAACTAAAAACACATTCAAGTGTTCTTGGGAATAATCTTCGGATTATTCATATTTGAGTCCGGCAAAATCGTAGTTTGGTTCTGCTTTTTAAAGTGGAAACGAACTAATGTCTCTCGCTCATTCAAATAATGAGAGACAACTTTGGTTGTTTAACGTCAATTCGAAACTTCTTCGGGTTGTATGGTTAAGTGACTAAGCGTACACGGTGGATGCCTTGGCAGTCAGAGGCGATGAAGGACGTATTAACTTGCGATAAGCCCAGATTAGGCAGTAAAAGCCACTTGAGTCTGGGATTTCCGAATGGGGAAACCCACTTACATAAGTAAGTATCCTGTTGTGAATACATAGCAGCAGGAGGCGAACCGGGGGAACTGAAACATCTAAGTACCCCGAGGAAAAGAAATCAACCGAGATTCCGAAAGTAGCGGCGAGCGAAATTGGACTAGCCCTTAAGCTTTACACACGTTAGACGAACGGTCTGGAAAGGCCGACGATACAGGGTGATAGTCCCGTAGTTGACGATGTGTGTTCAGTGAA